>DAIDCO010000016.1:5731-39246 GCA_027309555.1 bacterium
CCCGGGGGGGGCCGTTCGCGCCGGCACGGCCGATCTCCAGCGCACGACCCGTCGGCCGGGCTCGTAGAGCAGGGGCGTGTTGGGTCGGGCGAGCTCGTGCGCGAGCAGCTTCTCCGCCTTGCGAGCCCGCCACGCCAGCGCGGCTGCGAGGCCCGGCACACTGGTCGTGCCGAGGGAACGGACGGTGGAGCGCAGCCGCTCGAGGTCCTGTTCGGAAGGACCGAAGAGGGTCGCCATCGGGCGAACTCCTGCACTGCGGCAAAAGAACCTATCGCTCGAGGAGCAACCAAAAGGGAGGCACCGGTGGAGGGACCCCTGGTCTCTTGGACGGTGCCACCAAGAGCCGCTTCCACCGATGCCCGAGGCCAACTATCGAAAAGCCTCAGGGGACTATATAGTTATCCGGGCCGCCGGAAGATGGTGGGTGGGCCGTTTCCCGACCGGTTCCGCCTTCGGCGGAGGTTCTTAAGCAGGAACGCATACCCGCGGGCCGGGGGGCCGGGCCCGCCCGACGATGAGTTCGCGAGGATCACGGCTTTCACCATCCGAGAGCACCGTCGCTAGCGCCGTGGCCGGCGCGCCGGCGATCCGCACCGCCCCGGCGGTCCTCTGGGGATCGAACGACGACACGCGACTCCTCCTCCGGGGCCTCTTGCGTCTCTACCGCTTTCCGGTGATCTACGAGGCCCGTTCGCTCGAGGACCTCGAGCAGTTGCCCACCGCCTCCGAACCGAGGCTCCTCCTGCGGGACCTGGAAGCGAAGGGCGGGGATTGGAGCGGGGAGCTCGCGAGCGCGCTGCGGTTGCACACGGAGCTGCGAGCGGTCGTGATCCTGCCGCCGGGACTTCCGGCCGCTGAGGCCGAGGCGCTCCGGGCGGGCGCGAAGGCGGTCCTTCCACGTCCGTTCGCGATCCGGGAGTTCCTTCGGGTGGTCAGCCAGGTGGTAGGGTGACCCCGACGGCACCCCTCCGGTAGCGCGGGGCGTTCCCCCACTCGGCGCCATCGGTAAGCTCCCGGGCGGTCTCTCCGGGCATGGAGTCCGTGGGTCGGCGGTCGCTCGCCGAGACCGTCCGCGGGGTGATCCGCTTCGCGCCGGCCGAGCTCGTGACGTTCGGCCACGACCAATCGTTCCTCGTCGGAAACCCGATGGCGGTGGTCGCCCCGGCCGATGTCGACGATGTGGTCGCCCTGGTGCGATGGGCCCGCCGCACGCGGGTGCCGCTCGTGGCGCGAGGCGCCGGGACGTCGCTCGAAGGGGAGTCCGTACCTCCGGAGGGGGCGGTGGTGGTCGACCTCTCCGGGTGGAACGCCCTCCTCGAGGTCGACCCCGAGGAGCTCTGGGTCCGAGCCGGGCCGGGCCTCGTCAACCGGGACCTACAGCGCGCGCTGCGCCCCCACGGAGTCTTCTTTCCACCGAACCCGGGTTCCTGGACCGTGGCCACGATCGGAGGGAATGTTGCGACGAACGCCTCGGGCCCCCGGTCGTTCGGCTATGGGCCGACCCGCTTTTGGGTCCGCGAGCTCGAGACGGTCCTGGGTACCGGAGAACGGGCCCGCTTTGGCTCCCGCGTCGCGAAGCGCTCTGTGGGCCCGGACCTAGTGCAGCTCCTGGTGGGTAGCGAGGGAACGCTGGGCCTCCTGACGGAGGTCACGCTACGGTTGGCTCCCCTGCCCGAACGTCGGGAGGGCCTCGTCGTCCCCCTACCGTCCTCGGTCTCGCTGTCGCGCGTCGCCCGACGGCTCCGCCCGATGAGCCGCCGGGGCCTCTCCGCCGTTGAGCTCCTCGACCGGGCCACGGCCGCGGTGCTCGCCGAGCGCAGGAACGCGGAGTGGCCCGCCGATGCTTCGTTGTTGCTCCTGGAGGTCGAGGCGCACGACGACCGGGAAGCCGCGGCTGGCCGTGAGGCGCTCATCGCCTCGCTTCGGGCGGTCGGCGTGGAGCGTTCCCCGACCGTCTTCGCGGACGCTGACGAGCTGTGGACCCTGCGCGGCGCGAGCGGGGTCGCGCTCGACGAGCGCACCCGACCACGGGTGCGCGAGGACGTGGCGGTCCCACTGACGCAGATCGACGAGCTGCTCGTACGGCTGCGCGCGATCGCGGAGAACGCGGGGGTGCCGCTCTACCTCTACGGGCACTTAGGGGAAGGGAGCTTCCACCCGAACTTCACGATCGACCCGGCGACAGCCGCCGGGCGGCGAGTCCGCACCGCGGTCCTGAACGCCGCCCTCGAGCTCGGCGGCACCGTGAGCTCCGAGCACGGGATCGGACGGCTCAAGGTCGACTTCGTGGCCCGGGAGCTCGGACCCTCGGCGGTCGATCTACTGTACGGGGTGAAGCGATGCTGCGATCCGGATGGGATCCTGAACCCCGGAAAGCTCTACCCGCCGTCGCTCGGGCGAGCCGGCGGGCAACCTTCTCCGTCGCTTTCGGGATCGCCAGACCCCGCCACTCCGACGCCGTGACCCACCGACGATTCGAGGTCGCCCGCGTTCCGATGCGACCGCTCGTCCGCGCGCGAAAGATGTGGAGCTCGACCGTGAAGTGGCTGTACGCGTGTCGAACGACCCCGAGGGGCTCCAAGCGACGGACGGAGAGCCCGCACTCTTCCCGAAGCTCCCGTCGGGCCGCCGCGACGGGCGTCTCGCCCGTCTCGATCTTGCCTCCGGGGAATTCCCAGAGCCCCCCCAAGAGACCCCGGGGGGCGCGGCGTTGGACCCACCAGCGCCCTCGCCGGTCGATCAGGGCGACCACGGCGGCGCGGATATGGGGCCGGGGTCGGCGGGCGGGTCGGCGGGGCAACGCCCCCGGGTCCTCGAGCTCTCGATAGGCACGGCAGGCGAACGACACGGGGCAGTCGCTGCAATGGGGTCGGTCCGGCCCGCAGACCGTCTCGCCGAGCTCCATCACGGCTTCGTTGAACTCCCCGGCGGGTGCGTCGTGCCGAACGGCGTCGAGCGTCCGTTCGAGACGGGCGCGCACTTCCGGCCGACGCACGTCGTCCGTCTCGCCGGTCCACCGGGCCGCGACCCGGAGTCCGTTCGCCTCGAGGGCGATCACCGGGAGATCAAAGGCGATCGCCGCGACCGCGCGGGCGATGTACGGCCCGACCCCCGGGAGCTCCTCGAGCTCGGGCACCGTGCGAGGCATTTCGCCGCCTCGCTCGGTCGCCAGCTTGCGGGCCGCGGCGTGCAGGTGGCGGGCCCGGGCGTAGTAGCCCGCTCCCTGCCAAATCTTGAGGACCCGGTCGAGCGGGCTGGCGGCCAGCTCGGTGAGGGTCGGGAACTCGGTCACGAACCGCTCGAAGTACGGCACCGCCTGGGCGACCCGGGTCTGCTGCAGGAGGACCTCGGCGACCCAGACGCGGTACGGTTCGCGGTTCCGGCGCCACGGAAGTGCCCGACGGTGGCGGCGATACCATCCGAGGAGGGCCTGCGCGACCGCGTCGGGGGGTCGCAGGACCTCGGAGGAACGGGAGCGAGGAGGCACGGTCGCCCCTTGCCGGACGAAGCTCAGGCTTAAAGCGCGACGCCGGCTCGGAACTGTCGGGACGACCCACGTCCGACTCGCACCGTCCTCGGCGCGTCACGGATGCCACGTTCGACCGCGAGGTGGTGCGCTCGCCGGTGCCCGTGGTCGTGGATTTCTACGCGGACTGGTGCGGCCCCTGCCGGGCGACCGAACCGACCGTGTACGACCTGGCGGCGAAGCTCGCCGGCCGAGTGAAGTTCGCGAAGGTGGACATCGATGAGGCGTCCGCGGTGGCCCGCGCGTACGGGATCCAGACGCTCCCGACCTTCCTTTTCGTCGAAGCCGGGCGCGAGAAGGCGCGCGCGATCGGACCGATCGACCCGGTGGCCTTCCGGGTGATCCTCGCGCGGCACTTCGCGTTCGAGCCCCGACCCGTCAGTGGCGGAAGACCCTCCACCCCGTGAAGTACATCGCGACGCCCCCCTTCGAGGCGACCGCGATCACCTCGGGATCCCGGAGGCTCCCACCGGGTTGGAGGATCGCTCGAACCCCGGCCTTCACAGCGACCTCGAGCCCGTCCGGGAAGGGGAAAAAGGCGTCCGAGGCGAGCACCGCTCCGCGCGCCCGCTCGCCGGCGACATCGCGCGCGAGCTCGACCGCCTTCACGCGCGTCGGTTGCCCGGACCCGATCCCCACCGTCCGGTTCCCGTCGGCGATCACGATCGCATTCGATTTCGCGTGCCGCACGACCTTCCACGCGAACTCCAGGCTCGCGAGCTCGCGTTCGCTGGCGGCCTGCGGGGTCACGCACCGGAGCTCCGAGCGGACGAGCTCGCGCCGGTCGGCCTCCTGCACGAGAAGACGGCCGAGCGCGCTCTTCGCCTCCCAGCGGGGTCGGTCCCGGGCCGGAGGGTCCGTCCGCACGACCTTGAGCTTCGCCCGGTGGCCGAGCAGCTCGAGCGCCGCCGGGTCGAACGTGGGGGCGGCGAGCAGGTCCACAAAGATCCCCTTGAGCGCGTCCGGGTCGGATGGTCCGAACGGGCGATTGACCGCGATCGCGCACCCATAGCGGGCGACCGGGTCCGTGGCGATGGCGTTCGCGAGGGCCTCCGAAAGGGTCGTCCCCGTGGCGACACCGCAGGGAGTGGCGTGCTTGACGACCGCGGCGGCCGGTTCCGCGAACTCGGAAACGATCCCGAGCGCGGTGTCGAGGTCGAGGAGGTTCGTGTAGGAGAGCACGTCGCCCTTCACGACCGCGAACGGGGCGGGCCGCAGGCCGGCTCCCGGAGGGCTCAGCGCCTCGTACGTCGCCGCCCGCTGGTGGGGGTTCTCCCCGTAGCGCAACCGGAGCGCCTCCTTGCGCAGCACGATCTCCGCGGGGAACTCCTCCGGGCCCCGGACGCCGATGCCGAGCCCGCGGGCAATCGCCGCGTCGTACTCCGTGCACCGCTCGAAGGCCTTCACGCCGAGGCGTCGTCGGGTCGCGGCGGAGACCGAGCCGCCACTCGCCCCCAGTTCCTCGACCAGGCTCGAGTACTCCTGCGGGTCGGTGACGACCGTGACCCACTCGTGGTTCTTCGCCGCGGCCCGGGCGAGCGTGACGCCTCCGACGTCAATGAACTCCTCGCGGTCGCGGGCGTCGGGGTGCTCGGCAAGATGGCGTTCGAAGGGGTAGAAATTCACGACCACGAGGTCGAACGCGAGGAGCCCGCGCTCGGCGAGCTCGCGGCGGCCCGCGTCGGTGCGGGGGGCCAGGATCCCTCCGAGGAGTCCCGGGTGCAGCGTCTTGACCCGACCGCCGAACCACGCAGCGATCCCGGTCAGTTCCTCGGCCGGGCGCACGGGGACGTGCCCGTCGATGAGGGCCTTGCGCGTGCCGCTCGTCGCCCAGAGCTCGACTCCCAGCCCGGCGAGGGCCCGAGCCAGTCCCGGCAGCCCGGACTTGTCGTCGGTCGAGAGGAGCGCCCGCTCGATGCGAACCGGCGCGCCGTCCTCGGAACTCACTCCCCGTACCCCGACGGGGGAGGGAGGGGGAGAGATAAGATTCGCGGAGCCGGTCCTCCGTTACCCCCCCCCGGGACGACCTCGTTCCCATAGCTCTTAATACGGTGAACTCGGCTAGATACACCCCCGGCCTCCCTATGCATCGCGTTCGGATCCCTCGTTCGTCGCCCTCCGCGCCGGTGCGCGCCGTGCGGATTCCGCGGGGATTCGCGCGGCCTCGAGGAGCGGCATCCCGTCGGGCACCAGCTCGGCGCTGGCGCCGCCGTGCGCGAAAGGCCCAAGTGGCGCCCGTCGCCACGATCCTCGGCCTCTTGCTCGTCGTGACGTTCCTCGCGAACTATCTGACGACGACGCTTCCGAATCAGATGGCCGCGAACGACCTCGGCCACGAGATCCAGGTCGAGAACCAGCTCGGGAACTTTCAGGCGCTCCTCGGGAGCGTCGCCCGGGCCGGGATCCCCGGGGCCCCGGTCCTCCAGCCGATCTCTCTCGGTTCCGACGGCGCGCCTCCGTTCGCGGCCCCGGACGGCGCTTCGGTCTCGTCGATCCCCGGGCAGCCGCCCGCGAACATCAGCTTCGGGGTGGTCAGCACCCATTACGCTCCTCCGACGGGCTGGCGCGAGAACGGGTCGGCTCCGGCGTGCACGCTCACTCCGCCTCCGCCCAACACCACGTCCATCAATTGCGGTGGCTCGGCGAAGTCGAACATCTGGTACAATTTCGCGGGCTCCACCAACTATAGCTTCAGCGTCAAGGGGAACGGGAAGGTCTCCTTCGTCCTGAACTTCTCGACCAACAGCTCCACGATCGCGGTCTCCGCAGCGGGCGGCGCGTACAATCTCGTCCAGATCGTCGGGAGCTACAACACCGCGACGGTATCGGGAACGGGCGGGGCCAACCTGAACGTGACCGTGGTCGGCAACTACAACAGCGTGAGCATCAGCGACACGGGCGGAGGGAGCGTGAACGTGCTGCTCGTGGGAAACCACGATACCGTGACGATCAGCAATCTCGGCCTGAGCCACACCTTCGTGGTGGCCTGGGGCTCCTACGACCTCGTCTCGCCCTCGAACAGTGGAGGACCATACATCGTCTACTTCAACGGGTTCGATGCAGTGAACCCCGCGACCCCGATCTGCCCCTACGGCACCGCGGCGCTGACCGACAACGTCACCGGCCCGGCCCCCACGGGGTCGAAGGTCACCTACAACAACACCGCGCTCAACAACACGGGCAGTCCCTTGGTGAACTTCCCCTATACGGGGTGGACCACCATCTACAACGTCCCGACCCCCGGGGTCTGCATCTTCTTCCCGCACTTCGCCGCCGGGGGGGCGAGCGTCTTCGCGGCCGGTCTCCTCGTAGAGCTGCGGAACACCTATGCGCCCGCCGCGGAGGTGGCGTTCGACCAGGGAGCCGTGGTCTACGCGCAGCCCGGTGCCTACCCGATCATGATCGACCCTCCGCCGATCACCTACTCGCAGGGGATCGCCACGGTCTTTGTACCGGCGTTCCTGGATACCGTCGGCAGCGAGAGCGGTCTCGGGACCGCCGCGGTGGTGCTGCACCTCGTTTCTACGACGCGCTTCTCGTTGCCGGGCCTCGGCTGGATCCTCGACCCGTCGCACCCGCTCAAGCTGGTCTTCCAGACGCCCTACGCGTACGCCTGGGCGCACTACTTCTCCTCGCTCCCCGCGTTCGCCGGTCACGTCGCGTGCGCGCCGGCCACGTCGAGCGCCTGCCAGGGCCCGTACGAATCCGACGGGTCGCTCGGGACGATAGCGTTCTCGCTTCCCGTGACCTCGCTCTCGCTCGTCCTCGGTGTGTTCTCGATAGCTCTCCACTAAGCGAGTACGCCGTCCCGCGGTCCCACGACCGGCCCGAGGGGGTCGAAGTCGAGAAGGGTGCCTAGCGGCGTCGGGGAACGCGCCGGATCCACGCCTTGGCGCCCACGAGCGTTCCCCACGCGCGCCGCGTCGAGAGACCGACCCTGCCGCTCGTGTCGGCCGGACGGTTCCACGCCGCGCGGGCGCGCGCAAGGTGAAACTGGTCCACCGCCACGATGGCGCGAGGGCCCTCGCTGCGGATGACCCGCAGCGTGAGTTCGGCTCCTCCTTCGTCCGGACCCAGGGCGGTGCGCAGGGTCTGCTCCCACCAGCGCGGGGAAAGTAGGGGGGGAAGGTGTTCCCCCGCCACCTCGAGGCCGAGGTAGCGGGGTCGGACCGGGCGAGGCCTACCGGACGAGGTCGATGACTTCCTCGGACTCACCGGCGGCGTAGCCCCCCTTCTGCCCGAGGAGGCTCTGCGCGCGGACGCCCGTGATGATGAGGAGCACCTTGATGGTGTTCTCCATCTCGGGGGAGTTCTCGACCGAGCAGCCCCAGATGATGCGGGCGCGCTTCGAGATCTTGCCACCGACCAGGGCTGCGGCCTTCTCGGCCTCGCTCACGGTCATGGTCGGTCCACCGATCACGCGGACGAGGGCGCCCGTGGCGTCCTTGAGCTCCACGGAACCGAGGAGCGGGGAGGTCAGGGCCTCCGTGACCGCTTCGGTGACTCGGTCGGTGGCGCTTTCGCTCTCGCCGAGCCCGATGAGCGCAACCCCGCCGTCCTTCATGACGGTCAGGATGTCCGCGTAGTCGAGGTTGACGAGGCCGGGCCGTGTGACGATCTCCGTGATGCCCTTGATCGCGGTCATGAGGACCGCGTCCGCGAGCTTGAAGGCCGAATCGAGCGGCATGCGGGGGACGAGCTCGAGCAGCTTGTCGTTCTGGATCACGATCGTCGTGTCGCAGACGCGGCGCAGGCGCTCGAGTCCGTCTCGAGCCTGCTCCATGCGCGCAGCGCCCTCGCCCGCGAACGGGAGAGTAACGACGCCCATGGTGAGCGCCCCGGCCTCCTTGGCGATACGCGCCACGAGGTGGGCCGAGCCCGTGCCGGTGCCCCCGCCCATGCCTGCGGTGATGAAGACGATGTGAGCACCGTTCAGGAACTGGCGCAGCTCCTCCTCGTTCTCCCGGGCCGCTTCCTCGCCGATCTCGGGACGCGCTCCGGCGCCGAGGCCCTTCGTGGCCCGTCGGCCGATGAGGATCTTGCGGGGAGCGTGAATCGTCAGGAGGTGTTTTGCGTCGGTGTTGATCGCGCACATCTCCGCGCCCTGGATCCCCTCCTCGACGCAGCGGTTGATGGTGTTGGAGCCGCCGCCGCCGCATCCGACGATCCGGATGTTGACCTTCAACGCCTCCGCCAACTTCGCCAGTTCGGCGTCGTCGGGGTTCGCGTAGATCGGCGTGGCCGGCTTCCGTTCCTCGACCAGGGCCTGGTTCTCCTGGTGTTTCGCGATCGCTTCCTGGATAATGGACTTCATCGGTAGTTCTCCGTTCCCGTTTGTCAGACGAGCGTCATACGCTCCGAGGAAGGACTCTTGAGATTCGTACATAAACGTTTGCGTTTAACGGAACTGTAACGTTATCGCGGCTTCACGACTCTCGGTAGTCGGTTGTAACATTTCACGGCTCGGCGTCTGATATGCTCAGTGGTCGACCCTCACCTAGGTCTTGGAGAGAATCCCCTCCTGTTCCAGTTGCGTCCTCATACGGTTGAGCGCGTCCGCCATTCGGTTCTTAACTTGGGCCATCTCATTCGGTTGCACCTGGTACGGAAGCTTGCCCCACGCCGTGTAACTCAGTGGCAGGCGAAGGAAAAGGCCGAGGTACTCGTCACTCTGAACCCAAGCACGGTCAGATGCCTTTGCGAACTGGTCCCACCCTTTGCTCCTAACAAGACGAGTGAGGGCTCCGACCGCGTCCTCGTTGATGAAACCTTCGCCTTGGAAGACGGGTTGAAAGACTCTCTCGATTGTAACGGCCTCTTGGTAAACCCCCCGGAGCAGACGCGCGCGATTCGGCCGGTTGAAGAAATCGACAGCAGCTAATCCCGCAACCTCCTTGCTGTTCGCTCCCGGACGATCATAGAGCCCGAGCGTCCCGTCGTCGTGAAGCGCGGCCACGACCCATCCATACTCAGGGACTTTGAACCAGTAGACACGATTACCAGTCGCCACCGAGATCGTTTCAGGATCTCCAACGACCTCAACAAGATTCGTTCGGACGTCTTCATGCACCGGTGCCTCCCTCTGTTCGAGGGCATTTGAGAGCGCACTTGGGTCGAATGAGCATCCCTCGATGGTCTCATCGTCCTTTACCCCAAGGAACAGGTCGCCTCCGAAAGTGCTGGCTAGGGCGGCGATAGATTTTCGTAAGCCATGAGTCGGAACCTGCTTTGCCTCCTTGAATTCGAGCCGGACCCATTCAGGATTGGCTTTCAGATAGGCCGCTAGTCGTTCTTCAGTCGGGGTAGACCCGGCGAGGAATTTGGCGAACCGCACCATTTGGCTCTGAGAACCCTCCTCATTCCCTAAAGGTTCGCCCTCTTGCTTGCCTCCTCGATAATCCGCTTCCACCGGAATCCGTCTCCGACCGGAATCCCCGCCGCCTCGCCGGGCGTCATGCCGAGCGCTTGGTGCTCTCGCACGAGGTTATAGTGGACTCGTAGGCCCTCGGCGAGGATCACCGTTCCGAGTTCCCCGTCGAACGCGCGCATGACCTTGAACCGTTCCTTCTCGGTTCCATGGAACCGCTCGATGCGGTTGTTCGACTCTTTGGCCCGGATGCTCGGGACCCGCTTGTGCGGGTTGAACTGACCGCCGTGGACGAACTTCGGATCATCGAAGGCCGTCGCCTTCCGCCCGAGTTCCTTATTGACGGCCTCGGGATATGCCTTCATTCCGTCGGTGAGAACGTCCACCGGGCGGTCCGGCGTGACGGCCTTGGCTTTGTGGATCGGAGTGCGGGTGTTGGCGAGGCTTCGGTTATCGCTGACGTGGGTTGCGAGCAGGAACCGGGTCTCATGGTCGATGACGTTCCAGAGATACTCGTTCTTTCCGTTCACATTCACTACCGTCTCGTCGATGTGCCAGCGGTCGGAGGTCCGTGCTCCCTGTGCGTCCATCCACTCGGCCGCGAGTTTGGAGTAGTGGACGACCCACCGGAAGACCGTCATGTGCGATACGCGTAGCTGTTCGACCTGTTCGAGATGTTCCCGGACCTTGCGGATGCTCATGCCCCGGAAGTAGAGATCGAGGGCGCGGGCGATGTTGGTCGGGTCGGCGCGGCGCTTGGCGAACCCCTCTCGACCGATGAACCGCCGACCGCACGACTTACAGACGTACGTTTGAACGTCCCCGCTCTTGTTGTGTCTGATGCCCCGGAGGGTAACCGTCTCCGACCGGCACGCGTCACACCGGACCTTCGTCTCAGCGAGAGCGGGATCGGATTCCTCGAAACCGATCTTGTATCGGACCGCGACGATGTGGATACAGGTCATCGAAGTCGCCCGGAAGAAGTCGCAAGCGCAGGACCACCGACCCGACTTCTCGGCGACCGTGTATGCCGACGCCGGATGGCTCTGGGACCGAACCGAGTAGGTCTTCGGTGCGACCTCCCGAATCTGGTCCCCGCGAGCCACAATGGCGAGCGCGGGGGTCCGCTGGTCCGTCCATGCGTGGGCCTTCCACCAGTCAGCCTCGCCCATCTGCTCCACCGCTTCCGTCATTCTCCTCACCCTCCGCGCGTAGGCTATGCGTATCCTATACTCTCGTGAGTATTTAAGCGAATCGGCTATTGGTATGCCTACATGTAGGGCATAGTTATGTAGTCGCCCGCCCATGAGAGTGATGGGAGGGTCGGTGTCAGCGTTCGTATCCTCGATACAGAAGGTACGCGATGGGTCCGAATCCTTGAGGTCCACGATCCCGGACGGGGTCGCCAAGATCCTCAATGCGGTCCCCGACGGCAAACTTGTTTGGTCGGTCGATCTCAAGGCCGGCCGCGTGACAGTCTCGGCGGAGCCCCCGTCATCATCGGGAAAGAAGTCATCAAGGTCGGACTGACGCGACGTACCGACGGACGCGTCTAAAAGGCATTTCAAACTTGCCTTCCACCTGATTTCTTACGTCACTTATCTAACGCTTCGTTTATCTATTCGAAAGACCTCATATCAAACGCATCGTTCAAGATGTGTTGCGGCCATGATGGAAGAGTCTGTGCGAGATACTGAAGTTGAAGAGCGAGTCTTCGAGATACTGACTCAGGACCCGGAGAGAATCTGGAACGTCGCGACTCTGGCGAAACAGGTGGGATGCTCCCGTGCCAAGATCGACCGGGCGTTCATCGCTCTCGAAGTTCAGGACAAGATCACGGTCGAGCGCTTAGTCGGGAACTCTTGGATTCCACGGCTCAAGAGGCACGACGCCGGCAACGGAACGCGGCGCAAGGGTGCCTGAGGCACCGTCACCCGTTTCGGCATCTCTCTTTCGAGTGGAAAAAGGGGGGAGGGGGTCCGGGTTCTGATGGTCGTTACCGCAAGGGCATGGGGGGACCTCAAGGCATCGGAGATACGTCCCCTGAATGGGAACGGCAGGGGTCCAGCCGCCTATGACCCGGCGTTTACGGGGAACCGAACCGAACCCCTGCATCGATGGGTCCCTTGGATTGCCGGTTACTCTGCCAAGTTAGTCAATGACGCTCTCGAAGCGTACAACGGCCGCACCACCAAGTCCCGCGTTTTGGACCCGTTCGCCGGCGTCGGAACGACCCTGCTCGAAGCCCGGTTCCACGGTTGCGACACCATAGGGTTCGAGATCAACCCGTGGGCCGCCCTCGTATCACGCACTAAGCTCGCCGCCGGCATCGAACTACGCGCCGATGACCTCGGCAGGGCCGTTGATTCGTATCGCACGTTTGTCGCGTCGAAACCGAAACCGGAGCGCGGGCCCCCCGACGGATTCAGGACCCGCATTCCGTTCTTCAGTCCCCGTGTGGAGCGCAAGGTTCTCGCCGCGCTCGATTACATGGCCTCCATCGACAACGTATGGGTCAGAGACGCCTTCCGTATGGCACTCGGCTCTGTAATGGTGTCATTCTCGAACTACACGTACGAGCCGTCCCTCGGGTCGCGCCCGGGCGCCGGCAAGCCTCTCATCGATAACGCCGACGTCGACGCGGTTCTGTCGGCGAAGTTGGACCAGTTCTCCGCCGATATCCGCGTGTTGGAAAAGACAGGGAGCACACCCGACACGGAGCGGAAGGTCTACAACGCGAGCTTCCTCGATTATGCAAGCCTCGAACACGGAAAGGTAGACCTGGCGATCACTTCCCCACCGTACTTGAACAACTACCACTACGTCCGAAACACGCGCCCTCAGATGTGGTGGCTCGGGCTCGTATCCGATGGCGCCGCGCAAAAGGATGTCGAGGAACGTAGCATGGGAAAGTACTGGCAAACCGTACGCGGCGGGGACCCGATCCATCTCACATTCCCCCATGAAGAGATAGCGCACACCCTCCGACGTCTCCGCGCGATACGAACGGAACACGGAGTCTACGGGGGGAAGGGGTGGGCTAACTACGTCGCCTCGTACTTCAACGACACCTACCGCTACCTCACCGTTCTAAACGCGGCTCTGCGCCCCGGGGGCCGCGCGATCATCGTCGTAGGAAACTCAATCGTTCAAGGCGTCCCAGTACCTGTAGAGAAGTACCTTGCCGAGATTGGGGAAATGGTGGGGTTCTCCCACGAGGCCACGAATGGGCTCCGCTCCACGAGGGTAGGAGGGAGCATTCTGAACTCCTCGGTGCGAAGAGGGGCGAAGCCCTCTGGCGGAACAGGACTATATGAGACGGCGGTAATCCTCCGCCGCCTTGTGTGACCAGCATCACTTCGCATTCGAGATTGACGTCGCGATTCGGCGTCAAGTAATCGACAAGTTGGAAGCGAGTCCCGCGCATCCACTCTCGCTGACGGCCGCGCCTCCGGTCAAGGGAGTATACGTACTCTATCGAAGCAGTGCACTCGTCTACGCGGGAAAGGCACTTGATACGACTCTACGGACCCGCCTGGCTCAGCACTTCCGAAAAATTGCGGGAAGGCAGAACGTCGATACCGACGAGATGACGTGCAGGTACCTTGAGATCGATAGTGATTGGTTCGTTCGTGCAGCGGAGGACGCGCTTATTAACGCATATCAACCGGCTTGGAACGCTTCGGGGTTTGGGAGCCATGATCCCGGGAGAGGCCGCCCCGGGATTCGGACTTCTCGCTGGGACCAAGATTTTCCCCCACGTCCTTAGGGGTTTCAGAGTTGCGACGACGTGGACGCATGACCGCTTCAATTCGCCGAGCGGTCCCTTCCAGAATCTCCGGGGGGCATCCTACTGATCGGAGTATACGCCTGACATCGGATTTGACTGCAAAGTTCTTGGTTGAGACCCGGGCCATAGTGGATCAGTCCCGGCCCGGTGAATAATCAATCTTGCCCGAGCGGAAAGTGGAAGCTGTATCGGAAGGGGTTGGGGAATCCCGACGACCCTAGCTATCGTCCACTTCGATGTACTTCCGTCGGAGCTTGGGGAAGTCCGAGTGGACACGAGCCTTGAGTTTCGCTGGGTTAAGCGGCAGGATTTCCTTCTTGGTCTCGATGGTTGCCCTGCGAAACCAGGTCTCTGTGCTATCGAAGAATCTACGTCCGACCGCCCTCCCCTGCTCCGTAAGTTCGATCACCCACGGTTGGTGCTGGACTTGAGTCGGGTCGTGGCGCCTAATGACGATCAATCCCGCGCTCTCCAAGCGGTCGAGGTCGCTATCGATATTCTCAGGAACGGGTCCCTTCCTTTCTGCCACAAAATTGTCATGTGGGAAGGCGCTCCCGAGTCCATTCGCTTCCGCCCGCTTCAGCTGGTAAAACAACATCTTATTGAGACTGTACTTCCGGAGCACCCACGGAACCTCGATTCCGCCGATTGGTGCGGTGAGCATCGACAAGAGCGACGCGTCCCGCAGTTCGCTGAGTCCAACGGCTCGGGCCATCTTCTCATAATACGCCCGAAGGGCCCCTACGGGATCGATGTACACACTGCCCGATTTGGGGTCTTTCGCTCCCTCAACACCCTCAACGTGGACTGGGAATCCACTGTCCAGTAGGACGTCAACATCGGTCGTTATAGACTGAAGGGCCGGCTTTGATACTGTCAACGCTTCACCTTCCTTTCTTTGGTTTGTACCTTGCTCTCTCTATCCCTATGCACCGCCGACCCTGGTCGTCGTTGAGCACCTTGAGTACCATTATGACCAACTGCCCGTCGATGTCAGTCACTGCTGGTTCCTGCCAGGAGCTGTTTGGCGGGAACTCACGGCGGTTGACAATGACCCGCCGTACGCATCGGATCAGGACCGCCACTGGGACTTTGCCCGCGGCCTGGGTGGAAACCCATAGCCTGAAAAACGGCCCAACGGGCTCCGACCATTCGACCCAAGGCGCCAACGGGTCACCACCTCCGGTGGGCCCGCGCGCGACTTTCTAGGTCGGCGGTTAGCTCATAGGTATACCCGTAACCCCGGGCATCCGAAATAAGGCTTTCGGCGGAGGCAGTTGACCTCGGGCGACGGACCGCCAGGTAGAATCTGGTCAGGGCCAAAGTCCCCTCCTCGGGACGGCGCCGATGCCACCGCCCCTGCTTAAGCCCAGCGGTATCCCGCCCCACATGGCCGATGGCGTGCGGGTCCGGACCTGTTCCACTCTGTTCCCGACGACCGAAAAGCGACGAGGATTCACTGAACCATGCGGAGACGAAACTGAAATGGGGCCGATTCCGATTAGGCAGCGATGCCGCGAGGTGCCCCGCGTATACTGGTGGACGAGTTCTACAGAGGTTGGCCCATCGAGACGATAACGAGACTCCCCGAAGGACTTCGGGGACTCTATGTCTTGTACGACACAGATGGACGCCCCTTGAGAATCGGGATTTCCGGAAGGGGAGACCAAGACATAAAGCGACGAATCTACAACGACTATCACCGATGGAAAACGTGGCGTGGTGTTGACCATTTCTCACTGTTCACTTTCACGACGCCAACTTGGTTCGAACAGGTCGAGCGCCTTATGTTGCGGGCGGTCGGTAAGGCTCTCGCTGCGAACCTCAATGCCGGCGAGGTTCGCGTGAAGTCGAGGGTAATCGGCCCTCCCTCGATGCGAGGTGTCCCGAAAGACTTCATTCGACGTAAGGTCGACACCGAAGGGTACGTTTCTGTGGGAGAGAAGCACTCCGGACGGAGCGTTCGGGTGGAGATCGGCGTTCGCAAGAGGTGAGATTGGCCCGAGCCGTTACACCCGAATCTCGAATGGCGAAAAGGCCCGAGGAGTTTCAGAACCCGGTCGGCAGCTCATCTGACAAGCCTTCGCCCACGACAACCGTAGAGCCCGATTTGTAACGGGCCTCGCCACGCTCCCCCAATCCCGCGGAAAGAGACGGAACCTCACTAAACCGACCCCGTTCGGTCCTATCCGGCTCTTTCCTTCTCTTCTTTCCTCTTGGCCTCGACCTCACGCCTTTCCTTCTCTCGCGCTTTCATCTGTGGAATCCGTGCAACCCCTGCACAGCATGAGCCGATAATCCCAATAGAAGACGGCACGAGTATCGCAGCCGTAGTCGCGTCCCACCCTTGCTTGAGTGTCAGGAAAACGAATACCGTGAGAGAGGCGGAGAGTAGCAGTCCGACGGGTACTCCGAACAGCAGTGGCTTGACCCACACCGAGTTCGCTGACCACCACAATCTCGCATCGGGGTGCGGCACGGTCGCACCCCGAACTATACCACACACCCGGCCACACTTGCCAGATACAACCCGGCACCAATGAGGGCTATTGCAGCCACCGCGACGAACGGAACTACCAACAATCCACCAAACAGTGCAACTGTCCCACCAATCAAGGCGGCTGCGATACCGAATAGGAGAAGCGAGTAGCCGCCGCCGCAGGAGGCGGACAGAGTGTATCCAATCACAATCAGAGCCACGGCCACGATCAAAAGCCCCACCCCAACGATTGGGTTCGGCATGAGCCGGGATTGGTTCCCGGAGTTAAACCCCCTCATCGGACAGAACCCTTGAGGGTGGCCAAGCCGCGAGCCGTTACACGCGAAAATTGGCGGGAGAAAAGCCGCGACGAGTTACAGAACCGCGTTTAACGGAAGGTGTCGTTTTATTCGCTGAGGTGACGGGATTGCACGACAGGCATCGCCGTGTGGTCCCGATCGAGCGACAAGAGGTATCGGTCGAGGTCAGGTACCGATGGCATGACAGCTGGGGGAGGTTTCTCCGGGGGGTTCAGGAAGTCCGGCAGTAGGTTGCGTTCGAACATCTGCCGAATCAGCGCGGTGATGTTGTAGGCGACCAGCTTCGCGACGAGTTCGTTGACCTGGGCTGGGAAATTCCGTGGAAGGAGCCTCTCGCCCAGCTCTTGCTTGATGGCGCCGAATGTCGTCTCGGCTTTGGCTCGCTGGTCGTAGTGCTGATCGAACTCCTCGCGGTGGAGCTGGGAGAAGAGGAACGTTTTGTGGTACAACCCTTGAAGTCAGATTCGGTTCCGGGGTCGCCCCGTCTCACCCGCGGACGAGGCGGAAGGTGCGGACGGACGAGGCCCAAGCCTCGGTCACGGGGTGCGAGCCGTCGCCGAGTTTTCGGACCGTGGGGTGGGATCCGACCGGGGGAGCACCGAGGCCGGACGGGACGATCGGGGAGTTCGTGCGGTCCGACGCTCTTCCGCATCGGTCCGGCTGCGTCCCCGTCCGAGGAGGCCCTCGGCACGGAGTTCCTTCGTGATCTTCTCGACCGCGAGCGCGACGTCCGAAGGTCGCCGAGCGCCCGTGCACACGAGTTTGCCGCTGCCGAACAGGAGCACCACCACGCGCGGTTCTTCCAGCCGGCAGACCAAACCGGGAAACTGCTCGGGCTCGTATTCGACGCGATCGAGGCCGAGGGTGATCGCGATCGAGTTCAGGTTGACCTCGCTCTCGAGGTCGGAGGTGGCGACGATGTTCTGGACTTGGGTCTTCGGTCGCAAGAGGACCTTCTGACCCCCCTTTCGGATCAGCTCTGAGACCGTGCGGATCGACTCCTCGACCTGTCGCATGCTTTTCCCGCCCGTGCAAACGAGCTTTCCCGAGCGGAACAGGAGTATGGCGGTCCGCGGCTTCTCGAGCCTATAGATGACCCCCGGGAACTGTTCGGGCTCGTACTCCGATCCCTCGAGAGTAAGGGCGACCGATTGCAGGTCGAGTTCGTCGCTCACGCTCGTGGAGGCCACTACGTTCTCGATTCGAATTCGCGTCACGGCTATATAAGGGGTATTTAAAACTCTATTTAAGGAGCCTCCCTCCACCCCCAAACCCTCTCCATGGCGGCCATCCTTCCCCTCCCCGAGGCCGGAAGCGAAGTCGCCGTGGATCCCGGCGCGGACGCGCTCTTCGGACAGCTTCCCCGGGGAAACCACTGGGACGTCGACCACGGGGAGGGAAGTCCGCGCCGCCGATGGGTTTCACGGGGTGCGTCGAGACCGGGGTCTCCGGGCACCGTGGGAGATAGATAGAAGAACCCCCGGGTGTCAGTCCGGAAGTACTACGCCATGTCGATGATGGGTGCTCCCGCACAGGGTCCGTCGCCGGGCTCGGTAGACCATGCGAACCTCCTTTCGCTCCTGGGGACCACCCGCACGCTCACGAGGGTGTGGGTTTTGCTGGGCGTGCTCGTCGGGGTGCTGAACCTCCTCGCCATCCTCTTCTCGATCCTTACCTTCCGGTTCCCCGGCGGCGGGATCGGCGGCCTCGTTTACGCGGCGATCTGGGTGGGTGTCGACCTCCTGCTGCTCGACCGACTGAACGGCTGGTCGGCCCTCCTGGCCGAGGGGCACTACCAGGCCCTGAAGGAGCCGTTCCTCCTCTGGGGGATCCTCGGCCTGCTGTTCGGCGTGATCCCGGGGGTCCTGCTCCTGTGGCTCTACCTCAAGGTGCTTCCCTGGCCCGACCACCCCGGCCCGCTCGGCCCGGGTGTTGCGCCCCCCGCGGGTACCGTCATTCCCCCCGGGGCTCTGCATCCCGCCCCGGTCGGCGGCCCCTCAGCCGAATCTCCGAAGAGCTGACCGGGTAGACTCGTTCCGGAACTAGACCTCCAGGGTGACGGGGTCGGAGCGCCGCCCCTTCGGGCCCGACCACCGCTGCATCCTTATGAGAGACCGGGCTCCTCGCCTCCCGTGGAGTCCTATTTCCACGCGATCGAGGCTTCGGTGGACCGGGCCTACGCGGTCGCCGACCAGGCCCGCCGCGAAGGGATCGATCCTGAGCTTACGCCCGAGATCCCCCGTGCTCAGGACATGGCGATGCGGGTCGAGAAGCTCCTCGCCCACCTCGGGATCGAGGGGATCTCGACGGAGATACGGGCGCTGTCGGCCCAGATGCCGCGCGAGGAGGTCGCGGTCGCGATCGCGCGACGAATCGCGCGCGATGCGAGCCGGTACGGCTCGGTCGCGGCCCGCGTTGAGGCTGCGCTGCGGGTCGGTCTTGCCATCCTGACGGAGGGGATCCTGGTCGCGCCGCTCGAAGGCCTCGCCGAGGTCCACGTGCAGGAGGGGCCCGACCGGAAGGGGTACATCGAGCTGTACTACGCCGGTCCGATCCGCGCCGCGGGCGGGACGGCGCAAGCGCTCAGCGTGCTCCTCGCCGACATCGTACGGCGCGACCTCGGCCTCGAACCGTTCCGGCCCGAGCCGAAGGAGGTCGAGCGCTACAAGGAGGAGATCCCGCTCTACAAGTACCACCAGCACCTTCAGTACGTACCGACGCCCGAGGAGATCGAGCTCGTCGTGCGTCACGTGCCCGTCGCGATCTCGGGCGAGGCGACCGAAGGCGACGCGGAGGTCAGCGCCTTCCGCAACCTCCCGCGCGTCCCAACGAACGGGATCCGTGGAGGGGCGTGCCTCGTCATCGCCGAGGGGCTCTGCCAGAAGGCGGCGAAGCTTCGGAAGATCGTGGACAAGCTCGGGCTCGACGGCTGGGAGTTCCTCGCCGAGCTGGGCCACCACACGACGGACGAGGAGGACGCGCGGACCCCGAAGTACCTCCAGGACTCGGTCGGGGGTCGCCCGGTCCTCGCCCACCCGAACCGTCCCGGGGGGTTCCGTCTCGTCTACGGCCGGGCCCGCACTACGGGCCTTGCTGCGTGCGCGATGAACCCGGCGACGATGGTCATCCTCCAGCACTTCGTCGCGATCGGCACCCAGGTGAAGCTCGAGTACCCGGGCAAGGCCGCGGCGATGGGGGTCTGCGACACCGTGGAGGGACCGATCGTCGAGCTCGACGACGGGACCGTGACCGCCGTCCACGACATCTCCCGTGCCGAGACCCTGCGACCGCGCGTCCGTCGGATCATCGACCTCGGCGAGATCCTCGTCTCGTTCGGCGAGTTCCTCGAGAACAACCGCGCGCTCGTCCCGGGCGCCTACTCGCTCGACTGGCACGCGGAGGAGCTGCGGGCCGCTGGGGTCGACCCGACGGCGGGGGTCGGCGTGACCTCGTACGCCGCCGCGGTCGAGCTCTCCCGCGCCCACGAGGTGCCGCTACACCCGCGGTGGCTGCTCTTCTGGCACGACCTCACGACCGCCGAGATCCGCGCGCTCGGCGAATTCGTCGAGCGCACCGGTCGCTGGACGGGAGAGGCCGTCGAGCTCCCCTCCGACCCGGCATGGCGGGAAGCGCTCGAACGCCTCGGCTTCCTATTCTTCCCGGTGGAGCCGGACCGGATCCGTGGGGAGCCCGACCCGAGCGCGGCCCTCGTCGGGGGGCTCGGGCTCGCGGCCGAGGGAAACCTCCTCGTCCGCCAGACGCCCCTCGAGCCGGTCGGCCTGGACCCGCTCCACTACGTCCGCCGCCTCGCGGGGGTCACGGTCCGGGCTCGCGGACCGTCCCGGGTCGGTGGGCGGGTCGGCCGACCCGAGAAAGCCTACCAGCGCAGTATGCAACCGAACGTCCACGCGCTCTTTCCGGTCGGCGCGGCCGGAGGACCGACCCGGTCGATTCCCGAGGCGGCCCGCCGCACGATGCGGGAGGGAGCGGAGGTCGACCTCGGGATCCGTGCGTGTCCCTCCTGCGGTCGCACGACCGTTTGGACCCGGTGCCCGTGCGGGGCCCATACCGAGCCGACCGGTACGGTGGGTCGGCAAGCGCTCCCGATCGCGCGGCTCTGGAGCGACGCGCTCACCCGCCTCCACCTCGGCAAGGTGCCGATCGTCAAGGGAGTGAAGGGCCTCACCTCCCCCGGGAAGGTTCCCGAGCCGGTCGAGAAGGGGATCCTGCGGGCCGTGCACTCGATCTCGGTCTACCAGGACGGCACGGCCCGCTTCGACCTCACGGACCTGCCCCTCACGCACTTCCGCCCGGCGGAGATCGGCACGGACATCGAGACCCTTCGGCGGCTCGGCTACGAACGGGACTGGGCCGGCGCCGAGCTCATCGATCCCGAGCAGCTGGTCGAGCTTGCGCCGCAGGACCTCGTCGTCTCCCGCTCGTGCGGGGAATACCTCACCCGGCTCGCCCAGTTCGTGGACGACGAGCTCGTGCGCCTCTACAACCTCGACCCGTTCTACTCGGCCGACCGGCCCGAGAGCCTGGTCGGACAGATCGTGGTCGCCCTTGCCCCGCACACGTCGGGGGGCGTCGCCGGCCGCCTCCTCGGCTTCACCGACGCCGAGGCCTGCTTCGCGTCGCCCGTCTTCCATGCCGCGAAGCGACGCAACTGCGACGGGGACGAGGACTCGGTCACCCTCCTCCTCGACGCGCTGCTCAACTTCTCGCGCGCATACCTTCCCGATAGCCGCGGCGCGCTCATGGACAAGCCGCTCGTGCTCACGACGCGGCTCGTCGCGACCGAAGTCGACAAGGAGGCGCACAACGTCGACGTGTCGAGCCACCACCCCCTCGCCCTCTACCGGGCGGCCGCCGAGGGCCGGTCGGCGAAGGACGTCGAGCCCCTCCTCGACCTCGTCGGCCACCGGCTCGGCTCGGCTCGGGCCCTTTCGGGCTACGGGTTCACCCACGACACCTCCCGCATCGCCGGTGGGCCCGTCCGCTCGGCGTACCGGGATGGTCGGTCGATGACCGACATGGTCGAGCGGTCGATCCGGCTCGCGACCCAGATCCGCGCGGTCGATGTCGCCGAAGCGGTCACTCTCGTGCTGAACGCGCACTTCCTGCCGGACGTCATGGGGAACCTCAAGAGCTACGCGACCCAGCGCTTCCGTTGCAAGGACTGCGGGGCCTCCTACCGCCGTCCGCCGCTCACCGGACGCTGTACCGCGATCGGGACGAGCCGGGACCGGTGCGACGCCGAGCTCCTGTCGAGCGTCTACGAGGCGTCGGTCCGCAAGTATCTCCCGCTCTCCGAGCGGCTCAGCGAGATCGAGGGGATCACGCCGTATGTGCGCCAGCGGATCCGGGTGCTCTCCGACTCGATCGCCACTCTCTTCCCGGGATCCACCGCGCAGACGACGCTCGACCGGTTCCGCCCACGCGAACGCTCGCCGGCGGTCGCGGGAGGGGAGTGACGGAGCGCGGAACGGCCAAATAGCCCGGGACCCGTGACGCCCCGGGTCGGGCTTGTGGGGTAGTCTGGACTATCCTGTTGGCCTTCGAAGCCAACGACCTGGGTTCGAAACCGCGGGGTTCCCCCGCGACGAAACTCCCAGCAAGCCCGTCCCCCGCCCGATCTAGCGGAAGTACCCCGTGGCCTGGGTCGTCTCCGACCGCTTCTCCTCCTCGGCCTTGGCGGCCTCGAGGATGTCGATCGTCAGGATCGCAGGGATCGGCACGAGGCGCACTCGGCCCTTCTCTTCGCCGTTCGAGCCATCGAGCTCGATCGCGAGCGCATTGTCGCCCGCGATGGAGACGAGGCCCCGGAAGGTTCCCTTCGAGACGATCGCCGTGTCCTCCGGACCGGCCGAGCGAAGCAGCACGTGGGAGCCGGGCGTGAGGGCGATCGTCGGCCTCTTCCCGGCGGGGTTGGCCTCGCTCATCGTGCGGTCCCTCGCTCCCGCACGGCCCGCACGGTGGGGGCCGCCTTCGGCACCGGCTCGCTCGCCATCTTCTCGACCAATGTCTGCAAGTGATTCACGGTCTCCCGATATCTTCGGAGGGCGTTCTGGGCGTTCGCTTCCGTGAAGTCCCAGGCGCGGGCGAGGTTCCCGTAGCGCAGCCGGTAGCCCTTGCGTCCCTTCCCGTCCGTCGCGCCTCCGACCTCCTCCAGAAGGTCCAGCGCCTTGAGTTTGTTGATGTGACGGTAGACCGTCGGTTTCGAGGTCTTGAGGACGGCGGTGAGCTCTTCGACGTACCACGGTCGCGCGGGGTCGCGTAACAGGCAGTCGTGGACGAGGCGATAGGCGAGACTCTGGGCGACGGGGCCTTCCGACCCGCGTCCCTCTTCGCCTTCGGGCAAGTAGCCGACCATCCGCAGGAATTCGCGCAGTACCTCCTCTACGTCCGTGATCGGAGTGAGGGGAGTCGAGTAACGCAACGCAAGTTCGAATGGCATGCGGACCGGTTGCCAAGACCATTCCTCGGATAAAAAAGGCGGGCCCGCCGGCTCGCCCACGACGCCAAACGATATGGCCGCCGCCCCGGTGAAGCGCCCCGATGGCCGACTTCGAGCTGGTCGCGCCGGCGACCCCGGAGGAGGCGATCGCCTCGCTGCGGACGGGACCCCCGGGCGCGGTCGCGGTGCTCGGCGGCGGCACCGACCTCTTGTTCGACCTCGAGGAGGGACGGAGCGCTCCGGAGCGCGTCGTTTCGCTGCGTCGACTCCCGTGGCGGACCCTCGAGTGGAACGGCAACGCGCTGACCATCGGGAGCACTCTCCCGCTGCGGACCCTCGAGAACGATCCCCTCCTGCGGGCGCGGATCCCCGGGCTTCACTCCGCGGTCCGCGCCGTCGGCAGCGTGGCCCTCCGCCAGCGCGCCACGCTCGGAGGGAACCTCGGACGCTCGGCTCCGGCCTCCGACCTCGTGCCGATGCTCCTCGCGCTCGACGCGGAGGTTCTCCTCCTCGGTCCCGCGGGCGAGCGCCGACTCACCGTCGACGGATTCGTCCAGGGCTCGCGACGGACCGCCCTCGGCCCGGCCGAGCTCATCCGGGCCGTGCGGATTCCCGAGGCCCGGCCGTCGGCGTACCACTGGCAGCGGGTCCGTCCCTTCCATGACATCTCGCACATGGCCGTCGCCGTCGCGTTCTCTCCGTCCGCCCGGGCCTGGCGGGTGGCCGTGGCGGGCTTCCCTCCCCGTCCGCTGCGAGTGCCCGAGGCGGAGGCCGCGCTGGGATCGGCGCGACCGGACGCGGACGCCGTGCACCGGGCGGCCGAGGAGATCGCCCGACGCGCGCCGATCGTCGCCGACCACCGGGCCTCGGAAGAGTATCGCCGGCAGCTGGTCCGTCCGCTCCTCGAGCGGGCGGTCGACGCGACCGTTCGTGGAGGCCGATGACCCCGGTAGCGATCCGGCTCACCGTCAACGGCCGACCCGAGTCGCTCGTCGACGTGCCGTCCGGGGAACGGCTCCTCGATACTCTCCGCTGGCGACTTTCCCTCAAGGGGACGAAGGAAGGGTGCCGGACCGGCGGTTGCGGCGCCTGCACGGTGCTCGTCGATGGACGCAGCACGCTCTCCTGTCTCACGCTCGCCCGAGAGGTCGAGGGTTCGGAGATTACCACCATCGAAGGGGTCGGAAGGGACGGGACCGGCGCCCGCGTGCAGGAGGCGTTCCGGGCCGCGGGCGCCGTCCAGTGTGGCTACTGCACGCCGGGGTTCGTGATGGCGCTCACCGGGCTCTTGAAGGAGCGCGCGCGCGCCGATGGGTTCGACGCGCTCCTCGAGGACCTCGGCGGGAACCTCTGCCGATGCACGGGCTACGCCGCGATCGTCCGGGCCGCCGCCGCGCTGCGTCCCGGGACCGGGGCGCCATGACCGCGCTGCGGCCGGACCTCGCGGAGAAGGTCAACGGCACGGTGCGTTACGGCGCGGACCTTGAGGCCCCCGGCATGCTCTGGGGGGCGCTCGTCCCGGCGCCGGTCGCCCACGGCCGGATTCGCACGGTCGACCTCGCACCGGCGCGGGCGCTCTCGGGGGTCGTCGCGATCGGGGCGGCCGACCTCTCGAAGCTCGTCGGCGGGAGGGAAGGCGACGCCCTGCGGCCGGCGTTTCCCCACGAGACGATCGAGTACCTCCACCAGCCGATCGCGGCGGTGGCCGCGCCCACTCTCGCGCTCGCCCGCGCCGCGGCCCGGGCCGTGCGCGTGGTCGTCGACCCCCTACCCGTCGTGAGCGACCTCGAGTCGCTCTTTCCCGCGTGGCCCCCGCCCGAGGCCTCGCGTTCCCCGGCGGTCGCGGCGCACGTCCACGCGCGTCGGGGGGACGTCGAGGAGGCGTTTCGGCGCGCCGAGACCGTGGTTCGGGAACTCTACCGCACCGCGAGCGTCCATCAGGTCGCCCTCGAACCCCACGCCTGCCTCGCCGAGGTGTCCGGCGAGCGCTGGCACGTACGCACCTCGACCCAGAGCCCGTTCGGGGTCCGCGAGGACGTTGCGTCGGTCCTCGGGATCCCCGAGTCGTCGATCGTCGTGGACGGCACCTGGGTCGGCGGGGGATTCGGGGGCAAGGGGTCATCGTTTCTCGAGCCCTGGGCGCTCCTGCTGTCCCGGGCCTCCGGTCGGCCGGTCCGACTCGCGCTCACCTACCGCGAGGAGTTCCTCCTCGGACGCACCACCCTACCGTCCGTCGTCCGGATGGAGACCGCGGTCGCCGGCGGTCGCATCACCGCGCGCCGGGTGCGCCTGCTGCTCGACGTCGGCACTTCGCTCCCGGGCCGGGATTTCGCCACCGGTTACTCGATCGGGTTCCTCCTCGGCCCGTACCGCAGCCCGGTCTTCGAGGTCGAGGGGTACGCCGTGCGGACGAACAAACCCCCGTTCGGGCCGCACCGAGCGCCGTTCGCCCCGCAGTGCGCCTTCGTCGTGGAGTCGCACCTCGAATCGGTCGCGCGGGCCGCGGGTCTCGACCCCGTCGCCTTCAAGGCCGACCATCTCTGGCGGACCGGGGATTCGACGCCGTTCGGTCAGACGGTCGCCGACTTCGGGCTACCGGCCGCGCTCGCGGCGGCTCGAACGCTCGCCGACGAGTGGCGTCGCGCGTCGGTCCCCGGTCGCGGCGTCGGAGTAGCGGTCGGGTTCTGGTCGACGAGCACCGGTGCGGGCGGCGAGGCGCACCTCGTGCTCGCCCCCTCCGGGCTCCGGATCCTCCAGGGAGAGCGCGAGATTGGCAGCGGCAGCGTCCTCGTGGGTCTCGCGGCGGTCGCCGAGCGGCGCTCGGGGATCCCTCGGTCGCGGATCCGAGTGGAGTATGCCGACACCTCGCGCGCCCCGTACGATGCCGGGGTCTTTGGTAGCCGTACGGTCGGGGCACTCGGCCGCGCGGTGGACGAGGCGCTCGTCTCCCTGCTTGGGAGTTTGCGCGCGCGCATCGGCGCCGACGGCCCGATCTCCCTCGCCGAGGAGGGGGAGGAGATCGTCGTCCGAGCCGGCGAGCGCCGCTGGCCCCTCTCCGAGCTCCTGACGCCCGCGGAGCGGGCGGCCGGCGGGATCCATGCCGGGGGCAAGCACTACGGCCGGGCAGGGACCCTGGACGAACGAGTCGTGGTCGACGGCGCGTTCTACCCCTACACCGACTTCACCGGCGCCGCGCACGTCGCCGAGGTCGCGGTCGACCCCGCGACCGGCGCGATCCGGGTCGTCCGGTACGCGGCGTTCCACGACGTCGGCACCGTGATCGACGCCCCTTCGGCCCGCGCTCAGGTGGAAGGTGGGGTCGTGATGGGCCTCGGGACTGCGCTCACCGAGGAGGCGATCTGGTCGGAGGACGGGCGCCTGCTCAACGCGGGCCTCGTCGACTACCGCATCCCCACCCTCGGGGAGGCGCCACCGATCGACGTGACGTTCGTCGAAGGATACCCGGGCGCCGGGCCGTTCGGCGCGAAGGGTCTCGGAGAACCCCCGATCATCCCGGTGCCGGCCGCGGTCGCCTCGGCCGTGCGGGCGGCGGTCGGCGCCCACGCGACCGAGCTGCCGCTGACGCCCGAGCGGATCGCGCGAGCCCTTAAGCGACCGGAGCCGTAGCGGGGGCGCTCATGCCGATCCCCCTCGCCGAGGTCCGGGGCCTGGTCGATGCGTATCCCCGGACACCGGTCGTCGGCACGGTGGGTTCCCACTCGGCGATCGACATCGCGGACGGAGCGGCGACCGAGGGCTTGCCGAACCTCGTGCTTGCGCAGGCCGGGCGCGACGCGACCTACGCCCAGTACTTCCGTACGACGCGCGACCACGTCGGCGGCCGCCGTCGCGGCTGCGTGGACGACGTTTGGACGTTCCCGCGGTTCGCCGACATCGCCGCGCCTCCCGTCCAGGAGCGGCTCCGGGGCCACGGCGTCCTCCTCGTGCCGAACCGCGCGTTGAGTTCGTACCTTCCGCTCGCGACGATCGAGGAGGAGTTGCGCGTCCCGATCGTCGGTTCGCGTGCGCTCCTCCGCATCGAGGAGCGAACGGAGCGCGAGAACTACTACACCCTGCTCGAACGCGCGGAGATTCCCCTCCCGCACGCGATCGCGTCGCCCGAGGCGATCGACCGTCTTGCCATCGTGAAGCTTCCGCACGCGGTCCGCCGCCTGGAGCGGGGGTTCTTCACGGTCGCGAGCGCCCGGGAGTACCGGCAGAAGTCCGAGCAACTCCTCGCCCGCGGGACGATCGCAGCGGAGGACCTCGCGAAGGCGCGAATCGAGGAGTACGTAATCGGGCCCGTGTTCAACTTCAACTTTTTCTTCTCCCCCCTCGTGCCGCGGTCCCAGGGCCTCGAGCTGCTCGGGGTCGACGAGCGGCGCGAGAGCAATCTCGACGGCCTCGTTCGTCTCCCCGCGGCCCAACAGCTCGAGCTCTCCGAGTCGGCTCGCATCCCCGAGTATACGGTGGTCGGTCACGGGACCCTTACCGTTCGCGAGTCGATTTTGGAGGAGGTCTTCCGATTGGGCGAGCAGTTCGTGGACGCCGCCCGCGCGCGCTACCCGCCGGGGATCCTCGGCCCGTTCTGCCTGCAGACCTGCCTCGACAAGGACGGCCGCCCGACGGTCTTTGACGTCGCCGCCCGGATCGGCGGCGGGACGAACATCCACCTCGGACTCGGTCACCCGTACGGCAACGCGCTCTGGCGGATGCCGATGAGCACGGGGCGCCGCATCGCGCTCGAGATCCGTCACGCCGTCGATTCCGGTCGATTGAAGGAGATCCTCACATGAGCGCGGCCGCCCCGCCGAAACCGGTCCTGCGACGCACGGCCCTCTACGACTTCCATCGACGCCACGGCGGCCATCTCGTGCCGTTCGCCGGCTGGGAGATGCCCCTCTATTACTCGGGCATCCTCGCGGAGCACCGCGCCGTACGGACCTCGATCGGCCTGTTCGACGTCTCTCACATGGGCATCCTGACGGTCGAGGGCGGTCACGCCGCCGAGCTGTTGGCGCGGCGGACGACCGCGAACGTGCCGTCGCTCGTCCCGGGCCAGGTACGCTACACGTTCCTGCTCGAAGCGACGGGGCGGATCGTCGACGACCTGCTCGTAAGCCGTCTCGACACCGGCGAAGACCTGGCCCGCTCGTTCGTCGTGGTGCCGAACGCGGGTCGCGCCGACGAGATCGAGGAGATCCTCCGCCAGCACCGCGGCCCGGATACGAAGATCGCCCGATGGAATGGGACGGTCGCGCTCTTGGCCCTCCAGGGACCCGGTTCCCGGGCCCTCCTCGAGCAGCGGTTCGGCTGGGACCTGCGGGGGCTCGGGTTCTACCACGCCGCATTCTTCCCGACCATGTCCGGCACTTCTCCGTCCTCGGGGACCCTCGGGGCGGGGTTCCCTTCGGCGCTCACCGCTTCCGTGCTGGTCAGCCGGACGGGGTATACCGGCGAGCTCGGCTACGAGCTGTTCGTTCCGGCCGAGGCGGCCGATGCGCTCGCCGAGCGCCTGGTCGACGCCGGCGCCCTGCCGTGCGGGCTCGGGGCCCGCGACACCCTGCGACTCGAGAAGGGGTACCTTCTCTCGGGCCAGGAGTTCCATCGGGACCACACCCCCTTCGAGGCCGCGCAGGAGCGGTTCGTCGATATGGACCATGAGTTCGTGGGTCGCGCTGCGCTCGAGAAGGAGCGCGCCGACGGTCCGGCCCGGCGCCTCGCGGGCATCGCGCTCGCGGAGGAGGGGGCGATCCCTCGACACGGCACTCCGGTCCGGGCGAACGGGACCGTGGTCGGAGAGGCCACGAGCGGTGGCCACTCCCCGAGCCTCGGCCACGGGATCGCGCTCGCCTACCTGCCGCGGGAGCTCGCGACCCCCGGCACGGCCGTGGGCCTCGAGATCCGCGGCCGCGAGGTCGCCGGGCGCGTGGTCCCACTTCCGTTCCTGAAGAGCGCCCCGACGCGGGGCTAAGTACTCGAACCGTCCCATCTAGTCGGGCAACGCCATGGCGGCCGAGGCCGGGAACGGTCGCCCGTTCGTAGGTCGGGCGGAGGCGGTCGACGCACTCTACCGGCGCTTCGAGGACGCACGGGCAGGCAGCGGAGGGGTCACGCTCCTCGTCGGGGCGACCGGAGTGGGGAAGTCGACGCTGGTCGGGGAGCTCGTCCGCAGCATGCGGGCGCGCGGCACGCAAGTGCTCGTGGGACGAGCCCCCGCGCTGGATGCCCCGCCGCCGTTCACCCTGATCCGCTCAGCCCTCGAGAGCGTCCGGGCCCAACCGGCATCGGGAGGGAGCCTCGTCCCCGGGGGGCCCGGGGCCGCGGGGTTCCTCATCGGCTTCGCTCCCCGGCTCGACGACACGAGCCTCTCCGCCCCGGTCGAGATCGAGGAACGGCTCCTTTCCGCGCTCGGCGAGGCCGACGAGCGGACGGAGTCGATCCGCGACCCGATCTGGACGGAGATCGTCGAGCAGTTCCTCGAGTTCACGCGGCGGGGGCCGACCGTCCTGGTCCTCGAAGACCTGCATCGCGGGGACGAACCGTCGCTGGAGGCGCTCGAGTTCCTCGTGCGCCAGATGCCGAACCGGCCGCTCTGGCTCGTTGCCACCGCGCGTCCGTTCGAGACCCTCTCGGCGGCGCGCCGCTCGCGGCTCGAAGCGTTCGAGACGGCGACGCACGCACGGCGAGTGGTCCTGCGGGCGTTCACCTCCGAGGAGGTCGCGCATTACCTGCGATGGCGCGAGCCGGACCGCGAGTTCTCGGCAGAGGAGATCGCGCGCCGCTACTCCGAGACCGGCGGAAACCCCCTCCTGCTCGAGCAGTTCGACCGACGGACCGTGGGCCGCCCCGAGGGGGGGGCGGTCGCGGGCGGCCCGGCTCGGCCCGTCGGGGGTCCGGTCGACCTCGCCGCGATCTCCGAAGAGGGGCAGCGCGTTCTCGGGGTCGCCGCCGTCCTCGGTCCGGAGTTCCCGTTCGCCCTACTCTTGCGCGCGAGCGGCGAGGACGAAGAACGGCTCGCCGAGACGGTCGACCACCTCGTGCACCGCGGGGTCCTCCTCGAACGGCCGGGCGAGCTCCTCGCCTTCTCCGACGACCCGCGCCGCGCGGCGGTCTACGAGCACCTCACCGAGAGCCGGCGGCGCCTGCTTCACCGGAAGGTCGGCGAGGCGATCGAGGCCTCCGAGGGCGTCGACGTCCAGACGATCTACGCCCTCGCCCGGCACTTCTACCTCGGCCAGGTGGACGAGAAATCGCTGCAGTACAACCGCGCCGCCGCCGACATCGCGGACCGGTCGTTCTCCCCGGAGTCGGCGCGCGAGCACCTCGAACGGGCCCTCGAGAGCCACCGACGTCTGAAGCCGGACTCTGTGGACGGCGAAGCCGAGCTCCGGCTCGAGCTCGCCCAGCAGGTCGATCACCTAGGCGAGCTCAAGGAGGCCGAGGCAATCCTACGGGACTACCTGGACCGCCCCGGCGTGGCCGCTCAGATCTCGCCTCACGTCCGCGCCCTCCTCGAGCTGTACCTCGCCCAGATCCTGACCAGCCGGGGAGAGTGGAAGGCCGCCGAGATCGCGACCGCGCAGGTCCTCGCGCTCGGGGACCTCTCGGGGCATCCGCTCGTCCGCATCGGGCTCCATCGCCTCCGTGGGGAGGCGCTCTATTACGAGGGCCGGTACGCCGAGGCGCTCGTCGAGCACAGCGAGGAGCTCCGGCTCGCGCGCGAGATCGGCAACGAGCGCGCGACGGCGCTCGGCCTGGTCCGGCGCGCCTACGTGCTCGCGATGCAGGGGCAGGCCGAGGGGGCAATGGCGGAGGCGCGCGACGCCGCGAAGATCCTCGAGCGGCTCGGAGACGCCCGCGAGTCGGCCCAGGCGCATCTGTTCCTCGGGGTGGTCATCGCGGGGAGCCCCACGCTCACCGCGCGCTACGCCGAAGCGACGGTCGAGTTCACCGAGGCGATCCGCCTCGCGGAGAAAGCGCACGACCCCCGTCGCGTGGGCTGGGCGCTCTTCAACTCGGCCGACATCCTGCGCGAGGCGGGGCGTCTGGACGAGGCGGTGGATCGATGCCGACGAGCCCGCGAGATCCTCGAGCGGATGGGCGACCGCTTCGGTCTCGTCCAATCGATGATCGTCCAGGGGAAGATCGAGCTCGACCGGAGGGAGTACGATCGCGCGGAGGCCGACCTGCTCGACGCCTACCGGCTCGTCCGGGAGCTCCGCGCTCCCGCCGACGAAGTCGATGTCGTGCTCCGGCTCGCCCAGCTCTCGTACGCCCGGGGAGACCGCGCGACCGCCCGCCGGCGCATCGCGGAGCTCGAGCGCCAGAACCTGCCCGGGCTGCGGCCGGACGTGGTCCCGGACTTCGACCGGTTGAAGAGCGCGCTCGCCGCTCCCGAGGGAGGGGACGACGCGCGCTGACCCCGCGGTCCGGGGCCTCGACGCCCTCGTGCGGCGAGCCCTCTCGGAGGATCGCGCGCGACGCGACCGCACGACCTCGATCCTGTTCCCCCGGCCCGTGACCGCCGAGGCGGAGGTGTCGGCGCAGGCCGTGGGGGTGCTCTCGGGAATGGCCGCGGTGCGCGCGACCGCGCGCGCCACCGGCCTCGGCTTCGTTGCGCTCTGCCGGGACGGCAGCGCGGTGCGGCCCGGGACCGTGGTCGCCCGGCTCCGCGGCGATGCCCGTCGGATCCTGGGGGCCGAACGGACCCTCCTCAACTTCCTCATGCACGCGAGCGGGGTCGCGACCGCGACCGCCCACGCCGTCGAGGGAACCCGGGGCAGCGTCCCGCGGCTCGCGGTCTACGCGACCCGCAAGACGTTGCCCGGGCTGCGCGATCTCGAGAAGTCGGCGGTCGTCCACGGCGGCGGGCATCCGCACCGACGCGATCTCTCCGATGCGGTCCTCATCAAGAACAACCACCTCGCCTTCGTTCCGCTCGAACGGGCGATCGCCCGGGCGCGCGCCCGGGCCCGTCCGGGCGAACGGGTCCAGGTCGAGGTGCGCACGGCGGAGGAGGCGGTGCGCGCCGCCCGCGCCGGGGCACGGGAGCTCCTCATCGACAATGCCTCGCCCGCCCGGGCGCGCGGCATAGTGCGCGCGCTCGAGCGTCGCGGCTTGCGCTACGGACGCCATCTCGAGCTCTCGGGAGGGGTCACTCCCGCGACCGTGGTCCGCTATCGCACGGTCGGGGCCGACGCGGTGAGCCTCGGCGCGCTCACCCACTCGGCCCCCGCGCTCCCGTTCCACCTTCGGCTGCGCCCGACCCGCTTAAGTCGCCCCGCCGCCTAGAACCTCTCGGAGGTGCATCGGCCGATGTCGCTCGAGGAGGAGGTCCTTCGCTTGAAGGACGAGCGGAACGCGGTACTGCTCGCGCACAACTATCAGCGCGCGGAGATCCAGGACCTCGCCGACTTCGTCGGCGATTCGCTGTACCTCTCGCGCAAGGCGCGGGAGTCGGACCGGTCGGTGATCGTCTTCGCGGGGGTCCGGTTCATGGCCGAGACCGCGAAGATCCTGAACCCGTCCCGGACCGTTCTGTTGCCCGATCTCAAGGCCGGCTGCGGGCTCGCCGATTCGATCACCGCCGAGCAGCTGCGCGCGTGGAAGGGCGCGCACCCGGGGGCGGTCGTGGTCGCCTATATCAACACCTCCGCGGAGGTGAAGGCGGAGGCCGACTACTGCTGCACGAGCTCGAACGCGGTCAAGATCGTCGAGCAGATCCCACCGGACCGGGAGATCCTGTTCCTGCCGGATATGTTCCTCGGGGACTACGTGCGACGGCGCACCGGGCGTACGATGCACTTGTGGGTCGGCGACTGCCCGGTCCACGCGAAGCTACGCCCCGAAGTGCTGGCCCGCTCGCGAGCCGAGCACCCCGGCGCACCCGTCATCGCCCACCCCGAGTGCGGGTGCGCGAGCCAGGTGCTGCCGCTGGTCGACCGGGTGCTCTCGACCGACGGGATGGTCCGGTTCGCCGAGGAGACACGCGCTCCCGAGGTCCTGGTCGCGACCGAGGTCGGGATCCTCCACCGGATGGGCCGGCTCAATCCGACCACCCGGTTTGCGCCGATCGACGCGGGGGCCGTCTGCCCCTACATGAAGGAGATCTCGCTCGAGGACGTTCGCGACTCGCTGCGGGAGCTCCGCTACGCGATCGAAGTGCCGGTCGACGTCGCGGCCAAAGCCCGGCGGTCCCTCGAGCGGATGGTCGCGGCCTAGTTCCGCCCGCGCCCGCTCACAGCCCCGGAAGCCCGGGGAGCAGCGGACCGGCGTGGTGGAGGAAGAGGTAGTAGGCGTAGGAGAAGAGCAGCAGGGCACCGAGGAAGACGACGCCGACCGCGAGCCAGGAGGGCTTGCGCGTGAGGTAGAAGTGAGCGCTGAGCGGGTTCACCCGGGAGGAGAGAAGCGACCCTCCCGAGAGGAACAGCACGAATCCGACCGCGGCGGGAGCGAGCAGCGAGTACACGCCGAGGAAGACTCCCACCAGCACGGCCGCGACCGCCACGGGGACCGCGGCGTTCGACCGCCGCGACTCGACCTCGGCCGCTCGGCTCGGGCGGGAGGGGGC
>DAIDCO010000017.1 GCA_027309555.1 bacterium
ACCCTCGGGGGGTGTACCATCCGACCCCGTCCGCCCGGCGCCACCTGGCCCCCCGCGGGCCCGAAGGCGCGGACGAGATCCCCTCCGAGAGCTTTTGAGCCGCCGAGCGTAGAGCGACATCGGAGGGTTCCTCCATGGCGTGGGCGCGAACCAAGACCGCGGTGCTCTTCGCGGTCATCGTCGCACTGTTCGTCGCGATCGGCGGGTTGGTCGGTGCGGCGTTCCTCGGCTCCTGGATCGCGGGACTCGTCGTCGCGCTCTCCCTTTCGCTCGTCCTCAATCTCGTCTCGTACTTCGCCTGCGATCGGCTCGTGCTCTGGTCGACGCACGCACGGATCGTCTCCCGGGACGAGGCGCCCCGGCTCGCGAAGATCGTGGACGAGCTCGCGCCCGAGTTCCATCTGGTCGCCCCGCGCCTCGCGATCGTTCCGACCCAGACCCCGAACGCCTTCGCGACGGGCCGCGACGAGCGGCACGCGATCGTCGCCACGACCGAGGGAATCCTCCGGCTGCTCAACGACCGCGAGCTGAAGGGGGTGCTCGCGCACGAGCTCGCCCACATCCGCGACCGGGACGTCCTCCTGATGACCTTCGCGGCGACCCTGGCCGGGGCGATCAGCTACGCATCGCAGATCGTCGTCTTTTCGACCCTCTTCGGCGGCACCAACCGCAACAACAACGGGCTCCTGCTGCTGTTCGCCGCGATCACCGCCCCGATCGCCGCGATGGTCATCCAGCTCGCGATCTCGCGCTCGCGCGAGTACCGGGCCGACGAGGTCGGCGCGCGTACGATCGGCGACCCCGAGGCGCTCGCGGGCGCCCTCGGCAAACTCGAGACGGCGAACCAGCGCCGGCCCATGAACGTCGGCTCGCCGGCGCAGTCGAGCCTCTACATCGTGAACCCGTTCCGGGGCTCCTGGTTCGCATCGATATTCTCGACGCATCCCCCGATCGAGGAGCGGATCCGGCGGCTCCACGCCCTGCACGGCTCCTACGCGTACCGGCCCGACGTGCGGGGACCGGCCCTGCGCTCGGGCAGCACCGGCCAGCCGGTTCGTGGGTAGGGACGAATGGTCACCTGTCCGGCGTGCGGGTCGGAGGTTCCCGACGCGGACGCGGCGGTCCAGTGCCCGCACTGCCACCTCTCGTCCGGGCTGTTCCAGGCGGTCCGTGAGGCCGCGGGTCCGACGAGCGGCCACGACCCGGCGTACCTACGCACGATCGGCGAGCTCCTTGCGACGGTCGACCTCTCGACCCCCTCCCCACCGGTGGGACGGCCCGTGCAGGGCCTGCTGAGCCGCCCGTCCCGCTTCCCGTCCCTCGGTCCGGGCCCCGGGACCGAGGTCCCCCCGATGCGATCGGCGCCGGAGATCGCGCCGCTGCGGGATCTTCCGGCGCTCCCGCCGGCGGGCACCTCGGAAGAATTGCGTCGGCGCCTCGAGGAGTACTTCCAGCTCGGCCGCCGCCTAGGGCTCGATTTCACCGACTTCGAGACCCGCAGCCGGGCAGCGCTGCTCACCGACGACGGCGCGTCGCTCGAGGTGCTCTCCCGGGAGATGTTTGTCCACCTCGCGAGCGCGATCGCCGAGGAGTACGAGTCCGTCCTCTCCGGCCGCACCGAGCTCGCGCAGTTCACCCCCACGCCGAGCGTCGACATCGAGCTCGACGCCATTCGCCGAGCGATCTCGGTCGGGGACCTCACGGGAGCGCAGCGACGGATCCTCCTGGTGCGGGATGCGCTGCGGCGCGTCGAGGAGGAGTGGGAGGTCGGACGGATCCTCGTCACGGAGTGCGACCTCCTGTCCCAGACGTTGCGCGAGCTCGGGGGCGATGCGGGGCCGGCGAACGGACCGATCGACGAGGGCCGCCGGCTGCTCGGCGAGGGGCACCGGGGCGAGGGGGAGCGACTCCTCGCCCGCGGCGCGGTCGCGCTCTGGTCCTTGCTGGAGCCGAGGCTCTTCGAGGACCTGCGCCGGATCCGGGACCGGATGGTCGAGATCCGGTCGGCCGGTGCGGACACCGCCGGCGCGGTCGACGAACTGAGGAACATCGCCGTGGAACTGCGCCAGCGCAACTTCGTCGGCGCCCTGACGGCCTACCACCGACTCAAGGCCGGGGTCGACCGTGCGGGCCCGCCCGAATCGACGGGGGGAGTGGAGCCGGCGGAGAGCCTCCGCACGACTCCTTCCGCATAGTCTTATACCGGCACCGAGGTCGGACCGGCGTGCCGTTGCGGGCCCTGCGAGGATTCCGAGACTATCCCCCGCCCGAGGCCGGGGCCCGATCGGAGATCCTCCGCAGAATGCGGTCGGCCGCCCGCCGGGCCGGTTACCAGGAGCTCGAGGGACCGTGCGTGGAGAGCTTTGAGCTCTACCAAGCGAAGAGCGGAGAAGGGATCGCCGCGCAGGCCTGGATGTTCCGGGACAAGGGGGAACGCCCCGTCGCCCTCGTCCCCGAAACAACCCCTTCGATCGCCCGCATCTTCGTCGATCGTGCCAAGTCGGAACCGATGCCGGTGAAGTGGTTCACGATCTCGAAGATCTGGCGGTACGAGGAACCCCAGGCCGGGCGGACCCGCGAGTTCCTCCAATTCAACCTCGACGTGCTCGGGGTCCCGGGCGTCGCGGCCGAGGCCGACCTGCTCGCCACCGCTGCTCTCCTGCTGGATGAGGTCGGAGCGGGTGGGCTCTATGCGTTCCGGCTCAACGACCGGGCCCTGTCCGAAGGCCTCGGACGGCTCTACGGCGCGCGCGACACCCCGTTGTTCTTTCGGGCGGTCGACGGGTACCGCAAGGTCCCCCCGGCCCAGTTCGGGTCGGAGCTTCGCGCCGCCGGGGTCCCACCGGAGGGGATCGAGGAGCTCACCGCCCTGTTCGCCCGCGTCGGCACCGGGATCCCCCCGTCGGACGTCGACCGGTTCCTTACCGAGCTCGTGGGGCGCGGCCTCGAGGAGAGCGCGCGGGCCGGCGCGGAGCGCCTCCGCACGCTCCTCGGCCTGCTCGACAGCGCGGGACTCGCCGACCGCGTCGTCTACGACCCTACCGTCGTTCGGGGGCTCGCCTACTATACGTCCACCGTCTTCGAAGCCTACGCCCGCGCGGGGGACGCCCGTTCGGTCTTCGGGGGGGGACGGTACGACCACCTGATCGAGCTCTTCGAGGGCCCCCCCACACCGGCCGTCGGTCTCGCGATCGGCGACCAGACCCTCGAGCTGCTCCTGCGGAGCGCCGGGCGGTGGCCCGAAGGGGAGCCGCCCCTCGATACCTACGTCGTCGTGGCGAACCCCGCCCGCCCCCCCGAGGCGCTCGCGATCGTGGAGGAGCTGCGGCGCGCGGGCGTGAGCGCCGACTGTGACCTCTTGGAGCGCTCGATGTCGCGTCAGCTCAAGGAGGCGGCGCGCCGCCGGAGCCGTCGTGCCCTGATCGTGGGGCTGAAGGAGACGCCCCCGGGTGCGGTGGTCGAGCGTGATCTCGCGACGGGTGCGCAGCGTGAGGTCGCTCGGGACGCGGTGGCACGGTCGGCGTGATCGACTCGAACGTCTCCCCGTCCCACAGCAGGATACCGGGCGGTGATTCCGCTCCGTCGACGAAGCCGTACCAGTAGACGACCGCGCCCTCGCCAAAGATCTCCGTGTAGGGGGAGAGCTGGCGCCGGAGATTCTTCCGCAGCTCGACGTCGTCGCCGAAGTTCGCCTTCGACTCGATCCAGGTCAGCTTCTGGCCGAAGAAGATGATCGGGTCGTCGAGGAGAGCGTCCGGGGTCTTCGCGTACTTCCCGCGGAGCTCTTTCTCCGTTCGAAAGCCGATCCCGTGCTTCTGGAGCCAACGCTCGAGCCGCTCCTCCCCCTTCCTACCCCGCTCCCGCTGGAGCTCCATCCCGTGGGGGGAGTAGATCATGTCGTTCGCGAGCAGCTCCTCGACCTCGCGTCGGACCCGCTCGTCCGGAGCGGTCTCGGGGTGGAGGAACGCCTGCCAAACCTTCTTGCGCGGGATGCCGAGCTCGCCGAGCATCTGCTGACCCATGAGCACCGGCGGGAAGCGCCACTCCTGCGCCATCTCGAGGATGGACCGGCCGCGCTTCCACTGAGCGACGAGCTTCGGCACCTGGCGTTTCACGACGTAGAACCGGCGGGTCGCGTCCCGGGTGACGCGGTGCGTGTGGACGACGAAGAGGAGCTCCTCGTTCCAGTGCTCCTCGTGCGCGATCCGGTGGACGTCCTCGTACGTCGCGAGGGCGTCGTAGAGACGCTGGTAGGTCGCGCGGTCCATAGCGTGGTTCCGACGGGAGGGATGGCTCCCCGAGCGCCCGGTGGGTAAAACGTTGCGGCCCTGCTCGTTCGGTCGCCGCCGGGTCCCCCGGGCGCCCCGGGGGCGACCGAGCCCCGTACCGTCCCGCCCACGCTCGGAAAATGGAATAGGCCCCCGGGCTCTTCGGGGCCGTGGCCGTCCGCGACCTCGAGTGGAACGACTTTGACGGATGGGTCGACCTCTACTACTCCCGCTACGAGGAGATCGAGCGAAACCCCGACCTAGGGGTGTACTTCTATCCCGCTCGGCCCACGCGCGCGGAGGAGGCGACGATCTTTGGCCAGCTCGCGAAAGGGGTGCTCGAGAAGAACGCCGTCGCGGTCGTCGCCGAGGAGGGAGGGCGCCTGATCGGCACCTGCACGATCGTCCGGCGAGGGAACCACCGGGAAGACCGCCACATCGGCGTTCTCGGCGTCGCGATCCTTCCCGACCAGCGGGGGAAGGGTTTCGGGGACGCGTTGCTCGCCTCCGCGCTCGAGCGCTGCCGGGGCCTTTTTGAGATCGTTGAGCTCAAGGTCATCTCGGTCAACACGCCCGCTCGGCGCCTCTACGAGAAGCACGGCTTCCGGGTGTATGGGCATCAACCTCGGGCCTTCAAGCGCGGGGAGCGCTACCTCGACGATGTGCTGATGTGGCGACCGGTCGAGAGCGGTACGGCCACCGCGCTTCCTCGCGGCCCGCGCCTGTGAGCCCTCGTCGTCCACCGATGGGCCGGACCGAGCCGGGCGCGAAGCGGTTGCTTTCGACCTCGGTGGCACGGTCCGCCGACGCCTCCGCCCGAGAAAGGAGGGCGGCGGTAGCGGACGGGCGGCCACCTCGACGCCGGAGCTGGCGCGGCGGGTCCGACCCCCGCCCACGCTCCGAGGCGGAGCGTCGAGCGAACGACGACGGCTTCGATCCCCGGGGCCGACGCCAAGAGAACGGTCCGACCGCGACTCCGGGCCGGCCGCGGGTCAGTCCCGCCAGTCGAGACCGATCGTTCGGAGCCCCACCTTCGGGATCGGGGGGGGACGGCGCTTGTGCCGGTTCCGTTCGACCCGGGCGACGACCTCGAGGACCCGGGGCAGCGCGAGCCCGGTGACGCGGGCGATCTCGTCGGGAGACCGCAGCTGCTCGAGCCCGTGGAGGATCCGGTCGACCTCGGCGTAGGAGATGCCCAGCTCTCCCTCGTCCGTCTGACCCTCCCAGAATCCGGCGGTCGGCGCGCGTTCCCGGACCCCGACGGGTACTCCGAGCTCTTCGGCGAGGGCCCGGATCTCGGTCTTGTAGAGGTCCCCGATTGGGAGGAGGTCGACCCCCCCGTCACCGTATTTCGTGAAGTAGCCGAGGAGGAGCTCGGACTTGTTGCCGGTTCCCGCGACGAGACGGCGGCGTTCGCGGGCGATCGTGTAGAGGACGATCATCCGAAACCGGGCGAGGGCGTTGCCGAGGGAGACCCGGTCCTGGACCTCGGGCAACAGCGAAGCGAACGCCCGCGCGAGCGGATCCAGGCCCAGGGTCCGGTGTTCGATCCCGAGGGACCGGGCATACTCCTCGGTCTCGCGCGTCAGCTCCGTTGGGAACCGGGCGTCGGGGAGGAGGACCCCCAGGACATGTTCGGGCCCGAGGGCATCCCGGGCGATCCGGGCGAGGAGCGCGCTGTCGATCCCCCCCGAGAGGCCGACCACCACCCCCTCGTTGCCGTTCGCGAGCGCATGCGCGCGCAGGAACTGGTGGATCGTCGGGGTCGCGTGCGGCGGGAGGCGCGGAACGAGGCTCGTCACGCTTCGACTCCCAGCGCCTCGAGCCCACCGGCCTCCGCCCAGCGCGGCCGGCAGGGGCAGTCGAGTCCCTCGAGGAGCGAGAACTCCTGCCGGAGCGACGCCTCCTGGATCGCCGCGAGCACCCGGGCGTCGCACTCGCCGCAGTTGTGGGGCCCGCGCGCGAGCCCCCCCGCGGTCGGGAACGAGACGAGGCGACTCGCTCCCCGCCGCTCGGCACCGCGGCGCAGCGCATCGACGACCGACCAGAGCCAGGGGGGTCGGTACCGGTGCCGGTGGTACAGCCACTCGACGACCGTGCCATTCTGGATATGCACGGGGTTCACCGACAGCGCATCAAAGTGCGGGGCCGCTTCGCCGACCGAGCGCACGACGTCGTCCACGGCTTCCGACTCCGTAAGGTACGGCGGCTTCAGCAGCAGGTAGGCCTTCGCCCGGAGCCCGCGGGCCCGCACTCGGTCGCCCGCAGCGAGGTACTCCTCGGGGGCCGCGCTCTTGTGGACGTACCGCCCGAGCACCGTCGGGTCGGTCGACTCGAGCCCGAGGGCCACCTCGAGCTCCCCCGCGAACGCGTCGGCGAGCGGCCCGAGCGTCCCGTCCGTCACGAACTCGGGAAGGGTCTCGAATAGGAAGCGTCGGGCGCGGCCGGAGAACGCACGCACGATCTCCGCCCGGCTCTCGGCGTCGACCTCCCGGTCGTCGAGAAAACTCCCCGAGGTGTAGACCTTCACGTACGGCTCGTCCCGATAGCGGGCGAGCGCCCGCCGCAGCTGTTCTTCGAGCTCCGCGGGGCTCGCCGAGCGACCGAGAGTGTCCTTGGCGTACCCGCACATGGAACATCCCTTGAGGTCCGCCCAGTAGCAGCCACGGGTCTTGAGGATCAGGACGAAGGCCCGGACCCGTTCGACCCCGATCGCCTCGTCCTCGACCCACTGATTCACGTACCGCCGGGCGGCTTCCTCGGGCGCCGGCGCGGGACGCCGATCGCGCGCGACCGAGCGGGCGAGCGACTCCCGCCTCATGTCTCCTCGAGGTCGACCGCGACCGAGTCGCCGTCCTTTACCGGCAGACGCTCGCGGAGACAGTCGGCCGCGATGAACTCGACCACGTCCTTGTAGTGCGTTCGGTCCGGATGGATCAGATGACAGGCGTGGCCGTTCATGCGGGCGGGAAAACAGGTCGCGCCGCCGAACGTGCGGCCGCTCGCCGGGAAGCCGTCGATGCGGATCCCGTTCCAGCCCCCAAGAAGTCCGACCCGGCGCATCGCTTCGGCCGTGACCCGGAGATTGAGCGTCCCGGGGTAGGGAGAATAGCCGAGCCGCTCGGTGAACTGGACTACGTAGCCCGGCTGGCTCAGATAATATCGTCCTTCGCCGAGCCCCGAGGCCACGATGCCCGAGAACGAGACTTTCGCGGGACCCTCGAAGATGCGGCGGTAGGCGTGATGCTCGGCCCGGAGGAGCTCCATCGCGCCGGCCGTGAGAAGCAGGCGCTGGCGGCGCTGCGCGAAGGCGCGGGTCAGGAGGCCCCGCTTCTCGAGGGCGAGGAGGTATCGATCCGCCGCCTGTTGGCTGACCCCGATCTTCTCGCCGAGCTCGCGCGACGTGAGGACGACGGGCGCATGGTCGGCCCCCGCGAGCGCGAGGAGCTTGAGCACGGCGAGGGCATCTCCCCGGGCCCGCGGACGGCCCGGCTCCGGAGATTTCGCGTTCGCCACGGTCACGTCGGCTTCCCGGCCGCACCCTGGGGAGCGTTCAAGAAGACGACATTCGAGCCCCGTACCACGACCCGGCCGAGGTGGCGAGTCACTTCGGAGGTCTTCTCATCCGCGTCGTCCAGGACGAGGTTCATGTGCTCGTCGACCCCCAGCAGCTTCCCCGAGAGCTGACGCGAGTCCTTGAGCACGAGCGAGACTCGTTGCGACAGCACGCGCTCCAGTAGATGGGTCGGTGCCTCCGCCATGGCCGGCTCGACCGAGGACCGACCTTTAGCGTTTTCCCGTCGTCCGGAGTGCGCTGAACCTAAACCTGTCTGGGCGATCGCCTTGTCGTGAGCCCCGCTCTGCACTTTTCGAAAGGTCTCGACGATGTCCTCGTGGGCCGTTCGACCATCTCCTGGGTCGGGGGGGAGACCGGCGACCTCGTGCTGCGCGGATTCGACATCCGCGACTTGGTCCCCGGAGTGCCGTACGAGTCGGTGGTCCACCTCCTCCTCCGCGGCGATCCCCCGGACTCCGACCCCTCCCCCGAGGTGGTCGCTGCCCTCGGAGCCGCACGAGCCGTCCCCCCCGGCCTCGAGCACGTGGTCGACGCACTCCCCCCGGCGCTCCCGCCCCTCGAGGCACTGCGGACGATCGTGTCGAGCCTCGGCGACGGATCGTACGGCTACCCCCCCACACCCGAGGAAGGCCTGCGCCTCATCGCGCGGACGCCGGTGCTGCTGGCCCGCTACGTGCGGCGCTCTCGGGGGCTTTCCCCCATCGCGCCGAGACCCGAGCTCTCGCATGCCGCGAACTATCTTTGGATGCTCCGCGGCGTCGACCCCGAGCCTTCGACGGTGCGGGCGCTCGAAGGCTATCTCGTTCTCCTCGCCGACCACGGGATGAACGCGTCGACCTTCGCCCTTTGCGTCGCGATCTCCACCCAGTCTGACCTGGTGAGCGCGGCGACGGCCGCGCTGGCGACGCTGAAGGGGCCCCTGCACGGGGGCGCCCCGGCCCGCGTCTCCGAGATGCTGGACGCCATCGGTCGCCCCGAGAACGCCGGTGCATGGATCGACGCGCGGCTTGCGCGCCGGGAGGTGCTCTTCGGCTTTGGCCACCGTGCCTACAAGACCGACGATCCTCGCGGAGTGATCTTGCACGAGCTAGCGCGAACGGTGGCCGCGCCCGAACTGCTCGCGCTCGCCGAAGAGGTGGAGAGGATCGCGCTCGCGGCGCTCCGCCGCGCGCGGCCGACGGCCCGCATCTACACGAACGTGGAGTACTACAGCGCGGTGGTCCTCGAGGCGATCGGCCTCAGCCGCGAGCTCTTCACCCCCACCTTCGCCGTCGCACGGACGGCCGGATGGACCGCGCACGCCCTCGAGCAGGCCGCGGAGAACCGGCTCATACGCCCGGATGTCGAGTACGTGGGAGCGCCGAAGGGTCGACGCTGGCCTCGCGCCCTCTCGGGCCGCTAGGCCGAACCGGGCGCGCGGCCCCTAGGACGAACCGGACTCCGGCCCCTTTTCCTTGTCGACGACCTTGAAGTCCGCGTCGACCGTCCCGGGGACGCCTTCCGAGCCGGACGTCTCCGCGCCGCCCGTCGGAGGAGGCGCGCTTGCCCCCGGTGGCGGGGCGGCACCGGCCTGGTAGAGCTTCTGGGACACAGCGTGGAGGGCCTGGGTGAGCGCGTCCGCCACCGATTGGATCTCCGACTTCGTAGCGTCCTTTTTCTGGACGACGTCGCGGACCGCTTTCACCTTCTCGCGGACCCCGTCGGCGTCGCCGCTGTCGATCTTCTCCTTCTGGTCGGTCAGGAGCCGCTCGGCCTCGTAGGCCAGGGACTCCGCCTGATTGCGCGCGGTGACGAGTTCGGCCCGCTCGCGATCCTTCTCCGCGAACTCCTCGGCTTGCTGGACCATCCGCTGGACCTCCTCCTTCGAGAGCTTGTTGGAAGCGGAGATCGTGATCCCCTGCTTGCGCCCCGTGGCGAGGTCCTTTGCCGAGACGCTGAGGATCCCGTTCGCATCGATGTCGAAGCCCACCTCGACCTGCGGGACCCCCCGCGGCGCCGGGGGGATCCCGGTCAGCAGAAAGCTCCCGAGCGCGACGTTGTCCGCCGCCATTGGTCGCTCCCCCTGACAGACCTGGATCTCGACCGTCGACTGGCTGTCGGCAGCGGTCGTGAAGATCTGGCTCTTGCGGGTGGGGATCGTGGTGTTGCGCTCGATGAGGTGCGTGAAGACGCCGCCGAGGGTTTCGACCCCCAGCGAAAGCGGCGTCACGTCCAGGAGGACCACGTCCTTGACCTCGCCGGCGAGCACGCCGCCCTGGATGGCGGCGCCCATCGCGACGCATTCCATCGGGTCCACGCCGTGCTCGATCGGGCGGCTGATCGCCTGCTCCAGGAACTTCTGTACGACGGGCATCCGGGTCGGGCCCCCCACGAGGACGACCCGGTGGATTTGGTCCTTCGACAGCTTCGCGTCCGCGATCGCCTGCTCGACCGGATGCCGGCAGCGGTCGATGATCGGGCGGATGAGCTCCTCGAGCTTCGCCCGCGTGAGCTGCAGCGCGAGGTGTTTCGGACCCTCGTTCGTCGCGGTGAGGAACGGGAGGTTGATCTGGGTCTCGATCGTCGAGGAGAGCTCGATCTTCGCCTTCTCCGCCGCGTCCCGGACGCGCTGCATGGCCATTCGGTCGCTCCGCACGTTGACGCCGGACTCCTTCTGGAACTCCGCGGCGATCCATTCGGTGACCGTGTTGTCCATGTCGGTCCCGCCGAGCTGCGTGTCGCCGCTCGTCGAGAGGACCTCGAACACGCCGTCGCCGAACTCCATCACGGTGACGTCCAGCGTGCCTCCGCCGAGGTCGAACACGAGGATCTTCTGATTCGCGCCGGACTTGTCGATTCCGTAGGCGAGCGAAGCGGCCGTCGGCTCGTTAATGATCCGGACGACTTCGAGGCCGGCGATCGCGCCCGCGTCCTTAGTCGCCTGCCGCTGGTTGTCGTTGAAGTAGGCCGGCACGGTGATGACGGCCTTTTCGACCTTGTCACCGAGGAACGCTTCGGCGTCCCGCTTGATCTTCTGGAGGAGGTAGGCAGAGAGCTGCTGCGGAGTGTACTTCTTTCCGTGGATCGTATACTGATGGTCCGTTCCCATCTTCCGCTTGAAGGCGGTAATGGTCCCTTCCGGATTCGAGATTGCCTGACGGCGAGCCGGCTCCCCAACGATCAGCTGACCGTCCTTGGTGAACGCCACGTACGACGGGAACGCCTTTCCCCCGCCGACGGTCGTCCCCTCCGCGCTCGGGATGATCACAGCGCGGCCGCCCTCGAGGAAGGCCGCCGCCGAGTTGCTCGTGCCCAGGTCGATTCCGATGATCTTTGCCATGTTGGATCCTCTTTGGTCCCTCCCGGCCGTGACGGGCCGGCGAGGGGTCGATTCCGACATTAGTATGAAAGCACTCATATAAAAAGATATACGTGGGTGACCTCGATCGTCCCTGCGGGCAGCGGTGCCCGGGAACTCGATTCGCGAGCGGCTCGTCTCCCCCGCCGTCAACGAGATAGTCCTTGGACCGTACTCGTCGCCAGATGCGGGACGGCGCGGGCGTGCCGGCGGCAGTGTTCTTCGACCTCGACGACACGATCTTCGACCATGCCCTGACCTGTCGCGATGCGCTCGGGGCTCTGCGGCGCGAGCGATCGCTGTTCCAGCGGCGCTCGCTCGATGAGCTCGCGACGGAGTACTCGCGCCTCCTCGAAGCGGTACATCCCGAGGTTCTCGCGGGACGCTGGGACGCCGACGACGCTCGCCGCGTGCGGTTCGAGCGCCTGGCCGCGTTCTGCGGGTCCACGCTCTCCCGCGCCGGAGCGACCGATCTCTCGCAGCAGTACCGGCGGCATTACCAGTCGCGGCGCCGGCTCGTGCCCGGCGCCCGGCGCCTGCTCGAACAGCTACACGGCCGGACGATCATTGGCATCGTTACGAACAACGAGTCCGCCGAGCAGCGAGAAAAGCTCGCCTACCTAGGGGTCACGCACCTTGTGGATCACCTCGTGGTCTCCGAAGAGGTGGGAGTGGGGAAGCCCGACCCGCGCATCTTCGAGACCGCGCTCGGGCGAGCGGGGGTCTCCGCCAAGGAGACGGTGATGGTCGGTGATTCGTGGGCGAACGACGTGGTGGGCGCTCGCGAAGCAGGGATCGGCGCCGTGTGGTTCAACCGTTTCGCGGCCGACCCGCCCGAGGCGCTCGCGGTCCCCGAGATCCGGTCGTTCCGTTCGCCGCGGAGCACCGAGGCGGTCCTTTTCCGCGAAGCTTCGCGGCCACGAGGCCGGTCGGCCTAGCGTCCCCGGTGTTCCAACGGTTATATCGCCCTCGGGGTTGCTCGCTCGATGGTGTCGGCCCGCGAGCCGTGGAGCGTCCTCGCCCGCCGGGCCCTACCCGCCATGCGGGCGTGGCGGACCGCCTTCCACCAGGAGCCTGAGCTCTCGCTGAAAGAGGAGAAGACCCGCGAGAAGATCGTCGCCGCGCTCACGGAGCTCGGGATTCCGTACCGGACGTTCGAAGGCTTCCCCGGAGTGATCGGGACGATCGGGGCCGACCGCTCCGGTCCGGTCATCGCGTTGCGGGCCGACATGGACGCGCTTCCGGTCACCGAAGCGACCGGTCTCCCGTTCGCTTCGAGGTTTCCCGACCGGATGCACGCCTGCGGCCACGACGTGCACATGGCCTGCCTACTCGGCGCCGCCGCCATCCTCTCTCGGCCTTCGGGGGCGGTGGGCGGCGCCATTCGTCTCCTGTTCCAGCCCGCCGAGGAGGAGGGCAACGTCGGTGGGGCCCTGCCGCTGATCGAGCGGGGGGGTCTTGAAAAGCCCAGGGTCGACTACGTGGTCGGCCTGCACGTCGACCCGAGCTTGCCGCTCGGTCGCGTCGGGTGGCGGTGCGGTCCGTTCATGGCCGCGGCGGACTTCTTTCGCGTCACCGTGCGAGGCAAGGGCGGCCACGCCGCCACCCCTCACCAGGGACCGGACGCGATCGTGGTCGCGTGCGAGATCGTCCTCGGTCTCCAAGCGCTGGTCAGCCGCGTTCGTGACCCGGTCGACCCCGTGGTCGTGAGCGTCGGTTCCCTCCACGGCGGAACCCGCAACAACATCCTTCCGGACGAAGTTGTCCTCGAAGGGACCGTCCGGACGCTCCGTGTCGGGACCCGCGAACTCATGGAGCGGGCGCTCCGCCGTCGGGTCCGCTCGATCGCCGCGAGCCTGGGCGCCCGCGTACGGATCGACTACCACCGCGGCTACCCTCCGCTCGAGAACCACGCGGGCGCGACGCGCACCGTGGCCGAGGCGCTCTCGATCGAGCTCGGCCGGGCGAACGTGATCGAGGTCGACCACCCGTTGATGGGCGCCGAGGATTTCTCCCGCTACCTCGAGCGGGTCCCGGGGACCTTCCTTCGGCTCGGCGTCGGAGTGGCCGGGCGGCCGGCGAGCCTTCACAGCGCGACGTTCGCCCCCGATGAGCGGGCGCTCGTGGTCGGCGCCGCCACGCTCGCCGCGGCCGCTGAGGGGCTCCAACGGAGCCCTCCGTGAACCTCGACCGACTTCGGTCGGAGTTTCCCGCGCTCGAATCTCGACCGCCGCCGGTGTATCTCGATTCGGCCTGTATGTCCCTGGTCCCGCGACCGGTGCTCGAGGCGATGAACGGGTACTATCGAAACTATCCCGGCTGCGCTGGCCGCAGCCTTCACCGGTTTTCCGAGGAGGTCGGCCGCCGGTACGAGGCCGCCCGCGCCGCCTTCGCCCGGTTCTTCGGCGCCCCCGACCCGAGCGGGGTCGTCTTCCTGCGGAACGCGACCGAAGCGATCAACCTGGTCGGTCAGGGCTGGCCCTGGCGGCGGGGCGACCGGGTCCTGATCTCCGACCAGGAGCACAACTCGAACCTCATCGTCTGGCAACGGCTCGCCCGGGAGCGCGGTCTCCGGATCGAGGTGCTGGCTCTCTCCGAGGACGGATCGTTCGATGCCGAGGACCTCGAGCGACACCTCGCCCGGAACGTGCGCCTCGTCAGCCTGTTCCACACGTCGAACCTCGATGGGCGGACGCTGCCGGTCCGGGAGATCGCGGAACTCGCCCACGACCGCGGCGCGCAGGTCCTCCTCGACGGCTGCCAGGCGGCCCCGCACGAGCCGGTCGACCTCGAACGCATCGGGGCAGACTTCTACGCCATCTCGGGCCACAAGATGCTGGGTCCGACCGGGACCGGCGTCCTCGTCAGTCGCCCGTCGGCGCTCGAGCGGCTCCGGCCGCTCCTCCTGGGCGGGGAGACCGTGGCCTGGAGCACGCTCACCGACCATGAGCTCCGCCCCTCGCCCTACCGGTTCGAAGCCGGCCTCCAGAACTACGCGGGCGTGATCGGCGCCCATGCGGCCCTCGACTTCCTCGCCCGGGTTGGCTTCGAGGAGATCCGGGCGGTCGAGCATTCGGCGAACGCGCGGGTGACCGCGGCGTTCGAGGACGAACCACGCCTGCATCTCCTGGGACCGCCCGAGCCCGAGCGGCGGTCGAGCATCTTCGCGTTCTCGCTCGACGGGGTCGACCCACACGACGCGGCGCTCTTCCTGGACGAAGGGCATCGGGTGATGGTCCGCTCGGGGATGCACTGCGTCCACTCCTTCTACGAGCGCCGCGGGCTCCCCGGGAACGTCCGGGCCTCTTTCTACCTCTACAACGGACGCGCGGACGCCGACGCGCTCGTCGTGGGACTGACGGAGCTACTCGACCGCGTGCCCGAACACCGCGTCAGCGGTACATCGGCTGCGACGACGAGGGGGACGCTTCGCCCCGCGTCCGGTCGGCGGCGTGGCGCTGGATCGACAAGAGCTGCTGCTCGATCCGCTCGGCCTCGGCGTAGAGCGGCACGGGGTCGAGCGGAGTCCGCAGCAGGATCCGGTTGATCGTTTCGATCACTTTCGCCGCGGCGCGGGCATCCGGGTAGTCCGACTGCGCTTCCGCAAGGAACGTAAGAACATCGAACCCTCGCCGTCGTCCCTCGTTGAGCAGAACTCCCGCGATCCCCGTGATCACCCCTTCCGCGAACGGGATCATGTTGGGCTCGATGTAGAGTTCCCGGGCCTTGCGGGTGCTCGCGACGCCGTAGACCTTGACATCGTTGAGCGGGGGGGGCCGAGGGCCGCGGCCCGGCGGCGCGCCCGCCTCCACCACAAGTCCCTCGGGGGAGACGAGGAGCGAGCAGCGTTGCTCCTGCACCCAATCGAGGATCGCTGTGGCCAGGGGATGGATGACCGTGGGGGCGGGGTGGAACTCCGAGACGAACGCGACGATCTTGTCCGCCCCACGGCCCGTGCGGTCGGCCGGTGGACGGCCGGCGTAGATCCGGACCGGATGCTGCGGGATCCCGTTTCGGACGAGCGAGACCGTAGGGAACGCGGGCGATTCCACGATGCCGATCTGCTCCATCTCGAGCGTGTCGATGAGGTAGTTTGCGACGATGGAGCTCACGAGGCCGACCGAGGGGAAGCCATCGATCACGATCGCCCCCTCCACGTCGACGCGCTTGATCTCGTAGATCCGGACCTGATCCGGGGCCATCGGCATGGGCTAAAGCGACCTCTCGACGATCTGCCCGAGCTCTTTCGACAGGAGGTCGACAAAGTCCTTCATGAGCGCCCGTCGGACCTCGGGCGGCAGCGCCGAGAGGCCAAGGCGGGCCGTGGCGGTCCCCACCCGTACGAGAGCGGCGTATTCGTTCGCCCGCGCGGCGAGCAGGTCCCGGACGGCTTCCTTGAGGGCCCGCTCGAGCGCCGGGTCCTCCTTGAGCGTTTTTTCGAGATGGCGGCGGATCTCGTCCTTGACGATGTCCCGCGTGGCCTCGCGTACCAGCTCCTCGGGGCGGAGGAGATCGCGAGTGCTCTTCACCAGCACGTCGATCGGCTCGCCGGAGGAAGAGGACTCGGCCATCGGCGGCCGATGCCGGAGTGGAAGCATAAGACTTTGGCTCGGGCGCGGCCGCCCGCCGCGGGCCGCCGGCGCGACGGGACCCGGCGGGGGACCTCCGCGCGGCGCCGGAGGGGTCCGGCGATCACGCCTCCCGCCTACCGGAACGGAGGCGCCCGCGCCCCCGCGCCGCACCGGGCCCGTACCGGGAGAAGCGCTTATCCTACCGTCCGCCTCGCCCGCTCGGCGTGGGCCGGTAGATCAGCGGAAGATCGCTACCTTGGCAAGGTAGAGGTCGCGAGTTCAAAGGACCGGGAGCGCGCGACGCCTCCGGTCGGAGACTCTCGCCCGGTCCACTCCCCGCCGATTCCTCGGGGAAGTCTTCGGCAGATGTCGAGCCTAGCCACCGACAGGACGGGCATCGATTTATACCGGACGCTGCCTCGCACCCGCCGTGGAAGCGGAGCTCCGGGAAAAGATCGCCGGGGAGGTCGTGCTCTCCCCGCATCCGGGCCGCACCCTCCGCAAATGGCGGGAGGATTTCGCGATCTCTCAGCGGGATCTGGCAAAGCATCTCGAGACCGTTCCTTCGGTCATCAGCGACTACGAGTCCGAGCGACGCGCGAGCCCGGGGGCCGGGTTCATCCGCCGCTATGTGGATGCGCTCCTCGCACTGGACAGCCAGCACGGCGACCGGATCGGACAGCGGCTCGGGCTCCGACCGCACTCGGAGGGGATCCTCGGCATGCGCGAGTTCGCGGTCGCTATCCCGCTCAAGACGCTCAGCGACCGGCTCGAAGCCCGGCCGGTGAGCCGGGTCGACCTGCACCGAGACATCCATGGGTTCACCGTGCTCGATGCACCGCGGGCGATCCTTTCGATCGACTCCTCGCGATTCGTCGAGGTGTACGGTTGGACGACCCAGCGGGCGCTCATATTCTCGAACGTGAAGTATGGCCGCTCTCCGATGGTCGCGATCCGGGCCCACCCGCTCAAGCCGGCCGCGGTCGTCTTTTCCGCCCCTGGCCGCATCGACCCGCTCGCCGTTCGATTGAGCGAGGTCGAGAACATTCCGCTCCTTTCGACCGCGCTCGCTGCGCCGGCGGTGCTCGAGCGTCTCGAGGAACTCTGAAGGGAACGAGGAAGGCAACATGCAAGCAGGCATCGTGAGCTACGGCGCGTACGTCCCGCGGTATCGGATCACCCCCGCCGAGATCGGTCGCGTCTGGGGCATCGACGGAGAGTCGATGGGCCAGGCCCTCAACGTCCAGCGGAAGAGCGTCCCGTCGCCGGACGAGGACACGATCACGATCTCGACGGAGTCGCTGCGAACCGCCCTCCTGCGCGGCGCGATCGACCCCCAGCAGATCGGGGCGCTCTACGTAGGGTCCGAGTCGCACCCCTACGCGGTCAAGCCGACGGCGACCGTCGTCGCCCAGGCGGTCGGCGCGACTCCGAACCTCACCGCCGCCGACTTCGAATTTGCCTGCAAGGCCGGCACGGCCGCGATCCAGACGTGCCTCGGGCTCGTGGGCGCCGAGATGATCCGCTACGGGGTCGCCATTGGGACCGACACCTCCCAGGGAGCCCCGGGCGACGCGCTCGAGTACTCTGCGAGCGCTGGCGGGGCGGCGTTCGTCATCGGCCGGGAGCGCGTGATCTGTCGCGTTCATCGCACGGTTTCCTATACCACCGACACGCCGGACTTCTGGCGGCGGGAAGGCCAGAAGTACCCGAGCCACGGCGGCCGCTTCACCGGGGAGCCCGCTTACTTCCGCCACGTGACCGAGTGCGCTCGGGCGCTGATGGAGGCCGTGGGATCGACCCCGAAGGACTACGCCCATGTCGTCTTCCATCAGCCGAACGGCAAGTTCCCGCAGCGGGTCGGAAAGACCCTCGGCTTCTCCGAGGCGCAGATGCGCTACGGGCTCGTGACCCCGTACATCGGAAACACCTACTCCGGGGCGGCGCTCATCGGGCTCGCGAACGTGCTCGACCACGCCGGGCCCGGCGAACGGATCCTCATGGTCGGCTACGGCTCGGGCGCCGGGTCGGACGCGTTCGACCTCGAGACGACCGAGGAGATCGCCCGCTTCGACCGGTCGTTCGGCCGTCCCGTGCAGTACTATCTCGACCACGGCGTCGAGCTCTCCTACGCGGTCTACGCGAAGTTCCGAGGCAAGATCCACATGGGAGGGGAGTGACGATGCGCGAGGTGGCAGTCCTCGGGGTCGGGCAGACGAAGTTCGGCGAACTCTGGGACCGGTCGTTCCGCGAGATCGGGATCGAGGCGGGCCTCCAGTCGCTCGTCGACGCGAAGCTCTCCTCCGCCGACCTCGGCGCGCTGTTCCTCGGGAACATGGCGTCGGGCTCGCTCATCAGCCAGGAGCACATCGCGCCGCTCATCCTCGACTACGCGGGTCTCGCCGGACGCCACCTGCCGGCGGTGCGGGTCGAAGGCGGAGGCGCCTCGGGCGCGCTCGCGCTGCATCAGGGCTACCTCGCGGTGGCGAGCGGGCTGTATGATTACGTGGTCGTCGGCGGGGCCGAAAAGCTGACGGACGTGCCGGACGCGACGGCCGCCGACATTTCGAGCTCGGCCGCGGACCACGAGTGGGAGGTCGTCTTCGGCGCGACCCTGCCCGCGCTCTGGGCCCTCATGGCCCGGCGGCACATGCATCTCTACGGTACGACCCGGGAACAGCTCGCCGCCGTTCCCGTCCACGCCCACGACATGGCCGGCAAGAACCCGAACGCCCACTATCGCAACAAGCTCACGATCGAGCAGGTCCTGGGCGCCGGGCCGGTCGCCGAGCCCCTCGGCGTGCTGGACTGCGCCCCGTTCTCGGACGGGGCCGCCGCGGTCGTGCTCGGGCCGCTCGAGGAGGCCCGCCGCCACACGGACACCCCGATCCGTATCGCCGCGAGCCAGGTCGCCTGCGACACGATCGCGCTCCAGAACCGTCAGGAGTTCACGACCCTCGAGTCGACGGTCGTCGCGGCCCGGCACGCCTTTGCGCAGGCGCGGCGGGCCCCCCGCGATGTCCGCGTCGCGGAGATCCACGATGCGTACTCGATCAGCGCCCTCATGGCTCTCGAGGACCTCGGGTTCGTCGAGAAGGGGCGCGCCGGTGCCGAGTTCGCGAGCGGCCGCTTCGGAAGGGACGGTCCCCTGACGGTGAATCCGTCGGGCGGCCTCAAAGCCCAGGGCCGGCCGTTCGGCGCGGTCGGGGTCGCCCAGGTCGTCGAGATCGTCCGTCAGCTCCGGGGCGAGGCGAAGGATCGCCAGGTCGATGGCGCCTCGTTCGGCCTCGCCCACGACGTGGGCGGCACGGGAGCGACGAGCGTCGTCCACCTCTTGGAGCGGACGAACTGAGGGGAAACCATGTCGATCGCACGTTTCTGGCGAGAGACCCCGCGACGCTACAACCTCGGTGGATCGAAGTGCACCAACTGCGGGACCGTCTACTTCCCGCCGCGTTCGGTCTGCCCGCAGTGCACGCACCACCGGCAATCGATCGAGAAGATGGTGCGCTCCCAGCTCTCGGGCGAAGGCGAAGTGCTCTCCTACACCGTCGTTCACGAGCCCGCGGAAGGTTTCGAGATGCAGGTCCCGTACGTACTGGCACTTGTGAAGACCCCCGAGGGCCCCGTGCTGACCGGACAGGTCGTCGACGTCCGGCCCGGGGAGGTACGGATCGGACTCAAGGTCCGGGCGACGTTCCGCAAGCTTCGGGAGGAAGGGAAGTCGGGCGTCATCCACTACGGCTACAAGTTCTCGCCCGTCGAGGAGACGAACGGGGGGCTACCCGCCCGCGGTCCACCCGTCCCCGCGCCCGAGTCCCTCGAACGGCCTCGGAGCGCGGCGGGAGCGTGAGCGCCCCCGACCGTCGGCCGAACGCGCCGCCGCCCCCGTCCGAGGAGCCGCCGGCCGATGAGGAGTTCGCCCGGACGTACGCCGCCGGCTACGAGGAGGGCGTCCGCAACGCCCTGCGGGAGGTCCTCCAGCACGCCTCGCGCGGGCATACCGCCCAGGAGCTGAGGATCCTGGTCGAGAGCCGGCTCGCGCGCATCCCCGAGGAGGTCGAGCTCAAACGGCGTGGGCTGCTCGGCCCGCCCCGGCGGCCGGCATGGAACTCCCTGTTACGTGCTCCGCAGCCGGCCCGGGCGTGGACCGCGCCGGTCGCGACCAGCTCCGCTCCGGCGCTTCGGCTCGCGCCGGGTCGCAGCCTCCTCGTCCGCGAGGAGCGACCGGCCCGGGCGCTCGAGGTGTTGCGTGCGAACGCCGGAGCGTTCCCCCGCCTCGCAACGGTTTCGCTCCGGCCGCCCGAGGTCCCGGGGGTCGCCCCGGACCAACGGCTCGATATTTCCGTGGGCGGCGCCGGAGCGAACGACGCGATCTCCTCGGCTCGCCTCGCCCCCGGGGAGATCGGGGGACGCCTGCGCGGCCCTACCGAGGCCGCCGGAGGCGCCCTGGTCTACGTGGACGCGCTCGAGTACCTCGCGACGGAGTACTCCCTCGACACGACCCTCAAGTTCGTCCACTGGCTCGTGGCGCAGACCCGCGAGACCGGCTCCGCTCTACTCGTCTCGTTCGACCGGCGGGCTCTCGACGTCCGGGAGATGAGCCTCCTCGAGCGCGCGTTCGAGACGGTGCTCTAGAACGGCCACGCCGAACGCCCGGCCGTTACCGCGGCTCGACCCATAAGCATACGAACCTTCGCGACCGGACCCTGTTGGTCGAACGATGGAGATCGTCTACTTCACCGACTCCTACCCGCCGATGCGGGACGGGGTCGCCGCCATGACGAGCGGCCTCGCCCGGACGATGGTCCGGCTCGGCCACCGGGTCCGCGTCTTCGCCCCCAACCCCATCGCCGGCCGGTCGACCGAGGAGGAGACGCTCGACGGAGTCCTCGTGCGCCGGGTGCGCTCGGTCCCCGTCCCGCTGTACGGCCAGTATCGCTGGCCGGTATTCCCGTTCGGACTGCTGCGCAAGGACCTCGGAGGCGGGGAGGCCGACATCGTCCACCTCCATACCCCGGGGCCGCTCGGTAGCATGGGGTTCCTCACTTCGCGCCGGTTCGGCTCGCCCCTCGTCGGTACGTTCCATACCAACCTCAAGGAGATGCGCGAGAGCGTGCCGCAGAAGTTCCTCGTTCCGTTCTTCTTCCGCGTGGCGTGGTGGTACAACCTCGGCACGTACTGGCGCTGCGATGTCACGACGGCTCCGAGCGGTGCGGCCCGGGACGCGCTGACCGCGGGTGTCCGCAAGCCGTTCCGCTTCCCCGTCGAGGTCGTGCCGAATGGGATCGACGTCGACCGATTCCAGCGCGGCCGGACGGTGCCGGACTGGAGGACCCGGTGCGGGCTCCCCCCCGACCCGCTCGTCACCTTCCTCGGTCGCCTCACTGTCGACAAGGGGATCCACCGATTCCTGGACGCGGTCGGCGCAGCGCTCGAACGCACGGACCTGGTCGGAATCGTCGGGGGGCTCGGCCCCGAGGAAGCGAGCGTGCGGGAACGGATCTCGAGCGACCCACGACTCGCCGCCCGGGTCCGGTACGTCGGCCCCGTCGCCGAGGAGGAGAAGGCGGCCCTCCTCGCGCAGACCGACCTCTTCGTTCTCCCTTCTACGAGCGACACCGCGAGCGTCGCGCTCCTCGAGGCGATGGCGTGCGGCACGATGGTCGTCGCCCCGGATGCGGGCGGACCGGCCGAGATCGTCGAGGACGGCATCACCGGCCGTCGCGTCCCGATGCTCGCCCCGGGGGAGCTCGCCCGTACGATCGCCGAGCTCGCGGACCGGCCCGCCGAGCGGCGTGCGGTCGGCGACCGGGCCGCCGACTTCGTCCGCCGGAACGCCTCGCTCGACACGATGGCCCGTCGCTTTATCTCTCTCTATACGCTGGCACAGGACCGAAGGCCACCGGCCCATGGACGTCTCCCTCAGTGACCTCGACGCGCTCGCGCGGCGGTTCGCCGGCGAGCGACACGACGCCTACTCCGAGCGGGCGCTCGCCCGGGGCTATGAGGAGTTTCTTGGCCGCCGGCGCGTCTCGCTCGCGCCGTTCGTCCTCTCGGCGGAGGAACGGGAGTACCCGAGCTTTTACGCGATCCTCAGCGACCCCGACGCGAAGCTCGCGACCGTCGAGGTCACGCTTGATCCACCGCCCCCCGCGGGGCCTTCCTGGGAGTTTCTGCGACCGATGGATCGGATCGTCGTCCGCGCCGATGGGTCGGGAGACGTCTACCCCCTCGCCCAGGGGAGCCCGGAGCGGGCCATCGTACGGTTCCTCCTTCGCGAGCATTACCTTCCGCGGTCGCGGCCGGAGGAGGAGCGAGGGGCCGCGGGGGGAACCCGGGTCGCGCTCGGCGGATTCCTCGGCACCTTCGACCAAGGTGTGGCCGCCTGCCGCCGGGCGTCGCTGCTTCCGTTCTCCGTGGCGCTCCTATTGTACCTCCCGGACGAGCGCGTGCGCGTGGAGCTCGACCTCGTGCGCTCGACCGTACTCGCGGACCCGAGGGCCGGCCGACTGCCGGCCGCCCGCCGCGTCCGCCGATCCGCTCGGGTCAGCTGGGGCGTCGACCGCGCGGTCGGGCGTGGGGAACTCCCGCTGCTCTCCGCCCGCTGTCTCGAGGTCCTGGTCGACTCTTCCGGCCTCACCGCGGTCGAGCTGGCCCACATCTTAGGCGGGGTCCGGGAGCTCGTCGATTCCGCGCTCCAGGGGCTCGTGGCCCGCCAGTGGGTGACGTTCGACCACCGGACGGGGGCGTACCGGCCCCGGCTCGAGGCGTTCCTTCCACCTCCGGGAGCCACCGCACGGCCGCTCGAGCGCGACGAACCGGTCGCCGACCCGGCGCTCCGCACGAGCGTCCAGGAACTGATCGCGGCCGCCGACGCCCGAGCCACCTGCCCGCTCTGCGGGAACCCGCTTCCTCCCGGCCCGCGCGGGATCCTCTGCGACAGCTGCGCCGCGAAGGTTGATGCGGGGTGAGCGGAGGGGCGCCCACCGAGCGCACGAAGCCCCTCCGTAACGTCGGAAAAGAGACCGGCCGACGCGGAACCGCCGTCGGCCGCGGCGCGGCGGAGATCCTGCTCGCCGAGTTGGTCGGACCACGGGGCCGGCCCCCCGAACGCGCCGAGCACGACTGACGAGCCGACGAGGATGACGGCGACCACCACGACCGCAAACCTCAGGTCACCTCGAACGAACGCCGCTACGCACGCGTCGAGCGACATCGCGAGCGAGATGAGGAGGAACCCTCCGGCAAGATACCCGAACCCGACGAAGCCCTGGATCGCGAAGCCTCCGGCGATCGGCAGGATGAGGGGAACGCGGAACCCGGTCGCTCTCACGAGGCATTCCGAACGGAATACGGAGGCGGCGTCTTTGGGATTGGTTGGAGGCGACCGGCGAGCCGGATCGACACGGTCTTCCCGACATTTCGGGCGCAGATCTCCGGAAGTTCGCGGTCAGCGCGACGAGGGTGTTAGAGTGGGCGGCCGTCACTGCCTCGCCGCGCACTGTGGCGGCTGCCGCCCTCCACTTGATCGGCAAGGAACGCCGCTACCGTTGTCTCTTGCAGACGGAGATCGCGCGGGCGGCCGGAGCGACCGAGATCAGCGTCGAGCGGGGGACGAGGTTCACGAGGTTCGACGGGAGCGCCATCGACCCGCGGGCTTCGTGGTCCTCGCGCTTCAGCAGACTCGGCTTCGTGAAACGGCGGTAGCGCCCCGGTACGAGGTGGAATAGACAGCCCCATCGCCTAGCGGAGGCGTGTCGGTCAGGGCGGGGAACCGGGCGTCGGCACAGAGGGGCCACTCCGGCCCCTTCGTCGGCGCAGAAGGACCGTTACCGAGGCAGCGGCCACCAGCATCACCCCGACTCCCCCGCCTAGGAGGTAGTAGCCCGAATTCCCGGTCAGTCCGAGGAACGCCGGCGGAACCCGGTGGTCGCTCGGGTTCGAGAACACGACCGAGACCGTTCGGGACGCTCCCGTCACGTTGACGACCCCGCTCGCGGGGGTCGCGGTGTCGTTCCCTACCACCGCCACCGTGTACGCGTAGCTCCCATTCAGCTCGGGAAAGGAGATCGTGTCGGTTGTCGACGAGAAGCTCTTCCCGCCGAGCGCTACCGACCAATTCGTCCCGGGGGGGAGGCCGGTTTCATTCACCGTGACGCGATACACCTGCGACAAGATGCTGATCGAGCCCGGATAGGTGGGACCTGCCGAGGGCGGACCCGAGTAGGTGTTCGCGACGTAGACATTGTGATTCAGGGGGTCGTAGGCGATCCCCTCCGGGCCCAATCCCACCGGCAGGGTCAGGACGAGCTGATTCGTTGTCGGGTCCACGAGGGTGACGTTGGAGGAAAACAAGCCGTTCGCCGCGATCTGGTCGGTCACGTAGACGTAGTTGTTGAAGGGATCGTAGACCGCAGCCCCGCAGGACGTGCTGATCGGGATCGTCTCAACTACCCGGTCGGTGGTTCCGTTCACCGCGGTGACGAAGTTGGTCTTGGTGACGTTGTTCGAACAGACGTAGACTTCCCCGTTCGCGTTGTCGTACGTCACTCCCGGGCCCGAGTCCACCGGACCGAATCGTCCGATGGCGATATCCCTCTGCCCGTCGACAACGGTCATGGTGTAGTCTCCTTCGTCAAGAACGAAGACCTTGCCGTTCGCGGGGTCGAACACTGCGCCGTTGGGATTACTTCCCACGGGGATTATCGTGAGCAACGACCGTCCCTGGATCACGCTGACGTTGTTGTTCCCGAGGTCCGTGACGAAGACCTGGCCGTTCGAGGAGTCGTAGGTCTGCACTTCGGGTCCGCATCCGTAAGGACACCCCGCTGGCACCGTCCACGCAATGCGGTTGGTGGACGGGCTCACTGCGTAGACCGTCGCGACGGTGTCACCGACATACACGAACCCGTTCTGGGTGTCGACCGCCATCGTGTCGACCCCATACGGCATCGGAATGTAGGCGACCGCCCGATCGGTCGACGCGTTGATCGCCGTCATGTTGTACTGGAATGAACCGTTCTGTTGCAACGTCACGTAGAGGGCGTTGTTCACCGGATCGTAGACGATCCCGCCCGGATACCCGTCGATGGGAATCGAGCCAGTACTTGCGGCATTGGCCGGGTCGAAGATCGGTTGTCCAAGATGGGTTCCCGCCGATCCCGCGGATGCGATGAACAAGAGCGCGGCCGCCACGGACAGCGGCCGGGCACAACAACTCCACACCGACCCCCGCACCCGCCAGACGTAGGGGTGTGGCCGCAATCCGGTAAACCCCCGCATTGGTGGTCGGGCCTCACCCACCACTCAACCGACGTACTCAATGGAGAAGTTGACAGACCCGCTGGTCAGAGGGGTCCCGACCCAATCGCCAACGTTGTAACCCCTACCCCCACTCTCGAAGTCGATATAGGAGGCATACACGGAGAAGACTCCGTTGACGGCCATGTTGGAAACCGGAATCGCGAGCCCCGCGGCCGTGCCCGACGGTTCCATGATCCAGTCCGCCGACTGGTCGTAGGGCACGAACGCGATGTTTCCCGAAGACCATTTCGGATGACCGAGCTTCGAGAGGTCTTGAAGGGACGCCGTACAATACCCGTTACTCGAGGTCAAAGTCACCTCGATGCGATCGCCAGGGGAGACTTTGAATGTGGACGAAGGGATGTAGTGCAACCTGCCGCCGCTGCAGTTCGTCGTGCTGCAATTCTCCCACCAAGCCACTGGCGTCTGGGAACCGGAGGAATTGTACAGTATCCCGGCCTGCCAGAGATTCGTCCCGGTCATCCCTCCGATCCCCACCCACACCCCGAACGACACTTCGGCTCTGGCTGGAATCACAATCTCTCCCACGACGCTCGTGACCGTTCCCCCTGAGGTGGACGGCGAGTACGCGTAGCCCGCCCAGTTCTCCGGGAGTTCGCTCCGGGCGATAAGGCTCAACGTCCCCGCCCCGGTTGCGGTGAGTTGGGTGGGGTTGGTGGAGTTGCTCGACAACGTGCCCGCGTCCGTCAGCCAGTCCTCCACGAGAAAACTGGATTGGAGGTGAGCCGTGATGGTATACGCATACCCCTTGACAAGGCTGAGGGATTGACCGTTGGACGCGTTGGAGCAGAGGGAGGAGTAGCAGGCTTCGACATGACCCGGGACCCAATCATTACTCGACCAGTTCACGAACGTGGCGACGGTGACCGAAACGAAATGACCGACCGTGTTCAGGGTCAGGGTCCCCGTGTATCGGTCCCCCGGGTTCGGCACGTGGACGGTGAGGGTCGTGGTCGCACAGGTGGAACATGCAACGGTGACGCCGGTCGAACTCCACGAGCCGAATGTGTAGCCGAAGTCCTCGGAAGCGCTCAGGGCGAACGCACACGTGGAACTGTCGCAGGCGTCGTCGGTCGCGGTCTGGTCGTGGCAGTCATTCGAACTGTTCAGGGAGATCGTGCCGTGGGAGCAGTCAAGGGTGAGGTAGAACCCCGGGATCACGTCGGTCCCCGCGGCGTGGATCCCGGTCAGCGCTTGGCCGAGCGGCGTCGAGGTAACCGGAAAGAGAAAGGCACCCGTTACGACGAGGACGGAGGCGACGAGGAGCGGCACGACGATGCGACTCCGGGACCGGTCCCGGTGGAGCCTGAAGCGGCGGTCTACCCGGAAGGAGCGCTGAGAAGGTGGAACACCGAGGACTCCCGAGAGCGGGTTCCTGAGTCTCATGACGATTCCTCGCCAGAACCGTTCAAGACGTACCGTGATGGGCCGTATGAGCCTTGCGGGAGGGCCTCCCATTTGAGGACCGTCGAGGGGTACGGTGACGGGTGGCGAGCTCCCTAACTATGGCTCGGACCTCGCCTTCGACCGCCCGACGTCTCGGTCGATGTGACGTGAAGTTCCACCTTGATCCTACGCGACAGCCCACTCTCGGGAGACGGTTCGTTCCCCGGTCGCCTTTCGCGCGGATAGTCAATGGAGACCGGCACTGCCGTTGCAACTTTTCTCGATCAGTTCTCCCCGACAACGGGTACAGTCCGGACCTCCGGTGGGACGGGTCGAGAGTTCCGGGACGCATCCCGGGTCAGTCCTAAGGGACTCGGCCGGAACCCACGAGGAAAGGCACCGATCGCGACGCGGTGACTCACCGGAAAAGGCGGGCCTGTCGGGAGTTTCCGCCTCGGGCACCCGTCGGCGCCCGGGGCCTTTGAACCCGAGTTTGCTGGCTTAGAAGGCCAGTACTTTGTCCAAGCTAAGCTACAGGCCCGGTCGAGGGACGGCAACGCGGCGCTTAATCCTTCGCGCGTGCCGCGCGTCCCGCCGAGGCGACGAGATGCGCGAGCCGCAGCGGTTCCGGCCAGTACCCTCGGAGCGTCGTCCGGGCGATGAGGCGGGTGGCGTCGGCGCGCGTGCATCCGGCGGCGGCCGCAAGGATCGGTTCGCCCCGGGTGGGGACGCGGAAGAGCCGGTGGGCCGTGAGGAGCCGCCAGCGACGCGCCGCGTCGGCGGGAAACCATTTCTCGAGCGCGGCGCGAATCCGGTCGAACCCGGGGGCGCGGCGCGTCACGGCCACGACGGGCAGACCGAGGCGTCGGTGGACGACGTCCAGGTCGACGACATTAAACCCGCCGAGGACCGCCCCATCGAGCAAGAGGGCCCGCACGCCGTCGAGCGGACCGGTGGCCCGCACGACCCTCACCACCGCGAGCGTCGCGTCCCGTCCGTCGACCGTGACCCGGTCCGTTCGTACTCGCTCGACGTAGTCCGGCACCGAGAGGAGAACGGCCGCGATCGGCGCGGATCGGTCGGTCCGCGCGAACGCGCCGTCGTCCACTCCGACGACCCTCGGATGCGCCTTGCCGAGGGACCGCCGCAAAGCTAAGACCTCGTCCGCGGTCGGTCGGGATCGATGGGCGCGCCGACCGTCGCGATGCGATGCCCGGCGTGCGGACAGGAGCTGCGCGTGGTGCTCGCGCTGTCGCCCCCGACGCAGTGGTTTCCGTGTACGAACTGCCACGTTCCCGTTCCGGTCGTCGTGCCGCGCGACCCGCCTCCCCTGTTCGCTTGGGAGGTCTTCCCGGGACTTTATCCCACCCTTCCGAGGCCGCGGCTCCCGCGCTGGCGGGCCCGAAGCGTTACCGCCGTCGCCCTCTTCGCGGTCGTCGTGCTGGCCGTTGCCTTTGGAGGGGTCTTCGCGTTCTACGGCTACGTCGCTGCGTCGCCCGCGAGCTACGAGGTGTCCGGAACCGTCTACGCGATCTCGGCCGGGGGAACGGTCGGTCCGGCCGCCGGTGCCCAGGTGCTTCTGACGGAGAACGGAGGCGGGCGGCTCGGGACGACCACGGGTCTCGGAGGGGTCTTCGGCTTCTCCGGGGTCCCCGCCGGGGGAGTCGTTCTGAACGTGACCCTCAGCGGCTACGCCCCGGCCGAGGTCGACACGTTCGTGAGCGCCGTGTACGATGCCGGCACGCAGGGAATCTCGGTGACGCTCGCGCCCGGGGGTCCCAGCAACGGATCGACCCTCGTGCTCTCGGCGTTCCCGAGCCTCGAATCGTTCCTCGCGTCCCTCGGCGCGGCGGTCGCGCTCCTCGGTCTCGTCACCGTGGTCGCCCTCGTCGCCGGCTGGGAGACCCGTCGCCACGACCGCCCCGCGCTCGGGGTCGTTGGCGGCGGGGCCGGGATCACCGCGCCGGTCGCCCTCTACCTGCTCGGGCTCGCACCGGTCTTCCCGTATCTCTTCGGTGCGACCGCCCTCCTGGCGGCGTTCGGCGCGTTCGCGCTCAGCGTGCGCGCGGTCGAGCTGGCCCAGACGGGACCGGCGTTGGGCCCGGAGTAGACGCGGCGAAACGGGACCGCTACGCCGAGCCGCGCGCGCGGGCCGGGGCGGCGTTCTCGGGCAGGGGGCGTCGGTCGCGCGAGCTTCCCGAGATGGGATGAAAGTAGCCCACCCGGGGTTCTCCGCGCTGCCAACAGAGGAACACGAGCTCGTCCTCCACGATCCCGTAGAAGTCGACGAGGCCACTGTCGAGGTCCTTGAGCTCGATCCCTTCGTTGCGGAGGGCGGTCACGACCTCTTCGAGGCGCCGAGTGAGGTTCTTCCACTCGGAGTCGAGCCGTTCCTTGAGATCGTGGTCCGCGTGGTCTGGCGCGTCGACGTCCGTCCCCCAAAATTCGGAGAGGCGTTTCAACTCCTCGTGGACCTCTCCCAACCGGACGACCCAACCCTTGAGTCGGGGCAGCAGCTCCGCCAGGTCGGCGATCCGGCTGTTCGCCTCGCTCGCTGTCCATAAGCGGGGCGGCTCGGCCCGCTCGGTGTCCTTGGGTCGCACGGCCCGGTCCATGCTTCCGTCCAAATGGATGACGGAGCCCCTATTTACGCCCGCGATGGCCGCCGGGTAACCGGATGGACCCCTGCCACGTCAGGCGACGCGGCTTCACCGCCTCCCTCGGGGCAGCCCCGGTACCTAAAGAAGGTGGAGGGCCCGACCCGCCTTTTCGAACGCGCGGATCGCAAAGTTCAGGTCGTCGTCCGTGAGGGCCGCGTTCATGATCGTCCGTAGGCGGGCACGGTCCTTCGCGACCATCGGGTACACGATCGGAAGGGCAAACAGCCCCTGCGAGAACAGGTGCTCGCTCAACTCTTTGGCGCGACGGCTCTCCCCGACCAGGACGGGCGTGATCGGAGTCGCGCTCGCGCCGATGTCAAAGCCGAGGGCGCGCATCGCCTCCTTGAAGCGCCGGGTGAGCTCCCAGAGGCGACGGACGTGCTCTCCCTCGGTCTCGAGGACGTCGATCGCCGCGAGGCACGCGGCGGCGACGGGGGGCGGATGCGAGCCACTGAGCAGCCAGGTGCGAGATCGGTTGTAGGCGAAGTCGACGAGGCCCCGGGAGCCCGAGATGTGGCCGCCGACGACGCCGAACGCCTTCGAGAACGTCCCCATCTCGACGTGGACCTCGTTGCGGGAGAGGCCGAAGTGGGAGACGATCCCCCGGCCGGCCTCCCCGAGAACCCCCTCGCCGTGGGCGTCGTCGACGTACACCATCGCGCCGTGCTGGTGGCCGAGCGCGGCGATCCGGTCGAGGGGCGCAATGTCGCCGTCCATGGAGAAGACGCCGTCCGTGATGACGAGCAAGCGCCGATAGGACGGCCGATGCTCCTCGGCGGCGGCGAGCACGCGCTCGAGGTCGGCCGGGTCCGCGTGGCGATAAACGGCCCGGTCCGCGCGGGAGAGGCGGACGCCGTCGATGATGCTCCCGTGATTGAGCTCGTCGCTGATGACGAGGTCTCCCTCGCCGACGAGCTGGGGGATGAGGCCGGCGTTGGTCGCGAAACCGCTCTGGTACACGAGCGATGCCTCCGCCCGCTTGAACCTCGCGAGGCGACGTTCGAGCTCCACGTGCAGGTCCATGTTGCCCGCGATCGGCCGGACCGACCCCGACCCGACTCCGTGGCTCCGGACCGCGGCGATCGCCGCCTCTTTGAGGCGCGGGTGGTTCGAGAGCCCGAGGTAGTTGTTCGAGCAGAACATCAGGACGCGGTGACCGTCGATCTCGCACCACGGTGAGCTCGGTCCCTCGAGGACCCGAAGCTTCCAGTCGGTCGCGCTTGCGACGAGCGCTCCGTACTCCTCGGCCAGGAACCCGGTTGGGTCGCGCATCTCACCACCTCGGCTCGAGCGAGATCTTCGCCGCCTGCGTCGTCGTCAGGAGCTCCATCGCGCGCGGCAGTTCCCCGATCGCCAGGCGGTGGGTAATGATCTCCGCCATCTTCGTCCGGAGCTCGGGGCGCTCGAGCAATCCCTTCACCTGGAACCAGGTCTCGAACATCCGGCGTCCGAAGATCCCGTGGACCCGGGCCGCCTTGAAGATGATCGCGTCGTCGAAATTGAGGGACGCTTCCCGGTCGAGGAGGCCGAGCAGGGAGACACGGCCCCCCGGGGTCAGCGCGTCGAACGCCAGCCGCAGGGAGGCCGGGTGGCCCGACATCTCGAGGGCGACATCGACCCCGAGGCCGTCGGTCTCGCGAACGATCGTGCGCGCGAGCTCGGGCCCCTCCTCGAGCGGATTGAAGACGTGGTCGGCGCCCATCTTCTGGGCCAGGCGGGTTCGCACCGGGGCGACCTCGGTCGCGAAGACCCGGCGCGCCCCCAAGATCCTCGCGACGACGATCGCCAGGAGGCCGATCGGTCCGCAGCCGGTCACGAGGACGTTCTTCCCGGCGACATCCTCGATGTTGTCCTCGGGAAGCAACGCGTGGACCGCGTTCCCGAGGGGCTCCTGGATGGATGCGAGCGACGGGTCGAGCGACGGATCGTTCTTCCAAGCGTTCTGCTCGGGAAGGACCGCGAACTCGGCAAACACCCCGTTACGGTCGACCCCCAACACCTCGACGTTCTGGCAGATGTGCATCTTGCCCGTGCGGCACTGATAGCACGTCCCGTCGGCGATGTGGGTCTCGGCCGAGACATGGTCGCCGACCGAAAGGCTCGTGACGCCGGCGCCGAGCTCGATGACCTCGCCGCTCAGCTCGTGCCCGAAGATCATCGGTACGCGCTTCACGCGCGACTGGGCCCACTCGTTCCACGACCAGATGTGGACGTCGGTGCCGCAGACCGACGAGGCCCGCACTCGGACGAGCACCTCGCCCGGACCCGGCTTCGGGTCCGGCACCGTTCGCACTTCTCCGCCCGGGCCCCGGCTCGTCTTGACGTACGCCTTCAACGGGCTCCCCGACCCTTCGCGAGGGAACGTGACGCATAAGAGTTCGGGAGGGAACGGGCGAACCCAGGGTCTGGCGCTCCCCCCGCCGCTCTACGCGCGCGTCCGAAGCGCGACCGCGCGCTCCACGATTTCTCGAGGGAAACCGCGTGAATCTTCACGGTCCTCCGCGCCGCGCGCGAGCCCTTATATAGGGCACCCTTCTCCCCCGTCCCCACTGGAGGTAGGACCCCCTATCGACCGATGGCACGACGGCATCGTCCCCGGCGAGGTTCCCTCGCTTTCTCTCCCCGTTCCCGGGCCGTCCGGCCCGTTCCCCGCATCCGTTCCTGGCCTGACGGGCCGAAGCAGCCCACGATCGAGGGGTTCGCCGGCTTCAAGGTCGGAATGACCCATGCGTTCATCCTCGACTACCGCAAGCGATCCACCACGGCCGGCCAGGAGGTCTCGGTGCCGGTCACGGTCGTTGAGGTTCCCCCGCTTCGCATGGTCGGGGTCCGGCTCTACCAGCGGCATCCGTACGGGATGCGGGTGGTCGGCGAGGTATGGGGAGCGGGTCTCCCGGAGGAGATCCTCCGGCGGATCCCGGGCCACCCGCCGAGCTCCGCCGAGGCGCTCGACGCGTTCGGCCGCCTCGCCGCGGACGAAGTTCGATTGATCGCCCACACGCAGCCTCAGCTCGTCACCGGGACCGGCTCGAAGTCGCCCGAGATCTTCGAGCTGAGGGTCTCGGGGGAGAAGTTCGAGGAGCGGCGCGCCTTCGCGCTTGCCAAGGTCGGCCAGGAGGTGCCCGTCGACCAGCTGACCAAGGAAGGGGAGTTCGTCGACGTCATCGGCGTCACGAAAGGGTTCGGATTCCAGGGCCACATCCAGCGCTGGGGAGTCAAGCTCCAGCCTCGGAAGAACTCGAAGCACCGCCGAATGATCGGCACCCTCGGCCCGCACAATCCCAGCTTCGTTTCCTACCGGATCCCCCAGGCCGGCCAGCAGGGCTACCACCGTCGGACCCAGTTCAACCTGCGCGTGCTCAAGGTCGTCCGCGACCCGCGGGCCGACCCCCTCACTCCGGCGGGCGGCTTCCTGCACTACGGAGAGGTGCGCAGCGCCTGCATCGTCCTCCACGGCTCGCTCCCGGGACCGGCGAAGCGCCTTCTTCGCTTCCGCAGCCCGATGCGCAGCCGGGTCGCGACGGTCGAGAAGGTCGACCTGCGCTACTTCAGCACCCGGTCGAAGCAGGGAGCATGACGCCGGACGCGCAGCCGGGGAGCTCCTCGCTCCCCCCCGAACCGCACCCGCCCCACCACCGCGCGCATCTTCTCGACCTCCAGGGGAAATCGGAGGGAACGATCGCGCTTCCTCTCGCCTTCTCCCAACCGGTCCGCCCGGATCTGATCCAGCGGGCCGTTGTCGCTGCGCAGTCCCACCGGCGCCAGCCCTATGGCACATCCCCGACCGCCGGCCTGCGCCACTCGGTGGAGTGGTCCGGCAAGGGAAAGGGCGTCGCCCGGACACCCCGTCTCATGGACTCGATGCGGGGAGCCCAGGCGCCCAACACCGTCGGCGGCCGCCCGGCTCACCCCCCCAAGGTCGACCGCATCTGGGCGAAGAAGATCAACCAGAAGGAGCGGCGCCTTGCCTTCGCGTCGGCGCTCGCCGCGACGCGCGAAGAGAGGCTCGCGAGCGCCCGGGGCCACACGCTCCCCCACGGGCTTCGCCTTCCGCTCGTCGTCTCCGACCCCGTCGAGGAGATCCACAGCGCGGCCGAGGCGCGGCGCTTCCTCGAACACCTCAAGCTCTGGGCCGATGTGGAGAGGGCCCGGGACCGCACGCACTTCGCCTCGTCCGGCAAGGCTCGCCGGCGCGGCCGCGTACGCCGCACTCCGCGGAGCGTGCTAGTGGTGACGAGCGCGCCGCAGAAGGCCCGTGGGTTCCGCAACTTCGCGGGAGTCGAGGTCGTACCGGCGCAACGACTGGCGACCGAGGACCTCGCGCCCGGCGGCGCGGCCGGCCGGCTGACCCTGTTCTCGAAGAGCGCGGTCGAATCGCTCCGGACCCGGCTGGGGGAGGTCGCTCCGTGAGCGCCCCGGCCCTCCGCCACCGGATCATCATGCACGCCTACGTCACCGAGAAGTCGATGGACGAGATGGAGCGGCAGAACAAGCTCGAGTTCGTCGTCGACCACCGCGCGACCCGGGCCGAGATCAAGCGGGCGGTGGAGAGCATCTACCAGTGCAAGGTCGCCAAGATCACGACCAAGATCGTACGGGCCGGCAAGATCGCGACCGTCCGCTTCTCTAAGGAATCCTCCGCGGAGGACATCGGCAGCCGGGCCGGGGTGTTCTGATGGGAAAGCGCATCATTTCCCGCCGGCGCGGCAGCGGCACGGGCACCTACCGGTCCCCGAGCCACCGGCACCACGGACCGGTCTACTTCCCGGCGCCCGAAGTCGTCGGGGAGGGCCACGTGCTTCGAATCGTCCCGGCCCCGGGACGGACCGCCCCGGTCGCCGAGGTCACGGCTCCGAACGGGGACCTGGTGCGCGTGCTGGCCACCGCCGGCCTCGCGACCGGTGACTCGATCGCCTTCCAGGAGGGCAAAGTCGACCGCGGGTCGATCCTGCCTCTCGGGCACATCCCGGACGGCACGCTCGTCTCGAACCTCGAGGTCAAGCCGAACGATGGCGGCCGGCTCGTCCGTTCCGCCGGCACGAGCGCGCTGGTCGTGGCCCACACCGCGAAGGAAGTCACGGTCCAGCTACCCTCGGGCGCCTTCAAGCAGTTCCTCGCCAACTGTCGCGCTCAGGTCGGAGCGGTCGGAGGCAGTGGCCGCCTGGAGCGCCCGATCATCAAGGCCGGCAAGAAGGTCTGGACGACGCGATCGCTCGCGCGGGCCCCCTACAAGGTCCGTGGGGTGGCGATGAACCCGGTCAACCATCCGTTCGGTGGCGGGGCTCACCAGCACGTCGGCCGACCGAGCACGGTGAGCAGCGGCACCTGGCCCGGCGCGAAGGTCGGTCGGTTCTCCCGATCCCCCCGGAAAAAGCGCGCGCGCCAGCAGCGCGGGAGCGTCTGATCGCCGATGGCACGGGCTCGTAAGGGAAAGAAGGTCGAGGCGCGCCGCAAGCGCGAGTTCACCTACCGGGGACGCACGCTCGCCGAGCTCCAGGCGATGAGCCTCGAGGAGCTCTCGAAGCTCTTGGCCTCTCGCGCGCGCCGCTCGATCCGTCGCGGGTTCAATGTCGAAACGACGCTGTTCTTCGAGCGCCTTCGGTCCACGCCCGCGGATAAGGTCGTACGGACCCACTGTCGGGACGCGCTCGTCCTGCCCGAGCACGTGGGACGCCGTGTCGCGATCCACAACGGCAAGGCGTTCACCGAGGTCGAGGTCCGGCCCGAGATGATCGGCCACTACTACGGGGAGTTCTCCCTGACGCGACGGTTCGAGAAGCACTCGGGACCGGGGGTCGGAGCGACGCGGTCCTCGAAGTTCATGCCGCTGAAGTGAGGAGGAGGTTCGGTCGATGCGGGGCTACACTTATCGAGCGGAACCGGGACTGAACGTAGCCCGGGCGCGCGGCATCGAGCTTCCGATCTCCCCGAAGAAGACCTACGAGGTCCTGAACGCGATCCGGGGTCTCCCCGTGGATCGCGCGCGAACGGTCCTCGAGGATGCGATCGAGATGCGGCACGCGATCCCGTTCCGTCGCTACAATCAGGAGACCGCCCACCACACGGGCACGGGACCCGGACGCTACGCGATCAAGGTCGCGAAGAATGTGCTCGCGGTCCTCGACAACGCTCGGGAGAACGCGGAGTACGACGGCCTCGACGCCGACCGGCTCTTCGTGAAGATCGCCGCGAGCGCGCGCGGCCAGATCCGCCGGGGCTCGATGCCGCGCGCCCACGGGCGGGCGACCCAGTGGAACGAACAGACCACCAACATCGAGATCGTGCTCGCCGAGCGCAAGGAGGCCCCGTGAGCGCCGAGCGCAAGGTGATCCAGGAGCAGATGCGACGGGTCCTCCTCAAGGACTACCTCGTCCAGGAGAGCGCCCGCGCCGGCTTTGGCGGCCTCGACATCACGCGGACCCCGATGGGCACGCGGGTCACGCTCATCTGCGAACGACCCGGCATCCTGATCGGCCACCGCGGCGAACTCATCAAGCGCCTCACCGAGGACATCCAGCACCGCTTCTCCCTCGATAACCCCCAGATCGAGGTCCAGGAGGAGCGCAACCCGAGCTTGAACGCGCAGTTGATGGCCGAGAAGCTCGCCTCCACGCTCGAGCGCGGCTGGCACTTCCGCCGCGCCGGCCATTCGACCGTCCGTCGGATCATGGAGTCCGGCGCGCGCGGCTGCCAGGTCATCCTCTCGGGCAAGCTCACCGGCGAGCGCCACCGGACCGAGCGCTTCAAGGCCGGGACGATCAAGTACTGCGGCGAGGCCGTGCACCTCTGGATCGCCAAGGGGTTCTATCAGGCCCGGCTCAAGCCCGGCGTCATCGGCGTGAACGTCTGGATCATGCGTCCGACGGCAAAGCTGCCGGACGAGATCGTCGTGAAGGGCGTCGAGGATCGACCGAAGTCGGTCCCGGTCGAGCTCCCCGCCATCGAAGAGGTGCCCGCCACTGAGGCCGCCGTCCCGCCGCCGGAGGCGTTGTGACGCTCTCGCGGATGAAGGACCTGCGGGCCCTCGCCGACGACGAGCTCCACCGCCGTATCGCCGACGCCGAGAACGACCTCCTTCGCGAGCGCGGCGTCGCCGCCATGGGCGGTGCTCCCCCGAGCCCCGGCCGCATGCGCGCGCTCCGCACGAACGTCGCGCGGGCCCTCACGGTTCTGAGCGAACGCTCCCGCACTGCCCCGGAGGGCCGCCGTCCGTAGGAGGCGTCGAGGTGAGCCGATGCCGAGATCCAGCAACGCGGCCGAACCGTCCTCTCGCGTCGAGCGCGAGGCATTCGCCGGAGAGATCCTCGGCGCGGCGGTATCGGTTCGCGCTGCACCGGGCCTCGCGGTGCCGTTCGAGGGGACGATCGTTGACGAGACGCTCTCGACGTTCGTAATCCGTCGGCCGGGCCGCTCTCGACTTCTCCGCGTGCCGAAATCGGGCCTCGAGGGGACGATCGCTCTCCCCGCGGGAGAGTTACCGTTAAGAGGCGACTTCCTTCGCGTGCGTCCCGAGGACCGCACAAAGCGCCTGCTCGCCCTCGGTCCCCGGAGGTTCCGATGACGCCCACCCGTACGACCCGCGCTCGCCGCGCCCGGGACATCGGTCTCGACGTCCGCGCCCCGAAATCGGCCTGCGACGACCGCCACTGCCCGTTCCACGGTCGCTTGCCCGTTCGGGGCCAGGTCCTCGAAGGCACCGTCGTCTCGGTGGGGATGCAGCGCACCGCGGTCGTCGAGCGGGTCTTGCTCCACCACGTTCCGAAGTTCGAGCGGTACGAGAAGCGACGCCGACGCTATCTCGCCCACTCCCCCCCCTGCCTCGCTGCCCCC
>DAIDCO010000018.1 GCA_027309555.1 bacterium
CCCCACCCCCCTCTACTTCGCCCGCCGCCTCTCCGCCCGCGCGGGGGGGGCGGAGATCTGGCTCAAGCGCGAGGACCTGGTTCACGGCGGCGCGCACAAGTTCAATAACGCCCTCGGACAGGGCCTGCTCGCCGCGCGTATGGGCAAGCCGCGGCTCATCGCCGAGACCGGCGCGGGCCAGCACGGGGTCGCGACGGCGATGATCGGCGCCGCGCTCGGCCTCTCGACCGAGGTGTACATGGGGGCGGTCGATATGGAACGTCAGCGACCGAACGTCGAGCGGATGCGACTCCTCGGCGCCCGCGTGATCCCGGTGACTACGGGAGGGAAGACCCTCAAGGACGCGATCAACGCCGCCCTCCGCGACTGGATCGCGAACGTCCGCACGACGCACTACCTCCTCGGCTCGGCGGTCGGGCCCCATCCGTTCCCCGCGATCGTCGCGGAGTTTCAGAGCGTCATCGGCCGAGAGATCCGACGCCAGTCCGTACGCGCCTTCGGCCGGCTCCCCGAGCTCGTCGTCGCGTGCGTGGGCGGGGGATCGAACGCGATCGGCACATTCCACCCGCTTCGGTCCACGCCGGTCGAAATGCTGGGGGTCGAAGCGGGCGGGCCCGCGGGATCGCAGGGCGCCGGTTCGCTCACCTACGGCCGACCGGGGATCCTGCACGGCGCGTTCTCCTACCTCTTGCAGGACGCGAACGGACAGGTCGCGAACACCGAGAGCATCTCCGCGGGACTCGACTATGCGGGGGTCGGCCCCGAGCATGCCTGGCTCAAGGATTCGGGTCGGGTGCGCTACCTTGCGGTCCACGATCGCGACGCCTTGCGCGCCTTCCACTGGCTCGCCGAGGACGAAGGGATACTACCCGCGCTCGAACCGTCGCACGCGATCTTCGCCGCGGTCCGCGAAGCGCGACGACGTCCGAAGGACGGGCGCGTCGTGGTCACTCTGAGCGGTCGGGGCGACAAAGACCTCGGGGTGGTGCTCGGTGCGGATCGATAGCGCGCTGCGGACCGCCCGCGCGGCCGGCCGACCGATCGTGGTCCCGTACCTCCTCGTCGACCGCGCGCGCAAGAACCGCCTCGCCGCCACGGTCCGCGCCTTGCGTGACGCGGGCGCGACCGCCCTCGAGCTCGGCTTCCCGTTCTCCGACCCCATCGCCGACGGGCCGGTCCTCGCCGCCGCCGCCGACCGGGCCCTCGCGCACGGCACGGACTGGTCGGATCTCCTAGCGGCCGGCCGGACCGCGAGCGCGACCCTTCCGACGGCCGTCATGACGTATGCGAACCCGGTCCTCCGCCACGGCCTCGGCGCGGCCGCCCGAGCGCTCGGCGCCGCCGGGGTCTCGGGGCTCATCGTTCCCGACCTCTCGCTCGAGGAGGCGGGACCCTGGCGGCAGTCGACCCGGGCGAGCGGCCTCTCCCTCGTCTTGCTGGCCGCCCCCGGGGGCTCGCCCGATCGCGTCGCGCGAATCGCGAAAGCGTCGCGCGGCTTCCTGTACCTCGTCGCCTACTATGGCACGACGGGTCATGCCGCCACGGGCGACCCCGTCGACCTGGCACCGATCGTCGCGACGGCGCGACGCGCGCAGCCCGCCCTCCCCGTGCTCGTCGGCTTCGGCGTCCGCGACCGGTCCAGTGCGCGGCGAGCCCTCGCGACCGGGGCGGACGGCGTGGTGATCGGAACGGCGCTCGAAGAGGCGATCGCTCGGGACCCGCGTCCCGAACAGATTGGGCGCTGGCTCCGTTCGGTCGTCCCGACCGCCGTCGGGTGATCCGGACCCGAGGGCCCGCGTCCGTGGGCCTTCGGGATTCCTACGGCCGCACGCGTTCGAGGGCCAGGAAGCGAACCTTCGCCTCCGGCGAGACTCCGGCCATCAGGAACTCCTTGCGGACGCCCTGGGCGACCCGGACGCCGCCCGCGACCTCGGGCCATGCGGTCACGTGCCCCGCCGGAACCGCCTGCACCAGGTAGCGGGCATGCGCGTTCGCCGGGTTCCGCGGGTAGGCGCGGAAGTGAGCCCCGTACTTGAACCCCGTCTTGACGACCAAGTTCCGGCCGCGAAGGTCGCGGTAGGCGCTCAGCCGCTCGAAAAAGCGCGGGTCGAGGCGGCGCGCCCGGCGCTCGAGCCGGTCGAGGGTCACCGTTCGGCCGGAGTGCGCGTCCCGGAGGCGCAGCTGCCCCGTGAGGACGAGGTACGCCGCCTCGATCAGGCTCAGTTCGAGCCGGTCGCCGATGCGGCTGCCGTAGGCGAGCTCGCGGCCGAGCTCCTCGACCGCGGCCGGCGCGTGGACCGTCACGCGGTCCTCCGAGAGCCAACCATCGGTCGGTTCGGGCAGCGGACGGGGGGGGAGCGCCCCGGTGGGCACGGGCCGACGCACTCGGTAGTACGTGAGGTCGGACTCTTCGTCCACGAGGCCCAACAGGAGCGCCTTCTTCGCGCTCTGGGCTCGTTCGGCGAGGTCGAAAAGGCGGGCGAGGTCGAACGGCTCGCGCTCGCTGAGCGCCTCGACCCAGTAGCGCGACGGGGTCTTGTGCAGGGTTCCGCCGCGAGGCAGGACGGCGAACGCGACCGGGGGAGGGCTCGCGCGAACGACGTATCCCCGCTGCCGCAGGTCCCGGTAGACGAGATAGCGGACGGGGAACTCCCGGTCCTGGCGCACGGCCCGTCGGAAGATCGAGGGCCACTCGACGGCCCGGCCGGCCGTGCCGACGACCGAGATGCGGGACATCTCCGCGAGGTAGACCGCCTCGTAGCGGTCGAGCACGAGTCCGCCCGCCGCGGCCGGAGTCCCGAAGAACCCCTTGCCGTAGATCCCGCTCGCTTCGGCCGGGTCGTCGAACCGGACCGTCGCGTCGTCGGCGAGCACGCCGCTCAACGACGGGCTCCGCGCAGCTCGGAGATCGTCACGAGCGGTTCGAGCCGGACCCCGGCGGCCGCGAGGCGCTCTCGCGCACCGGCCTCCCGATCGACGACGACGATCGCGCGGTCGACGCGTCCGCCGGCCCCACGAACGATCTCGACCGAGCGCAGCGTGCTTCCGCCCGTCGTGGAGACGTCCTCGATCAGGAGCACGCGCGCGCCCGCCGGGATCTCGCCCTCGAACGGGAGCCGGGTGCCGTGCTCCTTCGGCGCCTTGCGCAGGACGACCATGGGCCGGCCCGTCCGCAGCGCGGTCGCGACCACGAGCGGCACCGCGCCGAGCTCCATACCGGCGAGGCGTTCGGCATCCCCCGCCCGCGCGGCGAGGGCTCGCCCGAGCGTGGCGAGCCGCGCGGGGTCGGTCCACGCCCGCTTCACGTCGATATAGACGTCGCTCTTCTCGCCCGAGGCGAGCGTGAACTCGCCGAAGCGCACCGCGCCCGCGTCGAGCAATAATCCCACGAGCACGGAGGTCGGGACCGGTCCTGGTGCGTCCTCGGTCCGCGTCACCAGGGCACCCTCTTGAGTCCGGCCTTGTACCCGATCCAGTTGAAGGACGCGTGCAACCCGAGCGTGAACACGAGAAGCCATAAGACCGCTTCCCAGTGGAAGAAGACCTCGGAGAAGAGCGACGGGTAGAACGCGAACCCGAGCCCGATCGGAACCAGGACGAACGGCAACTGATCGATCAGGAGGGTTCGGGACCCGCTCTCCCGGCCGAGACGGCGTTTCAGGAACGACCCGAGCGCGTCGCCGGTCATGGCGCCAAAGGTGAGGATCGCGGCGAGCGGCACCGCGGCCCCGACGCTCGCCGCGAGGACCGGGACGAGCTGAAGGTTCGGGGGGGCGGCCAGGATCAGTCCCGCCTCGAGCAGGCAGAACGGCATGCCGCCGAAGCCCGCGAACAGGAATCCCGACCAGGTCTTCGAGGGCCCGAAGATACGGCGGCCGTCGCGGCGCCACGCGCGGCCGAAGTCGAGGGCGGGTCCCCGACCTTTCGGGAGGGTAGCGAAGGCGTTCGCGATGTAGGCGGGAAGGAGCAACCAGAGGACGGCGAGCGCGCTCGCGAAGAACTGCTCGAGCACGGTGCGTCCCCGCTAGGCTTCCTTCACGAACCGTTCGATCGTCGCGACCACGCCGGCGAACAGCCGAGGGTCGAGGCTCTCCTCGGCGTCGTGGATATGGGACGCGGGGTCCATGCTTCCGAAGACGAGGGCGGGGAGCGGTGCGCCGTGCGGGGTCGTAAGTCCGCGGAGCGAGCTCGCGTCCGTCCCGCCGTACTCGCCGGATATCCCTTCCGCGCCTAGGGTCGCCCGAAGGATCCGTTCGAGCTGTTTCGCCGCCGGATGGTCGATCGGCAGCGCGTAGCCCGGGCGGCAACGCTCGGCCGGCGCCTCGAGGCGCGCGAGCGGAGCGTGGGCGGAAGACCAGGCACGGACCTGGCCGAGCGCGGCGGAGAGGCCGGCGTCGAGCTCCATCTCGGGGATCAGGCGGAGGTCGACCGTGAACGTCGAAACGCCGAGGGCGCGGTCGTCGAGGAGGCCGCGCCGGGCGGCCCGACGCAGGAGAGCGATCGTGGCGGGAAGCGGGTTGTAGCCCCGGTGCGGGTAGCCTCCGTGCGTCGCCTCGCCGACGACCTGGATCGCGCGGGTGCCGGGCGCGGCCGGTAGCGCGCTCGCCCCCGAGGTTTCGATGCGGAACGGTGGTTCGAGGAGGGACGGGAGCTCCCGTACCAGCGCCTCGAGCCCCGGCGACGGTCCGCCGAAGATCAGAGTCACCGCGCGGGCGATCTGGTTGGCCGCGTCCGTCTCGGCGTGCGCCGCGAGAAGGCCGACCGCCTCCGGGGCGAGTCGGGCCTCGGTGAGGTCGAACTGGGTCAGCGACGCCCGGCCGGTCAGGACGGGCTCGGGCGCGTGGCGGTCCGGCCAGTCCGGGGAAAGGTAGACCGAGCGCCATCCCCGGGCCAGGTCGTGGAGCCGGACGAGCGCCTCGCCGTACTCGAGCGTCTCCGACAGTGGTACGGGGCGTTCGAACGATCCCTGCAGGAACGCTACCCCGCTCGACCCCGCCGTCGTCTCGGGGCTCCCGTCGGGGATCAGGGCGACCTCGGCACGGAGGAATCGTTCGGGGTCGTCCGGAGGCAGCTGCGCATCGTGCTCCTTCACGGCATCGATCCCGCCCTGCCCGCCGGTCTCCTCGTCGCAGCAGACGAGCAACCGGACGTTCCGCGGGAGCACCTTCTCCTCCGCGAGGTGCCGCAGTGCGGTCAGCGCGGCCACGACCCCGCTGCCGAGGTCGTCGTTCGAGCCCCGGCCATACAATCGACCGTCCGAGCGGTAGGTGAGGGTGTGCGGGGGGCTCTTCCACCGGGCCCGTTGCTCGGCCGGTACGGGGACCACATCGTAGTGGGCCAGGACGAGCACCGTGTCGCGCGCGCCGACATCGAGGTCGATGATGACGTTGGGCCGGTTGATCCCGTGCAGATCCCCGCCCGCATCGCCGTCGACCAGCGGGTCGTAGATCCGGGTGGCGAGGCCCGCCCCCCTCGCCGCGCGCACGATCGCGTCCGCGGTCCGAAGGTAGTTCGGCTTCTCCCAGCGCCGGTGGATCGGGTCTTCAAGATTCACGGGGGCGGCGGCCACGAGCTGGGTCAGCAGCCGCAGGGGCTCCTCACCGCCCATCTGCCGCGCTGCCTCGCTCCCCGGACCCGGCGACGGTTCGACGGCCATCTGCCCGCTACCTATCGCAGCACCAAGGTGACGACGATCGAGCTCGTGAGGAGAAGGAGCAACATCGCCGGGAACATGTAGGTGAACATCGCCAGGGTGTCGCCGAGCGAGGTCAAAAGGCGTGCGGTGTGGCCGGGACCGAGGACGCGCACCGCGGGCACGTCCGCCTCCCCGAAGCGCACTTCCACGGCACCGAGGTCCGCCCGCGCCCGCGTCACGACCTCCTCCGCATCGTGCACGAGGCGGGCGAGCGGGATACGCTCCCCGACCGGGTTGATCCCCCCGTCGACCTCGTGGACGACGTGATTGTCCGTGGTCATCACCTCGGCCACATCGACGATCCGCTCGAGCGCGGCGACCAGCGGCGCGCGTCGGCCGACGACCAGGTTGTTCCCGTCGATGAGCAGGTAGCCCGAGGTCCGGCCTCCGCTCCGGATCACGAGCGCCCGCATTCCCTGGGGACCGATCCCGTCCTGCCCGATCGAGTAGCCGGACCGCACCGCGACGCCGACCTCGATCGGTCCGGTAACGGCGGCGGCGGTCGCGGCGGCGAGCGCCGCCTTCGCATCGATGACCAGCTTCTCCGCGGTCGGGGTGCCGTACAGGATGTCCCCCTGGCCCTCGATGTAGGAGTTGTGGGCATCCACGAGCGCGATCGCGGGGCCGGGGCCGCTCGCCACTTCTCGCACCAGCCGGTCGGCCACGCTGTACGCGATGTCGTCGGTCGGGGACGGGGCCTGCGACACGGTGATGAGCGTGACGTCGCCGAGGAGCTGCGCCCGAGCGATGCTGCCGGCGTACGGGGTCACGAGAGCGCTCGACCGGCTCGAGGCCGGGGCGGCGAGCGACGCGAGCAGCGCCCGTGAGACCGCCGCCACTCGCTCGACCTCCGCCTCGGAGGGCAGGTCGAGGTCGTGGTCGGACGGCGTGTGCGGTACGAACACCGTCCCCGCCGTAGGGCCGAGCTGTTCGGAGAGCTTCCGTGGCAAGTCGCTCGCTCCGAGCGCAGCGAACGGCCCGGGGTGGACGGTCGGCAGTGCGAGGGTCGCGTAGAACCTTCCGCCCCGGACGAACGCGAGCAGGCGTACTTTGAGGTCGGCGGGAACCGCACTCTTGAGGAAGAACGCTTCGAGCGCCTTGGTCGCCCCGGAGTCGCGCGCGCCGACGTGGTCGAGCAGGGGCCGGATGAGCGACACCCCGGAGGTCTGGAACTCCCGCCGCATCGGTCGGTCGGCGGCACGAACGAGGGCGACCGCGCAGCCAAAAGCGAGAAGCAAGAAGACGGGAGCCGCGAGCACGACCGCGAGCGGCGGCGGAGTGAGGAGGAAGAGAGCGGCCAGGTACAGCGCCGGCGGCAGGAGCGCGACCGGGACCATCGCGGCGTGGCTCGGGCGCGAGACGCCGTAGAGCGTCAGGTGGCGGAACCAGAAGAGCGGGCCCACCAGGAAGGTCGCCAGGGCCAGCATCCCCGGCACGCTCCCCGGCCAGACCTGCCAGGCCGCGCGCCAGACGAGCGCGAGGGGGACCTCAAGGACGAGGGTCGAGAGCGTGAGGAACGCCGAGCGGTGGAACTCGAAACGGCCTCCGAGCGCCTTCGCGAACGGTGGGGTCACGAGGGCGCCGACGATCGCCGGCACGGTCACCACGAACACGAACCCTTCGAGGAAACGGGTCGCGTCCGGTAGCCACAAGAGCGCTGAGAGAGCGGCGCTCGCGACCACGGTGAGCGCGAGCGTGACCGGAGGCCGGGGCGCTCGGAAGAGGATGTGGCCCCGCCTCACGTCCCGGTGGGCCGCGGAGTCGTCGGGGTTCGCGCTAGAGGCCACGGTCGCGTCGCACCTCCTCCAAGATCCCCCGGAACCCGTCGCCGAATCCCTCCTCCTCGGTGATCGTCCCTGTCACGAGGATCTGGGCGCCCGCGTCGAGCAGCGTCCGGGCGTCGTCGCCGCTTCGGATCCCGCCCCCCACGATCACCGGAATGCCGACCGCCCCGCGGACGGCACGTACCATCGGCGCGGGGACCGGGGCGGGCGCGCCCGACCCCGCCTCGAGGTAGACGAAACGCATGCCCAGATACTGGGCGGCGAGAGCGAATCCGGTCGCACTTCGGAGGTCCTCCCGAGCCACCGGGTCCACCTGTCCCACCTCGCCGACCCGCATGCCGGGCGCAATCACGAGATACCCCATGGGGATCGGCTCGAGGGCCATCGAGCGGACGATCGGGGCGGCGGCGGCGTGGGCTCGAATGACGAGGTCGAGATTCCGGGAATTGAGGAGGCTCATGAAGAGCACCGCGTCCGCCCCGGGCGCGAGCGAGCCCGGCCCTTCGGGGAAGATGACGACCGGTACGTGCACCGCGGCTTTGACGGCCTTCGCGGCCTCGCCCATGACCTCTCGGGAGATGCCGGTCGATCCGCCGAGCAAGATCAACTGACTTCCGAGATTGACCGCGCCGCGAGCGATGTGGGCCGCCTTCTCGTCCGGGGACTTGTCCGGGTCGATGAGAGTGAAGTGGACCGGGCCGGTGCCGAGCGCCTCCGCGAGGTACTGCTCGACCCGGCCGACCGGCGCGGGGCCCGTCACCGGAACGCCACCACCAGGAACGCGACCAGCGCGACGGTCATCGCCACTTTGCTCAGCGTCTGCTCGTAGTGCAACCGCTCGGGCAGGTACCGCACGGAGACAACGAAAAGCGCGTCGGCCGCCCCGACCAGTACCATGTAGATAATCCCGACGGCCGATGTAGGGGATACGAACCAGGCGAGTGGGACCACGCTCAGGAGCACTCCGGCGGCCACGCTCCCTCGGGCCACCCGCCCCGCGACGGGGAGTCCGTAGGCCATCGGCAGGGTCGTGCGACCGACATCCCCGCGGACGTCCTCCATGTCCTTGATGACCTCGCGGCTCAGCGTTGCCAAGAACGCCATGCCAGCGAACGGGAGAACGAGGGCGGCGTTTCCAGCGACCGCTCCGCCGTAGAGGAACACCATGGCGGTGAGGAACGCAACGACGAGGTTCCCCACCAACCCCTGAGCCTTGAACCGGAACTCGTATCCGAGGAGCGCGAGGACCGCGGCCGCTAGGATCACCCCCACGGTCGGCTCGACGGCGATGACGGGTAGGACGAGGAAGAGGCCGGCCACGAAAAGCCCGAGGACGAGCCCTTCGGCGAGATCCACCGAGACCTCGCCCGTGACGAGCGGCCGGTCGGGGTGGTTCGTCCGATCGCCCTCCCGGTCCCGAAGGTCGTTGAGCACATTCCCCGCCGCGGTGACGCAGGCGGTCGAGAGCCCGGCGAGCACGAGGAGGGCGCCGAGGCTCGCGGGCACGCCCGATCGGGCGTCGAACGCGACGAGGCCCCCGACCAGCGTGCCGACGAACGAGACGGCGAGGTTCGGGGCGCGCAGGAGCCGGAGGGCCGCTCGCACGGCCGCCGATGGCCGAGCCGCTCGCTTAAGAGTTGTGTCTCATGCTTCCCCGAGGGGGACCCCCCTCGAACGGAAATAGGGGGCCGGAACGGGGCTTCCCGGGCGGCGCCCGGAGCTGGTGTTCGGACGGCCGCGCGGGGTAACCGGCGCGTGCGCGGCGCGTTATATCCCGGTCCGACTCCTCATGGGTCGTGGCTCCCCTCGGCGTGTCGCGACCGGACCTCCGGTCGTTCGTCCTCGACAACGGTCTTTCCGTCGTCCTCGCACCGCTTCCGTCGAGCCCGACCGCGAGCGTGTGGGTCTGGTACCGCGTCGGGTCGAAGAACGAGTGGCCCGGGGTCACCGGTGCGTCCCACTGGGTGGAGCACATGCTCTTCGAGGGCTCGCCGCGCTATGCGAAAGGGGAGATCGACCGCGCGGTCGTCAGCGTCGGCGGGGAGCTGAACGCCTTCACGGACACCGACTTCACCGCCTATTTCTCGACGGTTCCCCGCGAGCATCTCTCGGTGCCCCTCGACATCGAGTCGGACCGCATGACGCGGGCGCTGATCACCAACGAAGAGGTCGAGCGCGAGCGGACCGTCATCCACTCCGAGCGGGAGGGGAACGAGAACTGGCCCGAGTTCCGGGTCGAGGAGGAGCTCTGGTCCCTCGCGTTCCGGCTCCACCCGTATCGGTGGGACGCGCTCGGCCACCGAGAGGACATCGCCCGGATGACGCCGGAGCAGCTTCGGGGCTACTACCGTCGGTTCTACGGTACGCGCAATGCGGTGCTCGTGGTCTCGGGGGGCTTCGAGCTCGCCGCGACCGAGGCCGAGGTTCGCGCTCGGTTCTCCCCGCTCCCCCCGACCGGGGATGCGGTCGCCGTCGCCGAGGTCGAGCCGCCGCAACGCGGCGAGCGTCGCTCGGAGCTGTCGGGACCGGGCACGACTCCGTACCTCCAGATCGGCTGGCGTTCGCCCGCGCTCGGGGACCCGGCGACCCCCGCGACGATGGTCCTCGATACCCTGCTCGGCGGCGAGACCCGAATGTTCTCCGCGGGCGCGGGCTGGGGCCGGAGCGCGGAGCACCCGAGCGCTCGGCTGTACCGCGCCCTGGTCGACACGGGCCTCGCGGTCCGGGCCACGAGCGAGTTTCGGCCGAAGTGCTACCCGGCGCTTTTCACGATCCAGGCGCTCGCCGCGAAAGGGGTCTCGCTCGACCGCCTCGAGCGCGAGATCGGGTCGGTCGTCGGCCGGCTGGCCCGCAGCGGGCCGACCGCGGGCGAGATGGAGGACCTCCGCGCGAAGATACGTCGGGGCGCGGCGCTGGCCTACGAGGGGGCCTCTCGGACCGGGTTCCGTCTCGGCTACTTCTCCGTTCTGCGCTCGCCCGAGTACGAGGACGAGCTGTTTCGCTCCGTGCTTCGTGTACGCCCCGCGGAGGTCCGCGACCGCGCGCGCGCGATGCTCCGCGACGACCAACGCGTCGTCGTGCGCTATACCCCGACAGGAGGGGAGGCGGATGACTGAGGCGACCGACCCGCTCCGGGTCGAGTACGGGGAAGAGCTCGAGGGCTTGCGCGTGGTCCGCCAGCCCTCCCCCGCCGGTGCGGCGAGTTTCTCGGCCACCTACGTGGGGCCGGCCGGCTGGGGATTCGACCCTCCCGGGCGGGAAGGCACCGCCCGGCTCGTCAATCAACTCATCACGAGCGCCGCCGGCCGCTACGACCGCGTCGCGCTCGCCCGACTCCTCGACCGCTCGGGCGCGACCCTCTCGCGGCAGAGCGCCCCCGAATCCGGAGAGGTCACGATCTGGGGCCCGGCGGGCGAGTGGGCCCGCCTGCTCGGGATCCTGGCCGACGTGGTGCTGCGTCCGCGCTTCGACCCGACCGACATCGCCCGCGCGCGGCGCCAGGCGCACGAGCGCCAGCTCCGAGAAGCGCGCCAGCCGGCGAACCGCGCCGAGGTGGAGCTGTTGCACGCGATCTTCCCCGCGGACCATCCGTACCGCGAGAGCGGGCTCGGCACCCCGCGCTCCCTCGCGCGCATCTCCCGCCGCGTCCTCGAGCGTTTTCATCGGGAGCATTACTCGAGTGGGGAGGCGATCCTCGTAGTGACGGCCCCCGCCCGGCGGCCGGCGGTCGAGCGGGTCGCCCGTCGGCTCTTCCGGGGGTTCGCTACCACGAACGGCCCCACGCTGTCGGTGCCCCGGTCCGGACCGCCCCGGCCGAACGAGCGCCGGATCGACCTCCCCGGCCGCTCCCAGGTCGAAGTGCGGCTCGGCGGGCCCTCGATCGCGCGGACCGCCGAGGAATACCCGGCGGCGTATCTCGCGAACGAGATCCTGGGCGGTCGCCCGATGCTGAGCCGCCTCTTCCAGCAGGTCCGCGAAAAGGGTGGACTGGCCTACCACGCTTCGAGCGCGCTTGACGCGATGCGCTTCGGCGGTCATTGGGTCGTCCAGGCCGGTACGGGCGCCGACCGCTACCGGAAGGTCGTCCGCCTGCTACGGGACGAACTCGATCGGCTGCGGACCCAACCGGTCACGACCGCCACGCTCGGGACGATTCGCGAGAGCGCCGTCGGCCAGATCCCGCTCGCCCTCGAGTCCACGGCGGAGGCCCACGAGCTCGCGGTCGAGGTCGCCTACCATCGACTGCCCGAAGACTATTGGCTCACGTGGCCGCGAACCCTTCGGGAGATCTCGCCGTCGGAGGTCCGGCGCGCCGCCGAGCTGGCGATGGACGGGCGGCGCGCAGTGACCGTTCTCGCCGGACCGCTCGGCTAGGCCCGACGGGCGAGCGCGGGCCGCATCGGGCCGGGGCGCCTCAGCGACCCGGCCGCCTTCGGCCGCGGCGCACCGGCCCGGCCGATGTGGGCGCGGCGCCGAGATTTCGCTCCGCGACGTACCAAAGAGAGATCGGAAACTCCTCCTCTCCTTCTCGGCGCTCGACGCGGGCGACCCCCTCGAAACGACCGGCCGCGAGCCGCCGAATGTACTCCTCGGAAAAGTAATGCATCGGAACCCCCCGGGCCGGAGGCTCGAAGATGTCGGGCGCTATCCCGCGGCCCCGTCCGTACCAGGGGTCGGCCGTCGACCGCACCGAGTAGAGGTGGAGGCCCCCGGCCCGCAGGGCTCGGTGTACCGCGACCCAGAGCGCTCGATGCTCGGCCTCGCTGAAGTCCATGTTGTAGAACATGTTCGAATAGACCGCGTCGAGGCTCCCCGAGGGCAGGCGCTCGAGGAAGCCGAGGCAGTCCGCTTCGACGATCTCGCACGGTACGTCGGGCCCGGGCGCGCGTGAACTCGCGAACCCGCTGAGGTCCACCCCCCGAACCTGGAACCCGCCGGCGGAGAGGAATCGGGTGTCGCGTCCATACCCGCAGCCGAGGTCGACCACCGTTCGGACCCGCGGCTCCGCGCGAAGGATCGGGAGGCACCAGCGGGCGAAGTCGCTCTCCCCCTCCCCGAAGAACACGGGGTCCGCGGAGTAGGCTTCTCGCCAGAACGCGCGTTGGCGTTCCCGTCGCGCGTGAGGCCCGGGGAGGGAGGAAGGCTCGCTCACGCGCCGGCCCACGACCGGTCGCTCGAAAATGGTAACGCTCGGTTCGCGCGTGAGTCCCCCGAGGCGCTCCCGTGCACCGCCGGGGCGGTCGCGCCGGGCTACGCCGGACCGGTGGCGGCTCCGTCTCCGAGCCGCTCGGGGTGAGCGTAAACGGTGAGGCGGTCCCCTCGGACGAACGCTCCGAGCGTGACCCCGAGCCGGTCGGCCGCGGAGACCGCGAGGCTGGTCGGCGCGGACACGGCCAAGACCACGGGGATACCCGCCGCGGCCGCCTTCTGCACGATCTCGTAGCTCACCCGGCCGCTGACCTGTAGGATGGCGTGGGCATCGGGCAGGCGGCCGGCGAGGAACCGGGCGCCGACGACCTTGTCGACCGCGTTGTGACGTCCGACGTCCTCCGCGGCGAGGATCAGCTGACCGGCGGGATCGAACAGCCCGGCCGCGTGCAGCCCGCCGGTCCGGTCGAAGAGCGGCTGCGCGGTTCGGAGCCGGGCGGGTAGCCCGATCAAGAGCGCCGCGGAGACCGTGAGATCGCTCCCCACCGGGCCACCGCGCGTCGCGTAGATCCCTTTCACGAGCGAACGGCCGCAGACGCCGCAGCTCGAGTTCGTGAAGAATCGCCGGCGGAGCTCGGGGTCGACGGTGACCGGCCGCCGCGTGTGGACCTCGACCACGTTGCCGCTCGTGTCCAGATGGGGGACGATCCGCTCGACCTCGGAGGGGTCCGCGAGGATCCCTTCGGTGAAGAGGAACCCCGCCGCGAGGCTGGCATCGTCGGTCGGAGTACGCATCGTCACGCTCACGGTCTCGGCGACCCCGGCGTGCACCAGCCGGATCTCGAGCGGCTCCTCGGTCGCGACGACGTCCCCGACCGGATACGAGAACGCCCGCGCGCCGGCCGAGAGGGCGTACTTGACGCTCTCGACCCGCGCGACGGGACCCGCGTTGGGCTCGGTCATCCTAGGCGTCGGCCGACCGGCCGATCCCCCGGAGGAAACCGAGCATCATACGGACCCCACGGTTCACCTCGGGGTCGCGCAGGGTGGTCGCGATCTCGAGCAGGCCCATCGGGCGGTCGGCCTCCGCCCGGCGCGCCTCCTCGAGGGCGGCCGGGACTCCCCCCGCGAGGGCGGCGAGCGTTGCCGGATCGAGCCGTTCGAACGCGTGCAGGAGGACCTCGAGGTTCCGCAACGAGCGGCCCAGGGTCGCGGGGTCGATGCGGTCGGTGAGCACCTCGATCACGCGGTCCTGCGAGCGGAGGAGGTCGGAGGAGAACCGCAGGACCCCGCGCTCCTCCAACAAGCGGACGAGGGCGAGGAGCTCCCGGATCGACTCCGCGGAAGCTCCGAGGTCGGAGGCGATCGCGTCGACGCCGGGCGTCGTCCCGGCTCCCGACGGGACCGTGGGCCGAGCGCGGATCGGACGGGCCATTGGCGTTCCGCTCAGCTCCCGGGCGGCCGGTAATCCGGCCGGGCCCACTTCTCCTCGACGCGGACTCCGGACTGGGCGGAGCGGGCCTTCCCGCGAGGGTTCGAAGCGCTCACCGGGGATTCGAGGGGACCCGGGGACTCGAGCCGTTCGAGCCGGACGCGGGTTCCCTTGTAGTCGGGCGTGGTCGTCGGGCCGTCTCGCACGTCGCGCGTCAGTCGATTGACGGCGGCCTCGCCCCGGTCGTGCAACGTCAGGAACAAGGTCGAGCCCCGGACCCGGTCGGTGACGTGGACGCGCGCCGTGACCGAACCGACCTCGGAGGAGAGGCGTACCCGGTCCCCCTCGGAAAGCCCGCGCGCCCCTGCGAGGTCGGGCCCGACCTCGACGAACGTGCCGGGGACCTTGGCCCGGATTCCGCGATTCTCGTAGGTGAGGTTGCCCCAATGGAAATGCTCGAGCAGCCGGCCGTTGTCGAGCTCGAGGTCGAACTCGGGCTCGGTGGGCGTCGGCTCGGCCCACTCGACGGGATGGAACCTCGCCTTTCCGTCCGGAAAGTTGAACCGGTCGAGGTGGAGCGTCGGCGTGTCGGTCCCGTCCGGCCGTACCGGCCAGAGGAGGCTGCGGAATCCCTCGAGCCGTTCGAAGTTCGCCCCGGCGAAGACCGGGGTGACCCGCGCGACCTCCTCCAACACTTCCTTCGCGCCGGGATAGTGCCACGACGCGCCCAGGCGGGTGGCGAGTGCCTGGACGATCTCCGCGTCCGTCCGCGTCCCGGCGAGCGGTGGGAACGCCCGATAGAGACGCTGGATCCGACGCTCGGTGCTCACGAACGTACCCTCCTTCTCGATCGAGGCCGCCACGGGCAGCACGTAGTCCGCGAACTCCGCAGTGCGCGTCAGGAACAGGTCTTGGACGACCAGGAGGTCGAGCCGTTCGAACGCGCGGGCGACCTTCGCTTCGTCGGCGTCGGCGAGCAGCTTGTCCTCCCCGAGGATGTAGAGCGCGTGGAGGCGACCGTCCAGGATCGCGTCGACGAGTTCGGTGCTCGTGAGCCCCTTGGTCTTCGGCAGCGGCGTGCCCCACTCTCGTTCGACCCGCGCCCGGGCTTCGGGATCGTCGATCTTCTGGTATCCGGGGAGGAATCCCGGGAGGCATCCGAAGTCACTGGCCCCCTGCACGTTGCAGTGACCGCGCAACGGATACCCTCCCGTCCCCGGCCGACCGAAATTACCGGTGACGAGCAGGAGGTTGCAGATCGCGGTCGAGGTGTCGCTGCCGTTCTGGTGCTGGGTGATCCCCATCGCCCAGAGGATGCAGGCCGAACGGGCCGCATGGAACATCTCCGCCATCCGAACGATCTCGGCGGCCGGGAGCCCCGTCACCTCTTCGGCGAACTCGAGCGTGTAGCGCGCGAGGCGCGAGCGGAACTCCTCGAAGCCGTTCGTCCGGGCGGCAATGAACTCCCGCGCTTCCCACCCCTGGTCCACGAGGTAGCGGGCGACGGCATTGAGGAGCACGAGGTCGGTCCCCGGGCGCGGGGAGAGGAACAGGTCGGCTCGCTCCGCGAGCTCGTGCCTCCGGGGATCGACGACTAGGAGCTTCGTTCCCCGGAGCTTCTGCGCGCGTTTCACGCGCCCGGCGAGGACCGGATGGGCTTCGGCGGCGTTCGAGCCGATCGTCATGATGAGGTCGGCCTGTTCGATATCGGCCATCGTCCCCGCATCCGCACCGATCCCCACGGTCCGGAAGAGGCCGGTCGTCGCGGGCGCCTGGCAGTAACGAGCACAGTTGTCGACGTTGTTCGTCCCGAGGACCTGACGGGCAAACTTCTGCGTGAGATACGCCTCTTCGTTCGTCCCGGTGCAGGTCGCGATGACGCCGATGGAGTCGGGGCCGTAGCGCTCGCGGACCTCCGCGAACCGACGGGCGATCTGGTCCAGGGCCGCGTCCCAGCCGATCGCGGCGAACCGGTCGCCGGATCGCGCGAGCGGTTCGGCCAGCCGATTCGGCGAGTTCACGAAGTCGTAACCGAACTTTCCCTTCACGCACGTAGCGATCCCGTTCGCAGGGGACTCCGCTTTCGGAAGGACCTTGAGGATCTCCCGGCCCCGGCTCCAGACCTCGAAGGAGCACCCGACGCCGCAGAACGTACACACGGTCTTCGTCCGCTGGATCGAGCCGTGTCGCGCGGCGGCTTCGAGCTCGCTCGTGAGCCAGAGCGGCCCGAGGTCCGGTGACGCGGCCTTGGTCCAGGTGACGAGGCGTTCGCGGGTCGCCGGGGAGAGGTTCGAGAAGTGCGCCGCACGCCCGTGCATCGACGTTTCGAGCAAGGCGTCGACCGGGCAGACGGTCGCGCAGGTCCCGCAGGAGACGCACGAGGACTGGTCGATCGACGCGCCCTGGTCCCAGACCACGCGCGGCGGAGCGAGGTTCCAGTCAATGTGCAGCACCTCGTTGACGACCACGTCCTGGCAGGCCTCGACGCATCGCCCGCAGAGAATGCATTGGCTGGGGTTGTAGCGGTAGAAGGGGCTTGACTCGTCGATCGGATAGGGCTTCGGCCGGAACGCTTGCCGTGCGATCCCCATGCGGATCGCCGTGTTGTGGAGCTCGCAGTCGCCGTTGTTGCGATCGCAGATCGTGCAGGCGAACTCGTGGTTCTCGAGCACCCGGTCCATCGCGGCGCGCTGGGCCGCGAGCACCACCGGGCTCGACGCGTCGATCGCCATCCCATCGGCGGGCACGGTCGCGCACGAACGGACGACCTTTCCGTCCACGACGACGAGGCAGGTGTCGCAGGTTTGAAGCGGACCGAGCCGCGGGTGGTAGCAGAGGCTGGGGGGCCCGCGTCCCTGTGCGCGCAGGAACTCGAGCAGCGAGGGCTCGCCCGCTGTTCGGAGCGGCTGACCGTCGAGAACGACCTCGGCCATGTTCCGCGCAGCCGCACCGGCCGCTTGCGACGGCCCAGCACGCCGCCCTATTTAGGAGCCCGTCGTCCGCCCGACGCCGGCGGTACGTTCCGGCTCGTACCCCGCCGCGGCAAGGGCTCGCGCATAGTCCGCCGGAGTGTCGAGGTCCGTGAACGACCGCTCGGCCACGAGGCCCGCCGGCAGGAGCTCGGCCGTGTCCTCTTCGAGCAGTACCTCGATAAGCTCGTGGAGCCCGCGTCCGGCCTCGAGGAGCGCGGGAAGCCGGGCGCCCTCGCGGCCCGTGTAGATCGCGTGGAGCACCTGCCAATGACCCGAGCGAGATACCGGCACGAGGGTCCGGCCCCGAAACCGCGCGCGCAGTGCCTCGATCCCGGCTCGGTCGAGGAACGGCATGTCCGCCCCGAAGAGGAAGAACGGCCGGTTCGAGTCCGCGAGCGCCGACGCAAGACCGCCGAGGGGTCCGCGGTCGAGGCGGTCGCGGAGGAACCGCACGTCCGGGAGGTCGACCGGTGCTACGCCCACGAGGGTGACCTCGAGGCCGAGCGAGCGCAGGAGCCGAACTTCCCGGAGCACGACCGGCTCCCCTCCGAACGGGAGCAGGAACTTCCCCGGGAGTCTCGTGGCGCGCCCCGCGAGCAGGTAGGCGCGGCGGACGACGCCCGGCGCGCCGGTGGGTGTCAGGGCCAACGTCGGACCTCGTGGGCGCCCTCGACCTCGAGGAAGTGGGCCACGAACCGCCAGGGCCCCCGAGCTCTCCTCCGTCGCCCGTCGACCACGATCGAGGGGATACGGGGCCGGGGAGGGGCTGCCCGTACGATGCGGTTCACGCAGGCGGTCGCATCCGATGGCGCGGACACGCGCACCCGCGGCCCACCAAACCTCCGGTGGGAGTACCCCTCGACCAGTACCACGTCAACGGGCAGGGCCGGCACAAGGCGAGCCGGCGATGCGCGGAACGACACGAACGACCGGCGCGAGGCGAAGACGACCACCGCAGCGCCGGCGTCGGCGAACCGCGAAGTGTCCTTGCCCCGAAGATCGGGCGAGTGGTGCGAGTGCTTGACCACCGCGACCGTAAGCCCCCGGGCCACGAGTCGCCGAACGGCGCGTTCCACGGTCCGGGTCTTCCCCGATCCGCTCGGCCCGACCACCTGGACCACGAAAGGGCGGTCGCTCACCGCCGCCCGGAGTCCCCCGAGGGCCATCAAGGCTCGGACCCTCCCCGCCCGGGGAAACGGCCCTCCCTCGTGGGGCATGCGTCCGGCTCCCCTCCGGAGCGGGGTCCCCTCCCGGCGAGGGGTCCTGAGAGGTGGTTCCTGCGCACCCATACGGACTTATACGTCTAGTACATTGTCGCAGTCATGCGTCCCCGCCAGCGTCCCGAGCCCGCGCCCGCCGGTATGCAGCGAAAGAACATCACGATCACGCCGGAAGAGGCCCAGTTCCTCGAGCGGCATCCCGAGATCAACCAGAGCGCGCTGTTCCGGCAGATCGTCGAGAGCATGATGCTCGCCGAACGCACCCCGGGGGTCGGCTCCACCCAGCCGGTGCGCCTTGGCAAGGCGGTCTACCGCTCGGGCGCGATCATGTTCCAGAAGAACGAGCGACGCGGCTGAGCGGTCGGTACCCCTACTCCGGTCCCTCCCGGGCCGGCGCATCCCCGTCTCGGAGCCGGCGGCCTACCCCACTCAGCGCGGGGTGACTCGCGTCCTGCGCGCGGGCGAAGAGGATTCCCTCGGCCCCGGCCGTCGATGCATAGGCGGCTCGAGCCGTCTCGGCGTCGAGCCCGTCGAGGGAATGGCGGGAGAGGATATGCCCGAAGGCCCAGTGACGTCGGAGGGCAAGCTGGGTGAAGTGCGGAGCGTAATGACCCCCCCCCACTCCGATCGCTACGCGGTCGCGGAGGTCCGGGTCGAGGCGGGGGATCGTCTCGGCGACCAGCTTCACGGCCACCGAGGGGGGCTCGGCTCTCGCGCCGTAGCCGATCTCCACGAAGAACGCCGGAACACCGAGCTCGGGACCGTGGTGGGTCGCCTCGTAGGTGACCGAGAGCCCGGCGGGCTCCGCGCGCTCTGCCAGCGCTCGCAGGGCGGCGGCCATAGCGCGGGCATCGGTCGGGACGAGGGACCGCGGCCGCCCACCCACTTCGGCCCGCTCGCCCGGATTCCCGAGCGGGTGCACGGTGAGGCACTCGATGTTCTGCTCGCTCCGATGAATCGACGGGAACACGATCGTCGGCCGTTGCGCGGCAACGATCGAGGGGAGCCGAGCGTCCAGCCGCTCGTCGTGGATGTGCGGACCGGCGCGGCGCACGAGGAGGGTTCCGTCGGAAAGGGATCGGACGGCGGCCCCGTCGATGTGCTCGCCGGTCGCGGGAGGGGTACCCCATAGGGCGGCCACTCGCACTGCCACGGGGTCGGTCTCCGAGACCACCACGAGAAACACTCGAGCACCCTCTCCCTCCCGAAGGCGGAAGCCTTGGGAACTGACGGGGGCCGAGAGCGCGCTTCCTGAATAGCCTAGGTCTTGGCTCGAGGCAGGGCGGTACGGTCCCTCCTTGGCGCGCGCGGAACCCAAGGGCATGGGACCATCCCACCGGGGGGATGGGCACCCGGCCTCCGATCCTCGCGACCTGCTCCTCGAAAGGCAGGGGTGTACGAGTCCCCGAAGCGCCGGATTGCAACGAATGCCGGCGGGCCCGTTCGATGCCGCCGTGGTGTCGGCTCACCGCATCTCCGAACCGGTTCGGCACGGCCTTTAGTTCATGATCCTGCCTCCATCGTTTGGGGAGCTCGGAATAGATGGTCGAGACCGAGCGCAGTGGTGCTGCCGCCGGCGCCCAAGGGGAGCGAGGCGAACGCGGGGAGAGCGTGCTGGATGTTCGGAGTGTGAGCCCTCCCGAGCGCCATTCTCGCATCTTCGGAACGTTTACCCATCTCGAACCCGGGGGGTCCTTCGTACTGGTGAACGACCACGACCCGAAGCCGCTCTTCTACCAATTCCAGGCAGAGTACACGGGCCGGTTCTCCTGGGAGTATCTAGAACAGGGACCGAAAACCTGGCGCGTGCGAATCGGAAAGCAGAAATCTAGCGTGGAGGCGACGCCCCTCCCCACGATTCCCTGACATCCAGGTAGGGCACCGTCGGTAAGATCTTCCGTCGGGCCGTGCGTAGGATTCCCCGTGGTAACGCGGTCTCGGGTCCGATTCCTCGGGATCGGCCTGTCCTTCGTCGCGTTGGGGCTGGGCCTATGGGCGGCGCTGTGGTTGGTCGGCTGGCCGATCCCGCTCCTCAATGCTTCGCTACCGGACGCCCACGGCGTTCTCATGGTGAACGGAGTCCTGGCAAGCCTCATCGGTATCGAGCGCGCGGTGGCGCTTAGCCGTCGAGCATTCTATCTCGCTCCTGTGCTCACCGCCGTCGGGGCGATTTCGCTCGCGCTGAGCGGGGACGCCGCCCTCGCCTTTGCCCTCGTCAGCGGCGGTGCGGCGATTCTCCTTCTGATGTTCCTGGTGATCCTCCGTCGCCAGCCGGCGCTCTACACCGCGGTCCAAGTCCTAGGAGCCGCCTGCCTCGTCGGAGGCAACGTCCTCGGTTGGAGCGGGCTCGACATTCCCTTCCTGATCCCGTGGTGGGGTTCCTTTCTGGTCCTCCTGCTTGCCGCCGAGAGACTGGAGCTAAGCCGGGTGCTCCGCCTGGACCTGCTCGACAAACTCACCTTCGCCGTCTCGGCGTCGCTCAGTCTGATCGGCTGCGTCCTATCGACCGTCTGGTTCGCATCGGGATTCTTGGTGGCGGCCTCCGGGTGGGTCCTCCTTGCGGTCTGGCTCTTGTTCCACGACATCGCGTACCGGAACCTGTCACGGCCCGGCCTTCCCCGATTCACGGCGTTCTGTTTGCTGAGTGGCTATGCGTGGCTCCTTCTGGGGGGAGCAATCGTGTACCTCGAGGGCGGCAACCTCCTCGGATGGGAGTACGACGCGGGCCTCCACGCCCTCTTCCTGGGCTTCGTCCTCTCCCTCGTATTCGCCCATGCTCTGATCATTCTGCCCGCCGTTCTGGGAAAGAAGCTCCCGTTCCATCGCGTCCTGTACGTTCCGGTCTCGCTCCTGTACCTCTCGCTGTCCGTTCGCATCTATGCCGACTTCGGGGTCCTTCCGGTCCTGCGCGAGTGGGCCGGCCTGTTCAACGTGGTGGCAATCGTCCTCTTCGGTGCGCTCCTACCCGCGATCTCCCTCTACGATCGCTCTTGGTTCCGGCGGGCCTACGGCACGGATGCATCGACGTTCTACCCCTGAGGCGTTGTTGCGGGGACGCCACCCCCGTCCGTCGTCCCGTCCGCGCACCCGGGCCGTCGATCGTGCTCCTCACGCGTAGCCGAACTCGCGCTTGGCCGTCGGACTCATCCGCTCGGGTCCCCAAGGAGGGTCCCATACAACGGAGACGTCTACCTCGCGAATGCCCGAAATCGATTCGGCGACGGCCTTGACCTCGTCCTGGAGCATGCCAGCGACCGGGCAGCCGGGACTGGTCATAGTCATCCGGATGTGCACTTTGCCTTCTTCCCCCCACTCGATACCGTAGATCAGGCCCAGGTCCAGGATGTTGACGGGGATTTCCGGGTCATAGACCCGACGGAGGGCGAACCGAAGCTGGCGTTCTCGTTCGCCCTCGGTGCGGTCGGCCTCCGCGGAGTCCGCCGGCAGGGGAGCCGGTGGCGAGCCTCCGGCCGCTTGGTTCGAGGAAGAGGGGGCCGCGAGCGGGGTACTGAAGCGGGGGCCCGAGATCGAAAAGCCGCCCCCGGGAGAACCCTCGTGAAAATCGACGGTCGCGCCATCGAGATAGAGCTGGCTGGCCGCGTCCACGACCAACCGTGCCGGGCCAAGATCGAGGATTTCATCTCCGGACCGCGGCGTCGATAGGTACATTTGCGCCGTCGGATGCACCCCCGGGAGAACCCCCAGCCGCACGATCGTGGGGGATTGATTCCGGGCGATGGCCGCCCCCATCGCCTCCCGGGCTGCTGGCGTGACCTCCAAACGGAAAGCGACCCCTTGGTTGGCCACGGTTCCTCGTGGACACGGATAGCCGGGACTTGAATTACAAGCCCTCGCCGAATCGTTTCGGCGCTCCAGTGAAAACGGTCGGATGCCCTCGGTTTCCCAGCGTACCTGCGCGACTACCACGATCTCGGCCGCTGCCACTTCAGCTGCCGGCCCGGGTCGTGAAGGAGAGGCCCAGTGGACGTCAAGGCCCAGATCGAGAAGTGCAAGGGTTGCCGCCATTGCTTCGATGTCTGTCCCGTGAACGTGTTCGTCATGCACCCCCGCACCGAGGTTCCCGACGTCGTGGGCGACACCGAGGTCGCTGCGAATTTCCGATTCCGCACGGAGAAGTCCGTGGTCGGGCACGGCCCCGATTGCATTCTATGTAACGCCTGCCGGACGGAATGTGAGGGTCGTGCATCACGATATGGGGCGACGAGGGGAAAACCTACCAGTCGACGTACAAGTGAGGGGACGGGTTCCTCTGGAACGGAGGACCCGGCTCACATCGACGCGAGCGCGGTCGTCTCCGGAGCGGGGCCGCACACCGCGTGGAGAGAACGCTCCCGGGTCGGTCCGTCGGACCGGTTCGCCCGTCTCGAGACACGTTCGCCGCGCTTCGCCCGCCTGGGGCTCGGAACAGCAGGGGCGGAACCGGCGCCGACCCGCCGAAGAGCAATAGGGCACGTGAATCGATCGGGCCAACCCGGAGAAACCTGGTGGGCTGGCTCCGGCCGGAGAGGGCAGGGGTCGCACGTTCGAACTACACCTGCGAGCTCCGACGCCATCGTTCCCCGACAGCGGCCGGAAGATCCCGGGGGTTCTGCGATCTATTCCCCCAAACCGGGGTCTCGTCGGCTCACCGCCCGACGCCCTGGTTTGGTCGCAAACTCTTCCCGCGCGAGAGCCCAGGAGAGACGACGAACGGCGCCACCGTCACCAGCACCCCGATTCCGAAGAGCAGGAATGAGAACGCCACCAGCCCCAAAAAGAGGTCCGGCGCGACGGTTCCGGGCGCAAGCAGGGCGGTAGTGAGGAATCCGATGAGGCCGACATTCGCGAGCAGGAAATGAAGCCGTGGGAGATACCGGGGTCGCAGCCAGACCCCCAAGTGGTTTGGGACGATGATGACGCTCACGCCGCTGATCATCATCCCCACCCAGCCAAAGAGGCCGATCAGGTCCCGGTCGTCGTACACGCGACTTGGGACCGAGGCCGCCCCCCCGAGCGACGACACTATACTCGTGACGATCACCATTATGCCGACGACGAGCAGGTAGCCCGTGCCGGACGCGATGAGCGTGAGGCCATCCCATGACGGAACCGCGCGCCGTGCGGGGGCGTTCCCGGCGGCCGGGAGCACGACCGGATTCAAGGACTATCCGCGGCGATGGGGTCGCAGCAGCTACAGGGTTCCGGTTCCTCCGCCGCGGTCGGGGCCGGCTTGGCAGCCCCTCCGTCCTTCCGCGCCCCCACCGCGACCTCCCCGTTAGCGGCGCTCTTATCGCGATGATCCGGACACCAGAAATCGGCTCGCAGGCGGATGGTCCCGTCCTCGCCGAGGACCGCCGGTACCGAGACCACCTGCCAACCCGCAGGCACTTCGATTCCCAACCGGCCGTCGTTCGAGGGCACCACGTGCGACTCGGCGACCGCCGGGCAGTTCTCTCGACGGCACCGCACGGTCAAGGCGTGGCCGGGGGTGCCGGGAGCGCGCGCGAGGTACCGCTCGATATGTCCCTCCAAATCCGTGACCTCGGAGGCGGTTTGGCGGAAGGCGGTGCTCACGCGAGCCGCTGCCTCGTCCGGGAGAGCCGCTCTGAGGCAAGAAAGAGGGTAATCCTTCTCGAACGCCATGCTCTCGTGGTCCTTCTGCGTGAGCTCGGCGAGCGCTTGGGAGAGCCGGGATCGTGAGCCGCGGGGGTCGGATACGAAGTCCTTCAAGGCGGCCCGAGCGCGGTCAGTCTGGTCGCGCTCGACCCGGTGATCGTCGGTGATCGCGTCGAGATGCGGAAAACAACCGGCCATGGCCACGGAGCGCGCCTCGGGCTGGAGGTCGCGGTCGACCCGCCCGGCGTGGACCCTCCGATATTGCTCGAGGAGGCGAAGCCCCTCGGCGATCTCCCCGGGCGGTGGGTTTCTGCCTTCCTTCAGCTCGATGGCCGTCGCTGCAAGACGCTCGATCAGTCGCTCCGCGACATCGTTCTCGTGCTCGAGTTCGTCGAGTGGGTCCTGGGATTCGATCGTCATCATCGCCTTGCCCTCCGGGGTGTCCCCAGGGTGGTAGGGAAGTCTGGGCCGTTAAGGGACGGACCTAGTGGGTTCGGCGGTGGGCGGACGGGTATGTTGGGTCCGCCCCTCGTCCTCGGGCCGAACGCGAAACGGATATGCCGTCCTCGGCCGCTACCGGGACGTGTCCCCGCGTGCGTCGCGAGCTACGTCGGGCCGCACGAGCACGCCCGGTCGTCGTGCGCGGGACGTTCGGAGCGACGGAGGGCCGGTGAGCGTCTGTCGACTCCGTGTTCCGTTGCCGGACTCCGCTTGGATAGCTCGCTTCTCCCGGGAGCATCCGGGGGTGACCATCGAGATGCTCAGCCGCCTTGACCTTGGAACGCGTAGGAGCCTCAGCGAAGTGCGCCTCTGCGTTCCCCAACCCGGCGATTGGGTCGGCGAGCTGCGGGCAGTCGACCAAGTGGAGAAGGTCGAGCTTCTCACTTCGGGACCCTCGGGGCTCCGACTGCGAGTGATCCACCGAACCTCGCCGTTCGTGCCGATCTTCCGGGCGCTTCTCCTCATGCGACGCCTTCCCTTCACGATCCGGGACGGCGAGGCATCGTGGACGGTCATCGCTTCGGAGGACAAAGTCCACAAGCTCCTCGACCGGCTGAGAGAGAAAGTTCCCGGTGTGGTCCTCGAGTCGGTCCGGCACTCCGACGATCCGACCGGTGCGGAGATCCTCACTCGCCGTCAGGCCGAACTTTTCCAACGGGCGCGGGCGGCGGGATACTTTGAGGTTCCCCGGAAGATCACACTTACCCGTCTCGCCGACCGCGAGCGGATGGCGGTATCCAGCCTTTCCGAAGCTCTGGCCATCGTGGAGAAGAAGCTGCTTGAAGGCTGGCCGTCGGGGGGTTAGGCCGGCCCTATCGGGTCGCACGGACGACCGCGGACCGCCGAATCGTTCGAGCGCCTCGGGCAGCGACCACGCGCATGAGTCTTGATCGGTCGATACCCCCCACTCCGGGTGGGCGAGCCGGCTCCGAATGACCGTTACGCACGAGAGCGCGGTCGAGCCGGTCACCCCACGCTTCTCCTCGCCCGGTACACAGTCACCGAGGACACGGTTCGCCTACCTCCCGCCGAATTTCGGGACCGCGGCCGGAGTCGGGCCCGTCCGGAAACAGCAATCGAACACTCTCCGAGGATAGTTGGTCGCGGTGGTCGGCGAGCCGCGAGCGACGTTCCCGCGCTACCGGCGGACCTCGGGGTCCTGGTGCCGTTCGCGCTTCTCCGCAACTCGGAGGCCTTCGGTCGGGGGGAGAACGCAGGATGTCGGGATCGAGGAGGCTATGACCCTAAAGATGAGGTGCTCCCGGCGGGATTTTCCCGGGTCGGACCGCTGGTCCGGCCAGCTTTGAACCCGCGTCAGAGGCTCGAGAGGCCTCTATCCTTGACCACTAGACTACGGGAGCGCCCCTCGCCCGTAGCGGGGCGGCTCTTTGAGCCTTTCGTCGGGCGCGGCGAGTCATCGCAGGGCGACCGGCTGCGCCGGGCCCGGGTCCGCTTCGACCACGACCGCGGTCCCGTAGGCGAGGACCACGGTCATGATGTCGCCCATCTCCGACGTGTCGAAGCCGACCGAGAGGACCGCGTTCCCCCCCAGGCTCTTCGCGTGGTCCTTCAGTCGCGTGATCGCGTCGTGGCGCACCTGCTCGAGCAACTGCGTGTACTCCGTGATCTCTCCTCCGGCGATGCTCCGGAACCCGGCGACGATGTTCCGGCCGAGGCCCCGGGATCGGACGATGAGCCCATAGGTGAGCCCGATCACCTTGGTGACGCGGTAGCCGGGTACGAACGGTGTCGTGGCGGCGCCGGCGAGCGCAAGCCCCCCTACTTGTAGGGGGGTTAGCGAGCCAAGGTTCATGGCCCATCCCGTGCATGGTCTTTCGCTACCTCCGATGTATCAGCCACAGAAGTACCGTCTCTACCCATTTCCGAACCAGGAGCGAGAACTCCTCCGGCAGTTCGAGGAACTCCGTTTTCTCTGGAATCACGCACTAGAGCAGCGCATCGAGGCGTGGCGCAAGGAGAAGCGCTCCCTCTCCCACGTGGACCAGTGTCGGGACCTCGCGCGATGGCGGGCCTACGACAAGGAAGGTATCGGGCGCGTGTACGGCCACGTCGCGCAGGATAGCCTCGCCCGGCTTCACGACGCTTTCGGACACTTCTTTCGGAGAGTGCGAGAGGGGGTTCGACCCGGCTTTCCCCGCTATAAACGGGAGATCACCTCGCTCACCTATCCCGACTCCAACGGGTCGGCGGCCATCGTCCCCGGGCGGAACGGGACGCGACGGCTGCGCTTGTCGATGCTCGGCGAGTTGCCCATCGAGGTCCACCGCGAGCCGCCGGCGGGTCGGGTCAAGACCTGCACGGTCGAGCGGGAGGGGGACCGGTGGTTCGCCATACTCACCTACGAGATGGAAGACCCCCCGTCGCCGCCCTCGACCCCGCCATCAGCGCCGATCGGCGTGGACCTCGGCCTCTCCCACCTTGCTACCCTCTCGACGGGGGAGACGGTGGAGCCGCCGAAGTTCCTCCGCCGCGCCGAGGAGCGCCTTCGTCGCGCCCAGCGGGTCGTGTCGCGGAGGACGAAGGGCTCGCACCGGCGGGAGAAGGCGAGGGAGCGGCTGGCCCGGTGCCACGCGAAGGTGCGGGACCAGCGGCGGGACTTCGCGCACAAGGTCACCTCGACGTGGGCGGCCCGCCACGACCTCATCGCCTTCGAGGACCTGTCCGTCCCATCGATGCTCGGCGACGCCCACCTGTCGAGGTCGATCTCCGACGCCGGGTGGGGGATGCTCCGGCAGATGGCGGCCTACAAGGAGACCCGACGGTCGGGGCGGTACGTCGAGGTCCCGGCGAGCGGGACCACCCAGACCTGCTCGGGATGCGGCCGCCTCCACGACCCGCCGCTCACTCTCCAGGATCGCACGTACGTCTGTCCGTGCGGTCTGCACATGGACAGAGACCTCAACGCGGCGAGGAACATCCTCGCCCGCGCGCTCGCGAAGATACCCGGGGGCACCGGGGAATCGACGCCCGTGGAGACGGGACCTCCACCGCACCGCAAGGGGCGGCGAGTCCGGTCGAAGAAGCGGGAACCGCCACGGGACTCGGAGGTAGCACGATGAGTCCCGGAGGAAGCCCCCGAACTTGTTCGGGGGAGGATGTCAACAGAATGCAGTCGTTCGGAGGGGCGTAGAGCGGAGGCAGTCCCGAGGGGAGCCGTGCGGCGGACATGGACGGGTCACGTCGTGCGCGGCCTTCACCCTGGCGGGTCCGGGGAAAGGTGTTAATTGGCTCCGTCCCGTTCCGGGCCCGTGACCCCTCCCGTGAAGGCCCGCAGTGGCCACATCCTGCTCGACTCGAAGCGCTCGTACAAGGACCTCGTCCGCGTCTATCCCGAGATTCACAAGCGCGTGGTCGAGATGAACCGCCCGTTCGTTAAGGAGTCGGACCCGCTGCTCCCCGAGGTCCTGCTCGACGAGAATCTACGCGATCTCAAGGGGGACCGCAAGCCGGTCGGCTACAACCGCCAGGACGCCTTCGGCCTTCGTCTGGTCTTCCCGATCGTCGATGAGCGGCGGACCGAGTTCTACTTCGCGAAACCCGCCCGCTGCCAGGAGGTCGTGCAGATCACCGAACAGGTCTCGACGCTCCTCCGCCGCCGCGGCATCAAGCACACGGTCGAGTACGACCGACTCGCGCTCGGTCCCCCGCGGGGACTCCCGAACGTACCCGTGACGGGCGTCGGGTCGGGGTTCCTTTCGTCGTAACCCCGGCGGACCTTACGGGGGCCGGCGGAACGGCCAGACCGGGGCCGCGGGAGGCGGGGCCGCCGTCGCGCCGGCCCCCAGCTCCTGAAGCCGCCGCAAAGCCTCGCGCGCCTTCTCGAGGGCAGCGCTGTAGTCCGTCTCCCGCAGACGGATCGATTCGGTCAGGAGAGCTCGCGCCGACGCGGTATCGACGTGATGATCGTGCGCCCGCGCGAGCGCGGCATCGATCAGGTAGTGGAGGTTCATCAGTTCCCGATGGAGCGACTTCCGCAGGTTGAGCTCCTCCTCGGTCCGGAGGAGCGAGCGGGCTCCCTCGAGCGCTCGGCCCGCCCGGTCGAGCTCCTCGACCTCTTTCAGGCGCGCGCGAACCGACCCGACGCTGACGTGAAGGCCCTCCTCCGCGAACGTCACTTCGGTCTGGACCTCCTTGAGCTTGCGTTCGAACGGCTCGCGGACGACGGACTCGAGCGCCACGGTCGCGCGAACGAGCAGCCCGTCCGCGTCCTCGAGGCGGCCCGCGTCGAGCGCCACGCGGGCTTCACTGAACGTCTGCATCACCGGCGTCGTGTCGACCCCGAGCCGCTCGCCGACCCACAGGCGGTCCTTGAAGCCGGCGGCCCGCGCCTCGACCTCCTCCTGGTGGCGTAGACGGGCGTTCGCGGCCTCGGAGTGGAGCAGCTCGAGCGCCCCGGCGTACTCCGGGCGCTCGCGGAACGCGGCGAGGCGAGCGAGCACCTCGGCCCGGCGGGCGAGCTCCGCGTCGGTGGGACTCTCGGTGCGCGCGTACTCCGCTTCGAGCTCGCGCCGTTGGCCGTCGACGATCCCTTCGAAGATGGTCCGGCGGAGCTCCTGGCCCCGTCCCAGCATCTCGCGTGCCCGCTTCCATTCCCGCTCACGGAGGGCGGCTTCGCCCTGGGTCACGAGGGCCTCGAGAGGGTCGACCTCGGCCGAGAGACCTCGCTGCTGGGCCATCTCGACCTCGCGGCGGAGTTCGCCGAGAGGCGCGGCGAACCGCCGCTCGATCGCCCATCGTCCGAGCTCGGTCGCCTCCCGGCTCGCGCGGATCGCCTCGGCGTACTGCCCCGCCCCAAAGTGCTGGCGTGCCTCGGCGAGTCGCGCCGTGGATTCCGTGGCGTCGGCGCCGTGCTCGGCGGTCTCCGCGACTTGCCGATCGGCCCCCGCGAGCGACTCCTGCGCCCGCCGGTGGCCCTCGCGAGCGACCGCGAGCGCGTCGAGCGCGTCCATCGACCGCTCGAGAACGTCGGCGAACTCGCGCGCTCGGAGCGCGACCTTCGCCGCTTCGTACTGCTCGCCGGCCCGCTCGGAATGGATCCCTTCCCCGATCGCTTTCGCGATCGCACCGCCCGCGGCTTCGATCGACCCTTCGGCGACCCGCTGCTGGAGCTCGGCCCGCTCGACCTCGGCCTCGCTGTGGGCGGCCAAGCGCAACGCCTCGACCGAGCGTCCCTCGTCGACCGCCATGCGGGCCTGGTGCAGGAGATTCTCCGCGAGCGAGGTATCGACGCCCTGGGCCCGAACGCCGGCCACCATCGCTTGGAAGCTGGCCAGGGTCTTCGAGACGTGCTGATACGTGGTCTGGAGCAGCTCCCGCTCGATCGGCCCCCCGAGCTCGATCACGCGCGCGTACTGCTTCTGGGCGAGGAGCTGCTCGAGTCGGTCCATCTGGCCCCGGAGGGCGACCGTATCGGCGTGCAGAAGGTCCGCGCCCGCGAGCGCCTCGCGCGCCCGCTTCGCGATCCGCTCGGCGTGCTCGACGAGCCCGCGGGTCGCGACGAACTCGGCCCGGGCAGAATCGAGGAGCGCGGCCGCTCCGATCGGGATCGGTAGCGCGACACGGCGCCGGGCCTCGGCGAGCGGCAGGAGGATTCTCTCGAGATCGACGCCGGCGCCCCGCGCGATGTCGAGGTCGACCTCGAGCGCCCGGAGATTCTCCTCAAGGACCGGTCGCAGGATGGCGATGAGCTCCTCGTGGAGGAGGCGCGCCCCGGTCCGGGTCGCTTCGGCGGGCGCGGTGGGGCGCTCGGTACGCAACTGTTCGACCCGGGCCTCGAAGGGTTCCATGGGGGAGGAGAGTCGGTGACCGTCCTCGATCATGAGCCCGATCTCCTGGAGCAGCCGAGAGGTCTCGAGGCGCGCTTCCTCGTCGGCGAGGCGCTGATGAAGGTCGTCGAGCAGGGTCCGAGCGGCGTCGAAATCGAGCGACTGGAGGAGGCCGCGAGCATTGCGGAGCGGTTCGTAGAACGGCGCGGGGTCGACGCCGGCCTCGCGCAGCCGGTTCAGCTGCTCGCCGGCCCGGGCAATCCCCTCGAGGAGCTGCTGGGCGGCGGCCCGGGCCCGCGAGGTGGCTTCCTCGAGCTTCGTCGCGACCCGGTAGGCCTCGAGGTACTGACCCGCCCGGGCCGCGGTCTGGGCCTCCTCGAGCTGTCCTCGGAAGTCCGCGAGCTCGAGGCCCATCGTCTCGAGCTCGATGAGCGAGAGCTTGGTATGGGAGACCGCGCCCTCGCTGCGCAACAGCTGTTGCTGCTGCGCGCGGGTTCGGATCTCCTGCGACGCGCGCGACGCCTTGACGAAGTCGCCCATGTTGAAGATCTGCTGGACCTCGTCGATCTGGCGCTGGATCTCGTCGCTCGCGCCTCCCATCTGCTCGAGGACGTGTCCTTCCGACTCCAGTACCTCGACTAAGGCGGAGGCGTGAGCGGCAAACACCGACGCGAAGTCGCGCTCGGCCCGTCGCAGGCTCTCGACCGCCGCCATGAGGTCCTGCTTCACGCGCAGGTTCACGTCCGCGTCCGCGAGCAGGCGTCGGACCGGGGCGGTCAGCCCGTCATCCGGGATGTCCCCGAGCCCCTTCTCCATCTCCTCGACCCGGCGCGCAATGTACGACCCGGCGGCGGTTCGGAGTTCGACCTCGGCCCGTCCGATTCGCTCGGCGCCGTCGGCGAGGTCGCCTCGGTCGAGGAGCTCCCGCGATTCCGTGAGGGCCCGGTCGGCGTCCGCGGAGAGGAACCCGCGGGAGCGGGCGTACTCACGGACCCGGTCGAGTCCGGTCCAGCGGCCCAGGAAGAACTGGAGGGCATCCCGGCCGAGACGGACGACCGTGTCGGCGAGGAGCTCTCGAGCAGGTCCGATCTCCGCACGGTCGAGGTGAGCGCGAATCCGACCGATCGCCGATTCGAACGGCTCGACGGCGAGGCCCGTCTGTCGGAAGCGGCCGAGCATCTCCTCGACCGCGGCCATCTCGTCGCGCGCCGCGCTCATGTCCTCGGTAAGGCGGCTCACGCGGTCGAGTGCCTCCTGGCTCGCGGCGAACGCCTCGGAGTAGATCTTCAGCCGAAGCGCCTCCCGCGCACGGTTCATCGCCGCGAACACCTCGCTGGGATCGCGACCGAGGCGACGGGCCTCGGCGATCCGGGGACGGACCTCGTCGAGCACGCTCGCGATGACCGTCACGACCGGCTCCTCGGCCACGCGACGGGCCTCGAGGAAGATCGAATGGAGGTCGAGCGGCGCCGCCGTGGCGATCCGCGCGGTGGCCTCCTCGATCGCGCGGCGGGCTTCGACGGGGTCGACGCCGTAGTCGGCGGTCGCATCAACCGAGGCGCGGAGCCCCGCGAGCCCCTGGAGGCACCGCTCCCGGAGCGCCTCCCCCACCTCCGCGACCGCGGCCTCGGTCGCGGGCACGGTGTCGGGCCAACTCTCCACGCTCGCCTCGGCGCCGGCGTCGAACGAGGCCTCGAGTACGGACGTGGGTGCCCCGTGCTCCTTGGCCTGCGAGAGCAGCGTCGCCGCGGCTTCCCGGATCGAGCGACGACGCTCGACCGCCTCAGGAAGGTGGTCCCTCAATGCCCGTTGGATCGCCTCGAGTCCCTCCGCCGGGCGCCCTTCCTGGGCTGCCGCAGCGGCTTCATCGAGCTCGCGCTCGAACTCGGACATCCGTTCGGGGGGAAGGGCCGCCCAACGAGCGACGCGAACGGCCCGCTCGCGAACGGTCGCGAAGTGTTCTGACTGCGCCCGGCGCAGCGCATCCTCGGCGTGCACCAGGTGAGCGACGGTCGTCGACCAGGCCTCCTTTTCGGAAGGGTGCGAAAGCGAGTCGAGGTCGGCCGTCACCTCCGGGGGGAGCGTGATCCCGATTCCCGATAGCTGTCCCAGCGCGTCGCGCGTTCGCTGACGGCGGGCCTCGAGGTTCTCGGGGACCGTGCGCGAGAGGTGGTCCAGGAGCGCCTTCGATTCCCGCTCGACGCCCTCCCAATCGGACCGGCGCTGAAGCTCTCGGATCGACTGCTGGCGCTCGGCGACGCCGCTCGGCGTGATACCGAGCTGGTCGAGCTGCTGGACCTGCTCGTCGAGCCGGTGCTGCTCGACCTCGGCCGCCTGCCGCTGCCGCTTGAGCGCTTCCGCCTTTTCTTGGAGGATTCGCGTGAGGCGGGAGGACGGAAGTGCGCCGACCCCACCCGGTCCCGTCGTACGTCCCCCTCCTAAGACCGACCGGACCGATGGCGGCGATCGGGCCGGACGGGTACCCGTTTCATGCCCCGTCCCCTTTATTAATGAAGCGAGGCGGAGGCGGTGCTAGAACGGGGACCCGAGCGTGCGGCCGTCAGGTCCGCGTGATCCGTCGCTTGCCCATCGCGTCCAGGTACTGGATCTCGGTCCCGGGCGAGAGCTGGCCCTTGAGGTCGGCGTCGAGCGGAAGGCTGAACGTCTCGTAGCTTTCGAGGTCCATCAGCTGTACCTCGGCGTCGGTGAGCGACAGCACCTGCGCCTGTCGCTTGCCGATCATCGGCACCTGGACCTTGTGCTTCACGGGAAAGACGACGCTCCGTTTGGAGCCGTCGAAAATCCCCACTGCATCGATCCGAGCCTTCGCCTCCCCGTGCTTCCCCGGTTTCGAGGTCTGAATGCTGAGGATGCGACAGGGCTCCTCGTCGATCAGCATATAGCGGCCCTCTTTGAGTTCCCGAACCTCTTGCTGCGTCCAGGCCATCGGATGGATCCTCGAGGATTCGGGGAAGGGTCCGGTGTGATAAGAGTTGCCCCGGACCTCGGGACGCGGGTCTTCTGCCGGCGCGAAGGAGGGTTTATTCGAGGCCCGGCCCATCCCGAGATCGTCCGACCGCCGTCCTTCTTCCGAACATGCCTCCCCCTTCCAGCGAGTACGATCCTCGGTCGTTGGAAGCCGAGGTACGCCGGTTCTGGAAGGCGCGAGGTCTCCCCCCTGCCGGAGGGATCTCCGGCCCCGCGGACGGCGCAATCCTTCACGCCTTCGAAGGGACCTGCGTCTCCCGGGAGGGGCCCGGCGCCCTCGTCTTCCGGGCCGTGGCCGCCGACGTCGACGCCCGGTATCTCGCCCTCATCGGCCGTCGGTTCGTCGGCACGCTCCGCTGGGAAAAGGTCGGCGAGATGGCCGAGCCGCCCGAGGGAGAGCTTCTCCGCCGCCTGGGAGTCTGGACCGGGGGAAACGGCGCGGTACCGTGGGATACGGAAGACCGCTTCCGGATCGTGGAAGCGATCGTGGGGCGGCTCGCGCGCCGGGGGGCGATCGTCTCGCGCGATCTCCCGATGCGGATCTGCCCGACGTGTACGGTCCCCCGCGCCCCCGAGCGGATCATCTACGAGGAAGAGGAAGGGGAGACCCACCTCGTGCGGTTCTCGATCCACCGGGACGGGCACGCGGTCTCCGCCCTCGTTTGGGTCGATAGCCCCTGGAAGCTCCTCGGGGCCGCCGCCGTCCTCCTCCACCCCGACCTACCGTACGTGGTCGCGCGCTACCGTCGCAAAGACGCCGAGGAGCTCGTACTGACCTCCCGATCCTCCCTCGAACGGTTCCGCGCTTGGATCCCGAGCGCGACCTTCGAGGTTCTCGAGGAGCAGCCCGGCCGCGCGTTCGTGGGGACGGTCTACCAGTATCCTCTCCGTCACGAGTTCCCGATGGGGGGAACGGTCGCACCGCCCGGCGGAACCCTGCTCGCAGTCCCCGAGGTGACCGACACAGGCACGGGCATCGTTCCGCTCGTTCCCGGCCACGGAAGCACGGACGCGACCGTCGCGGAGGCCTACGGGATCGCCGGGTGGCCGCTGCTCACGCCCCGCGGCCAACTCGATTTCACCCTGGTCCACAAATACGCGGGCCTCGACCTCAAGACGGCGAACGAGTTCATCGTTCGAGACCTAACGGAAGCCGACGCGGTCTTCGCTCATCTCACGGTGCGCCACGGGGTACCCCACTGCCTCGTTTGCGGGACCGCCCTGATCTGGATCCCCGGGCGGGCGTGGTGCCTCGAGCCGGGTCGCCTC
>DAIDCO010000019.1 GCA_027309555.1 bacterium
GCCCCGGCCCTCGGGCGCACCGGAAACGAGATGAACCCCCGCGCGGCTCGACCGGCGTGACTCAGGTCCCGGCGCTGAGCTACTCGTCGTACCACACCTACTTCGAGTGCCCGCTCCGCTGGAAGTTCCTGTACCTCGACAAGCTCGCGGAGAAACCCCACGGGTACTTCACCTTCGGTCGAGTGGTCCACAGTGTCCTCGAAACCCTCGTCCGGCCCCTGGTGGTTCCGTCCGCGCGGCGCATCGGGAGCGCGGAGTCGCAGCGCACGCTAGACGAGTGGCACCCGTCGACCGCGGCCCCGGTAGGCACCCCCTGGGCCTCTTCCGAGGAGCTGCTCCGGCTCTACGAGGAAGCTTGGTCCAGCGACGGGTACACGTCGGCCGAGGAGGAAGCTCGGTACCGGGCCCTCGGGCGAGAGCTCCTGATGCGCTACTACGAGCATCTCGTCCGGGAACCGCCGCGTCCGGTCTCGGTCGAGGAGCATCTCGAGGCCCGCTGGGACGGCATCCCCATCCATGGCTACGTCGACCGCATCGACCGGACCGCGTCCGGTGGTCTCGACATCGTCGACTACAAGACTTCGCGCGACCTCTCCAAGGAGGACGCGAAGGATTCCGACCAACTGAGCCTCTACCAGGTCCTGGTGGAGTCGAACTACACGGAGCCGGTCGAGCGCCTCACGCTCTACCACCTACGTTCGAACACGCCCCTCCGTGCTCGCCCCCGCGCCCGGGGGACCCTCGATCGGCTGCACGACCGGCTCGGTATGGTGAGCGACGGGATCCGCGCGGAGGCGTTCGAGCCGAACCCGGGACGCCAGTGCAGCCGATGCGACTTTCAGTCGATCTGTCCGGAGTTCCGGCCCGTGCCGGCTCCCGACGAGCCACGGCTCCAGCAACTGGTCGATCGGTTCGAGACGCTGCGCGCGGAGGAACGCCGGCTCGAGTCTGACCTTAAGCTCACCGCCGAATCGCTCCACCGGGCGGCCGAGGAGCTCGGGATCCATCGGGTGCCGGGCACGCGCTCGGTCGCGGTCCGTCGCCGAGAGGAGACGTGGCAGTATTCGCTCGACGCGGTCCGTCCGCTGCTCGAGAGCTCCGGCCTCGGCGCCCGCCTTACCTCGGGAAGCCAAGACGAGGTCCGGGCGATCGTCCGTGACCGGTCGATCGACCCGGAACTGCGCCGCCGAGTCGCCGAGCTCGGTGCCCGCCGCGTCAAATGGTACTGGGAGCTCAACGAGAGCGACCGCCCCGATTAGCGCCGCTCGAACGCGCAAAGGCTATGATGGCCTCCCGATACTTCCCCCTATGGGAATCTCGCTCGCCTCCGAGAGCCGCCTCGCGTCGGTCCGAGACCGCGTCCCTACCGTAACGACCCTCTGCTCCCACTCCTCTCTCCAGATCTTCCACGGGGCGCGCGCCGAGGGACTCTCCACCCTCGGGCTCTCGGTGGGCCCACCACCCCGCTTCTACGACGCTTTTCCGCTGGCCCGCCCGGACCGCTTTCTTTCGGTCCCGAAGGTCAAGGAGCTCTCCGGGGCCGCCGACCGCCTGCGCGCCGAGGGAGCGATCGTGATCCCCACCGGCTCGTTCGTCGAGTACCTCGGTCCGGAGGCGTTCGCCGCGCTCGATGTGCCGGTGTTCGGCAATCGCGCGGTCCTCGGCTGGGAGTCCGACCGGCGGAAGGAGCGCGAATGGCTCGACTCCGCCGGAGTGCCGATGCCGAAGCGGTACGAGGAGGAGAGCGAAGTCGACGGCCCTGTGATCGTAAAGTACTACGGCGCGAAGGGCGGCAAGGGATTCTTCCTCGCGAAGAACCGCGAGGCTCTCCACGACTTCACCCCGACCGGACCGTACGTCATTCAGGAGTACGTCCTGGGGACGCGCTACTACATGCACTTCTTCTATTCCCCGCTCTCCGACCGGGGCTACCGCGTTGGCCACGGCTCGCTCGAGCTCCTCGGGATGGACCGCCGGGACGAGGCGAACATCGACGAGCTGTACAAGCTGGGGGCCCAGGAGGAGCTCCTGAGGGCGGGGATCCGACCGACGTTCGTGGTCACCGGGAACGTCCCCGTCATCCTCCGGGAATCGCTGCTCCCGAAGGCCTTCGACGTGGCGGCTCGGATCGTCGAGCGCTCGATCGAGCTGTTCGGTGGGATGGTCGGGCCCTTCTGCGTCGAGGGGATCATGACCGAGGAGCTCGAGTTCAAGGTCTTCGAGATCTCGACTCGGATCGTGGCGGGGACGAATCTGTTCATCTCAGGCAGTCCGTACTCCGACCTCATCGCCCCGGGCCTCTCCACGGGGCGCCGGATCGCGCAGGAGATCAACCGGGCGCGGACCGAGGGCCGACTTTCCGAGATCCTGAGCTGAGCGGCGCATCGGACCTCGGCGGCGGGGCGCGAGGCCCGACCGCCCCGAGCGGGGAGGGGGACCCCGGAACGAGCCTCGGCCGGTCGGGCGCCGGCTACGCCGTTAAGACCCGGGCGTCCCTCGGGCACCCTCCATGCCAGTCGCGATTCGGGCGGAGCACTTACGCAAGGTCTATCCGCACTCCCCCGCGGGCGTCGCCGCGCTCGAGGACCTGAGCCTCGAGGTCCCGACAGGTCGGGTGTATGGTCTCATCGGGCGGAACGGCGCCGGCAAGACCACGTTCGTCCGCGTCTGCGCCACGCAGCTCACGCTGAGTGGCGGGACGGTCTCGGTCCTCGGCCACGACCTCGAACGGGAAGAGCGGGCCATCCGCGCCCGCATCGCGTGCATCCCGCAGGAGTCGCGCCCCCTCTACTTCCTGACGGTCGAGGAGGTCGTGTATCTCTACCTCAAGATGCGGGGCATCGACCGCACGGAAGCTCGCCGGCGGACGCGGGACGCGCTCGAGGAGCTTTCCTTGACCGAGTATCGGCGGCGTATGGTTTCCCGGCTCTCGGGCGGACTGCGCCGCCGCACGCTCTGTGCGATGGTCCTGGCTTCCGACGCCGACCTGCTCTTCCTCGACGAACCGACGACCGGCCTCGACCCGATCGCCCGCCGCCAGGTCTGGGAGGCGATTCGGCGGACGAGCCGCGAGCACCGGACGATCGTCCTCACCACGCACTATCTCGACGAGGCGGAATCTCTCTCGGCGCGACTCGCCCTCATCGAGCGCGGTCGCCTCGTGCTTGAAGGCACTCCCGCCGACCTGCGGGCGCGGGTGCGCTATCCCTACCGCGTCACGATTCAGGGCGCATTCCCGCGCGCGGAGCTCGAATCGTACGGTCGCGTGGCCGAGATCGAAGGGGGCCTCCTACTATTCACCCGGGAGGCGGAGGCTCGCGAGGTGGCACGTAAGGCGCTCGAACGCAACGTTCGCCTCTCGATGGGGCCGGTGAGCCTCGAGGACATCTTCCTAGAGGTCGTGGGTCGATCGATCGAGGAGGAGACCCCGCGCGAGGAGGCCGAAGCGTGAACCCTCGCCACCGCCTGCGTTCGCTCTTCACCCTCGTTCTGCTGAACGGCGTGATCCCGATCCGTACTCAACCGCTCTTTCTCGTGAACCTCCTCGCGTCGCCGCTCTCGTTCCTGTTCTTCATCACGATCGTCTCGAACGGTACCTATCTGCCCTACGGGGTCACGGGGGGGATGATCCTGACGATGCTCAGCGTCGGGACGACCCTCCAGTCCGACCTGACCCACTACCGCCACGACCTCAAGTTCCAGGACATCGTGGTCGCATCGCCGGTCGAAGCGCCCGTCTACGTCGCGGGCATGGCCCTGAGCGAGCTCGTCTACTCCCTTCCCGTCCTCGCGGTCTTCGTCGTGATCTTCGCGATCGAAGGCTACGTCACCCTGCTCAGCGTGGTCGTGATCGCCGGGACCCTCGTCCTCGTATGGGCGTTCGCGAGCGCGCTCGCCTTCACCCTCGCGACGTACTTCCAGGACGTCCGCGAGACGTTCTTGTTCAGCCCGCTCATCTCGCTGTTCCTGACCGTGCTGCCCCCGGTCTACTACCCGATCAAGGCCCTGCCGATGTGGGCCCAGTTCGTGGCCCGATTCTCCCCGACGACCTACGCCGCCGGACTCGTGCAGGGCGCGGTGGGTCTCGCGCCGCTCTCGTTCGGCCTGGCCGTGCTCGACTGGGGCGTGCTCGCAGGATTCACTGTGGCGCTCTTCCTCCTCGCGGGGCTCAAGGCGCGCTGGAAGGAACCCTGAGAGGGCGCTCGGGGGCGCCCGAAACGCGCGGAGGAAAGGGCGTCGCGCGAGGGCTTATGTATCCGACGAATGGTGGAGCCGCCCGATGCTTTCTTTCGCAGATGCTCGCACCTTCGCGGGTTCCGACGACCGTTTCTCGCACTGCCTCGTCTGCGGGAGGGATCTCGTGCTTCTCCCCGAGGATCGTCGGGGGGGCTGTTGCTTCGACTGCCTGACGCTGTCGGTACCGGCCCCGATGTCATGTCCCGATTGCGGCGTGACGATCCCCGGCGAGGAACGTGGGACCGGATGCGCGAACTGTCGCTGGTATCCCCTCCGCGAGTGACCGCCTCCCGATCCTCCGCTAAGCTTATCGGTCGAATCCCGTCCTCCGGCGTCGGGCGTGCCGAGGTGGCTCAGTCCGGTACGGCGCGAGTCTGGAAAGCTCGTGGCGGAATACGCCTCGGGAGTTCAAACGCTGCGGACGGCCGAACCGTCGTGGCGGAGACTCTCCCCCTCGGCGCTCCCTCCCCGCTCTCCTGGAACGGACGGGGGGAGGAGCTTTTTCCATGACGCTGCCGCCCCGCAGCGCCGCGCCCGCGCTCCTGCAGGTCGATGCGATCGTGGGTCGGCTGGCGGGCACGCAGGCACTCCAGGAGGTCTGTCGCTTCCTGCACGAGTCGTTCCGGCACTATCGATGGGTCGGGATCTACCGCCGGGAGGGAGAGATGCTGGTCCTCGACGCCTGGGACGGGCCGTCTCAAACGGAGCACACGCGCATCCCGATCGACCGCGGTCTCTGCGGACGCGCGGTGCGCGAGGGGGCGACCGTGATCGTCGATGACGTCCGGACCTCGACGGAGTACCTCGCCTGCTTCCGTGAGACGCGGGCGGAGATCGTCGTGCCGATTCGGCAGGCCGACGCGGTCGTCGGGGAGATCGACATCGATGGGAACGAGGTAGGAGCCTTCGATGCCTCCGACCGAAGGTTCCTCGAGGCGGTGGCCGCGCGGCTCAGCGACGCGCTCGGTCCGACCCGCGCGGCGTTGCCGACCGTCTGAGCGTGCGGTAGATCGCGTCGAGCGCCTCCGAGCGCGCTCGGTGGGCATCGAACGGCCGTCGTCGGGGGGGCCGTCCCGAGGCGTTCCCCTGCTCGAGGTACTCCGCGATCTGCCGGAGCGCCCGACGGACCTCGTCCACGATCGGAAGGTCGGAGGTCCGACTGGTGCGAGAGAGCGGGTTCAGGTCCACCGAGATCACCGTCTGACCGCGGGCCCGGAGCGCCTCGGCCCGGTCGCCGTCCTCTAGGGGTACGAGACAGACGTCCGCGACGAAGATCCCGCGCCGGTCGACGCGGGCTCGGTCGGACGGAAGGCCCGGTATCCGGGCCGTGGGGCGGACCCCGAGTACGGAGCGAACCCCTGCCCGGCGCAGCGCGGAAGCCACCTGGCGGGCTCGCGCGGGGGTTCGGTGAAAGAGGTTCACTTCCACGGCGATGTGGGGGTCTGCCCGAACGATCCGCGCGACCTCGCGAGCGGCGAGAGCCGCGACGTTCCCGTTCACGCTCAACACGGGTCGGCGGGCCGCCCGAAGCCACTCTGCAGCGACGCGCTCCGCCCGTCGCGCGCTAGGAGTCGACCGCTCTCCGAGAAGGTAATCGAACGCCTCCCCTCGTCCCTGGGCGATCAGGCCCTCGCCGACCACGAGGCCGGAACGATTGGCCCGCACGAGGCCCGCTCGGACGCGGAGGCTCTGGTACCGGGGATGGCGGGGAGAGATTCGCATCGGCGTCCGAAGCCGCTTAGCCGCCGGGAGGCGGGTCCGCCGGCGTGTGGGTTCCGGCGGTCTCATCGGTCGGAGCGAGGCGGCTCTCGAGGGTGGCGATACGGTCCTCGAGGGGCGCGAGACCATCCTCGAGGACCTTCGCGAGGGCGAGCTTGAGGCTCTCCTCGAGGGCCACGATGTCCCGCCCGAGGTCGATGATCCGGCGAGCGTTCTCGTTGAGCAGCAGCCGGCTTTGGGTCGAGACCCGATAGGTGTCCGAGAGATCCTTCGTCAGCTGGTGGGAGGAGAGGGCGAAGGCCTCGATCGAGTCGCCGACGGGCTTCCACTTCGTGTCTAGGTTGTCGGAGAGGCTGCGGGAGATCCGTTGGGTGATGGATTCGACCCCGGTGGCGATCTCCTTCGCCACCCGATCGGAGAGATCCCCCTCGAGTCCCTCGAGCCGTCGCCGTTGCTCTTCTCCGAGGGCCTGCTCGAGGGCTTCGACCTTCTGGAGGCGGTCCTCTACGGACTGCAAGCGGGCGAGCAGGTTCGAGTAGGCGCTGCCGATGAGCGTATCGAGATGGGCTTGACTCGTTTCCTGCGCCCGTAGCAGCAGATGGAGGACCCAGTGCTCTCGCCCCTTCGTCTCGGCGAGGGGACCCCGATCGAGACGATCGCGGACCTCCCGGTCCTCGAGTAAGTTCCCGAGCTCTTTCAGTACTTCGAGACGGAGCGATGACGCGGCCCCAGCGCTCGAGGTCGGTCGTCCCGCCATCGGGGTCGGATGGGGGCCCCGATGCTATATAGGTTGGCGAGGGAGCCTGCAGTCGTCGCGCGGCCGCACGCGACCGGACCGGGTCCCGGGGACGGTTTCGGCAAGGGGTATCGGGCAGCCGAGGGAATCGTCACGTCGTTCCCCGACGGAGCGTACCGTTTGGCGAATCTTGCCGGGCTCGCTCTTGAATGGCACTCAACCCAGAGCTTTTAATGCGGGAACGCCGAAAGAGAGAGTAACAGTGACGCCCGGGGCCGGGTACCCTCGGGTGCGGTCGCTGCCGTGAGGAAGATAGCATGCCAAGACCGCCCAAGAGTAAGGCGAAGCGCAGAGTGGGACTGGCCGTGTATCTCGAGCCGGCGATCTTGAAGACCCTTAAGATCGCGGCCGAGCGGGACCGACGATCGACCTCGACGCAGGCCGCGCTCTACATCGAGGAAGGGCTCGGGCTCCGGAAGCCCGGACCCCGCTGATCGATCGGGGCGTGGCCGGTTCCCGCCGTCAGTCCGAGAATCCCGGGCCGAGGAGCTCGCGAGCGACGATGAGTCGCCGGATCTCCGAGGTTCCCGCGCCGATCTCGAGGAGCTTCGCGTCCCGCACCAGTCGCTCGAGGGGCAGGTCGCGGACGTAGCCGTAGCCCCCGTGCACCTGGACCGCCTGGAGCGCGGCCCGCGTCGAGGCCTCCGATGCGAACGTCAGCGCGGCCGCGGCCGACGCGAGGCTCCGGGGCTCCGCCGTGACCCGTTCGAGCGCGGCGTAGAGCAGGAGGCGCGACGCTTCGAGGTCGGTGTACATGTTCGCGAGCTTCTCTTGGATGAGCTCGAAGCGACCGATCTTCTGGCCGAACTGCTCGCGCTCGCGCGCGTAGGCGGTCGAGCGTTCGAGGCACTCGGCCATGATCCCGACCGGGATCGCCGTGAGCACTGCGCGTTCCACATTGAGGCCCCCCATCATGATCCGGACCCCCCCATGCTCCTCGCCGAGCAGCTGGTCCGCCGGTACCCGCACGTCCTGGAACGCGAGCTCGCCGGTCGGGGAACCACGCATGCCCATCTTGTCGAGGCTGCGGGTGACCGAATACCCCTCGCTCGCGCTTCGGACCAGGAAGGCGCTGATTCCCCGCGAGCCCTCCCCGGGGGCCGTCTTCGCGTAGACGAGCAGCTCGTCGGCGACCGGTCCGTTCGTGATGAACTGTTTCGTCCCATTGAGCACGTAGTGGTCCCCGTGACGGTCGGCCCGGGTGCGCAGGGACACCGCGTCGGAGCCCGCGCCCGGTTCGGTGAGCGCCAGGGCGCCGATCACGTCGCCCGCGACGGCGGACGGGAGGAACGCTTCTCGCTGGGCGTCCGTACCGTTCCGAGCGACGTTGTCGGCGAAAAGGTTCGAGTGGGCGCCGACGCTGAGCGCGAGAGCGGGGCTCACGCGGGCGATCTCCTCGAGAACGAGCGCCTGGGCGAGGTAGGAGAGACCGAGCCCGTCGTACTCCTCGGGCACCGTGATCCCGAGGAACCCTTGGCGGCCGAGGTGCCGGAAGACCTCGCGGGGGAAGAAGTCCTCGCGGTCCATCCGGTCCGCGATCGGCGCGACCTCCTTGCGGGCGAACCGTCGGGCCGCCTCCCGCAGATCTTGTTCTTCCGGGGCGAGCGAGAGGTCCATGTTCGCCGCGACGTCCGGCGGGGCTTAACGATTATTCTCCGCCCGCTCCGCGGGAGCGCGCCGGCCGCGCCGCCCGCCGGAGGCCGATGCGATGGCGAAGCGCGGGGCGCGGGCGGGGAAAGTCGGACCGGTAGTGCGCGCCCCGGCTCTCGGTCCGCCCGAGCGCGGCGCGCGCGATCAGCGAGGCGGTGAGGACCGCGTTCGCGAGCGGGCCGGGAAGGTCATGGGCGCGGGCGGGTTCCGTGATGCGCGCGATCCGGTCGAACTCCCCGAGGGCGGAGCGAAGGCCGTCGGCGGACCGAACGATCCCGACATCGTCCCAGAGACGGTCCCGGATCTCTTCGAACAGGGCGGGTTCCCCGCTTTCGCCCGCGCCGGGCCCGAGGGCCACCTCGACGACGTCGATCGGCTCGGGGGGCGCTCGATGGACGGGATGCGGGAGCTGGCGAGCCACCCGCTCCCCGAAGACGAGGCCCTCCAGGAGCGAGTTGCTCGCCAGCCGGTTCGCCCCGTGGACTCCCGTCGAGGCGGCCTCCCCGCACGCGTAGAATCCGGGGAGGTTCGTCCGGCCGTCGAGGTCGGTCGTGACCCCCCCGATCATGTAGTGGGCTGCGGGAGTGACCGGGATGCGGTCCCGAGACGGGTCGAGGCCGTATGTCGCGAGGAAGCGACAGATGGAGGGAAACCGCACGAACAGTCGGTCCCTCGGGATCGCGGTCGCGTCGAGGTAGACGCAGGGGTGGCCCGTCCGATGGATCTCCCGGTCGATCGCGCGGGCGACCACGTCCCGGGGGGCGAGCTCGGCGTCGCGGTGGATCCGCGGCATGAACCGGTCACCAGCATCGTTACGCAGGACCGCCCCTTCGCCCCGGAACGCCTCCGTGATCAGGAATCGCGGCGCTCCCTCCCGCCAGAAGACCGTCGGGTGGAACTGGACGAACTCCATATCGGTGAGGAGCGCGCCGGCCCGGAAGGCGATCGCAACGCCTTCGCCGGTCGCGATCGAGGGGTTCGAGCTCTGACGGTAGAGGCTACCGGCTCCTCCCGTGGCGAGCACCACCGGGCCGGGCTCGAGGATCTCGAGCCGGTGACCCTCGGCGTCCGAGAGATGGGCCTTCGGTCCGTCGCGGCCCGCCGGCTCGAGACGGCGGAGGACGGTCCGTTCCCGAACCTCGATACCGGCATCGAGCGTTCGCCGCTTCAGGGCCTCCTCGATCGAGTGTCCGGTCGCATCGCCGCCGGCGTGCAGGATCCGTGAGCGCGAATGGGCCGCTTCGCGGCCGAGGGCGATCTGGCCCTCGACCGTGTCGAATGGCACGCCGTAGCGGACGAGGTCGGCGATGCGGGCGGGCGCCTCGGACGTGAGCACTCGCGCCGCGTCCCGGTCTACGAGGCCGTCGCCCGCACGGATGGTGTCGGTCAGGTGCCGAGCCGGGGAGTCGTCCGGGCCGATCGCGGCCGCGATGCCACCCTGGGCGTAGCGGGTGTTCGATTCCTCGAGCCTCGACTTCGTGACGATCGTGGGCCGAAGGCCGAGCTCACGGCAGCGCAGTGCAACGTACAGGCCAGCGATCCCACTCCCGATGACCAGCGGCCGTCGCGCGGAATCCGGCACACGTTCGGCACCGGGTCTCGGAGTATAGCGACTTCCCCCGGGGGCTCCGGCCTCCTATACTCCGTCGGATTGCCGCTTCCGTGGAGTCCCGGGAACCCGGTCGACCCGAGCCCGATTGGCCGGCGTCCGTGCACGTGCGGGAGGAGCCAGACCTTGCCGCGGAGATCCAGGCCCGGCTCACGAGCGCTGAGCGCCGGCGTTCCGTGAGCGTCACGGATCTCCTCGCCCTGCGCCAAGCCTTCTGGAAGGCTGTGGCGCCACCGGTGCCCGTGCCCGAAGAACGGAAGGCGCGCATGGACGTCGGTCGATTCCTCCACCGCGAGCTCGGCGCCCTCCTCGCCCGGGACGGACAGCTCGAGGTTCGCGTGCGCCGGGAGGGGCTCGTCGGTCGGATCGACGCGCTGACCGACCGGCCGGTCGAGGTGAAGACCGCGGGCCAAGGGGTCGAGGCCGAGTCGCTCGTCCGAGACCGGCCCGAGTACATCGAGCAGCTCGGAATGTACTGTGCCCTGCTCGATCGATCGAACGGCCGTCTCCTGACCCTCGGCGTGCGAGAGGGGCGGGTCGAGTCGGTGCGCTCGGCCGAGGTGGCGTACCGCCGGCCCGGGGTGATCCTGGAGGAGATGCACCGTCGAGCCGAACGATTGCGGACGAGCTGGGCAGCGAAGAGGGCCGACGGCCTCCCGAGATGCCCCTGGTTCGACCTCGGGTGCCAGTTCCGAGCCGGTCCAACATGCGATTGCACGGGGGGAGAGGGTTCCGAACCCTCCCCGATCCTTGCCGAGGTAGAGTCGGTCGTATCGTCTCCCGAGTTCGCGGGGCGCATCGGCGCCGTGCTCGAGGAGCGGCTCACTACGGCCGAGCCGCCGACCATTGCCCGCTTCCGCGACATGGTCTATCCGCGACGGGCCTACTTCGAACACGTGGGGGGGGCCGCGCCCGCGGGCACCGCTCCCCCGCCCGGGTTCCCCCCTTCGGATGACTACGGTCGGCTGGTCGAAGCCGTCGAGAGCGGACCGGTCGGCGAGGTCGCCCGGCTCCCCGAGTTCTCCCGCGAACCCGCCGAGGAGGTAGCGGCGTTCCGCGGCGACCCGTACCTAGTGCGCACGTCGCGGGCGCGCCGTCCCCCGCTCGCTTCCGAGCTCCTGTCTCGATTCCCGCAATACGCGCTCGAGCTCGGGTTCCGCTGCGCGTCGACCTGTCGACGCACGGGCCGGGTGGTCGTCGGCTACGAACGGCCCGAGCGCAACACGGATGCGCTCCGGGTGTTCCGGTTGGAGTTCGACCCCGTTACCCCCCTGGCGCGACTTTGGCGCGAGCGCGAACGGGCGTTCCGCGCCGCCCTCGAGGCGAAGGCGCCCGAGCCGCTCGCAGCGTGCCCGGCCTGGATGTTCGACGGATGCCCCTACCGTGCGGAGTGTGGCTGTGGCTCCGCCACCCCCCGTTCCCAGCGGTAGATCGCCGCCGAAGCGATCGGGCGGAACCCCATCGATTCGTAGAGCGTGCGAGCCGGGACGTTCGCGACCGTCACCCAGAGGTGCACGCTTGAGTACCCGAGGGCCCACAGGGCCCGAAGTCCCCAGCGCATGAGGTAGCGAGCGTACCCCCGGCCGCGGTCGGCGGGGTCGACCATGAAGCTGAGGAGCACGGCGTGCCGGGGGGACTGCTCGGCGGCGAGGAAGATCCCGACGAGTCGGGGGGGTTGAGGCACGAGGAGCGCGCACGACGCGTTCCCGAGGAACAATCCGAGGCGGTTCGACAGGAGGGCCTCCATCACCCGGAAGTGGTCCTCGAACGATGGGCCGACGAGCAGCTCGTCCACGGTACCGGCGAACGCACGACGGTCGAGCTCTGCGAGCGCCTCGACCGTCACGTCCGTGAGCGGTACCTGAAGAAGGTCTGCCGGCCGGCCCGGCGGCTCGACACCGTCGGACGGCCCGAGGCTCCGTTCGACCGCCTGCCGCTCGATCTTCGTGGAACCCGGACGGGTCGAGAGCCGGTCGAGGAGTCGACGCTCGGCTTCCGCCTCGAGGCCGGTGAACCCGACATCGATCGAACCGACTTCGGCCGGCAAGCCGTCGAGGAGCGCGGTCGCGAGCTGGAGGGCGCGCTCGTCCGCACCGGACTCGGGACCTACGTGGACGTGGCCGAACGCCGCCACCGCCCGGGTGGCATAGAAGGCGAGCCCTCCCCCTGTCTCGGGAGGATAGTACCACCCTCTCCGACGGCCCGCACGAAGGTCCTCGGCGACCTCCTCGACCCAAGGCCCCGCCGGCGCCTCGCGGCGCTCGGCGAGCGACCGCTTGAGGGTCTGGACGAGCTCGAGGAGGGCTTCCAGGGGAGCTCCGGCGGTGGAGCGGGGAGGGTCCACCGCCACCTCCGAGGTCAGTCGGCCGCCCGGCGCTCGAGGATCTGGGCGATGTCCGGAGCCACGGAGGCCTTCTCGGCGGGGTTGCCGAGCGTGTCGGTCGAGTAGACTTCGTCGGTGACGGCCTTGATGCGCTCGAACGCGTCGCGGAGGAACAGTCCGTGCGTGCAGGCGGCGCTGACCGCCCCGACCCCGTGCTTCTTGAGGAGCTTGGCGGCCTCCACGATCGTCCCGCCGGTGGAGATCACGTCGTCGATCAGGACGACGTGCTTTCCCGCGATGGGAACCGGGAAGCTTTCGGGGAGGGAGAGTTCGACGTGCTCGCTGTCGATCCGCTTTTTCTCGAGGGCGAACCACGGTCGTTCGAGGATCTGGGCCATACGACGGACCCGGTCGATTCCCCCCTTGTCGGGCGACGCGAGGACATCGACCGACCGTTCGCGCAACAACCGGGCGATCGCCGGGATGCCGCTCGCCTCGAAGGCGGGCTTCGTGAAATGGGAGAGCGTCTGGGAGGAGTGCAGGTCGACCGTGACGAGGACGTCGGCGTCGAGCTCCACGTGGCGGCAGAGGGACCGCGCGCTCACCGGCTCTCCCGGGAAGAACCGCCGGTCCTGTCGGGCGTAGCCAAAGTAGGGGACGACCACGAAGATCCGGCGCGCCCCGGCCTCGCGCACGGCGTCCTCGAGCAGCATCAGTTCGATCAGGTCTTGGTCGGTCCGGGTCGACTGGACGATCACCACGTCGTCCCCCTCGAGCCGGCCCCCTACGCGGACGTACAGCTCCCCGTCGGGAAAGCGCTTGGTGAACGGGATGCCGAACGGGGCGTTCCCGAGCTCCCGAGAGATCCGTTCCGCGAGCGCGGTCGACGCGGTTCCCCCAATGACGTGCATGCGCGGGGCCTCGACCGAACGGACCCCGACTCGAACTAAAGGATTGCGCGGGACCGCCGGAGGCGATCCTGCGAGAGACCGTGAGTTCGACACCCGCCGGGCCTGCTCCGAGGACCTCCCCCCCCGCCGACCCGAGCCGACTTAGGGAACGATGCGGTGCGGGACCACGAGGTCGGGGATGGACGGAGCGCGGGTGCACGGGATCGACTCGTGGATCTACCGGAATCGGGAGGGTCTCAAGGCGGGGCTCCGAATGCTCTTTGGGGTCATCTGGATCGTCGACGGTGCGTTCAAGTTCCAGCCGGGGTTCATCGCGTCCGGCGCCTGGCAGCCTTCCCCCGACGGACAGCCTCCGTGGCTCCAAGGGTGGTTCACGTTCTGGGCCAACACGACGAGCACCAACCCCACGCTCTGGGTGGACACTACGGGCCTTCTCGAGATCCTCCTCGGCCTGGCCCTCGTCTTTGGGTTCATGCGCAAGATCGCCTACAGTGGCGGTATCCTGTTGAGCTTCCTCATCTGGTCGGTTCCCGAGGGCTTCGGGGGCCCCTACGGACCGAGCTCGACCGACATCGGTACCGGGGCGGTCTACGCGATGGTCTTCCTCTTTCTCATGATCGTGAACGCCGGCTACGGTCCGAGCCGGTATTCGCTCGACCGTCGGATCGAGGCGCGATGGCCGCGTTGGAAAGCCCTCGCGGAGATCCAGGGCCCGTGGCTCCGCCGACCACCGGACTGAAGGAGGTCGGAGCGCCGCCCGGGGGAGGCCCGTGGCGAGTCGGGCCGTCGGGCGCGCGGGCCTTCAGAGGTCATCGTCCCGCCGATGGCGGGCCGGTCGGCGGACCTTCGGTCGCGGCCGACCCCGACGGGCGGGGATCGTCGCGCGGGCCCGCTCGGTCGCGGGGGAGCGATGGGAGTGCGTCGGGGCGGGCTCCAGTTCGTCTTCCTCGTCCTCCTCCTCTCGGGAACGACGGGAGGAGCGGAACCAGTGGTGCGTTGGACGGTCCTCTCGACTTTCGGACTCTTCGTGAGCCGCGCGGGTCTCCTCGTCTTCCTCCTTGCGGAGCGGCGTCTCGATCCCCTCGACCCGGAGCGCGAAGTGGATCCCGAAGGCGAGCAGGATGACTCCGGCAATCGTGAGCCCAAGGAACTGCCAGGATTGCGCGGGGACATCGACGGTGTTTCCCACGAGCAGGAGTTTGAGGGCACCGAACCAAGGGACCATCCCCCGCGCCACGCCGATGATCCACCCCGGCTCGACGAGCGTGCTGATCTGGGGTACCGAGGCGCCGCCCTGGTCGGGCTCCCCGGTACAGGCGGAGCCACTGCCGCTGCAGTTCACGTTTCCGTCGCCCATCGTCAGGTAGCCCGAATGGCCACCGAGCGCCGGTGCGGAGAGGTCCGAGATGTTCACGGTCGCGGAGCGCCACCCGATGTGAAAGAGCTCGAGGGCCCCCGTCAGGTCCGTGGCCCCGCAATTCCCCGGGGTCCCGGGCGTTGCATAGACCGCGTTCGGACCGCCGCAGGGAAGATTAGCGAGCTCGGGAGCACTATACGAGCCTCCGCCAGGGGGGGCCCCGGCGTTCCATTGGAGGTACAGGATCGCGCGGTGAATGATCGGCGTCGCCCCGGTGTCGCCGTTCGGATAGTAGAGCAGTACATCTCCGTATTCCCCGTACGTGGAGTACCCGGTAGTGAGCCCGACCACGTACGTCGTGATACCGGTTGTCGAGACTTTCTGCGCAAGCACGAGATCGCCGGTGTTGATGAGCCCGAGTACGTCGCTCGACCCGTGTTGCATGCTGTTCGACTCGACGACGTAGACCGGGGGCCAGTTCCCGGTGTAGGCGAAGAGGCTGACCAGCAGCACGACGATGATCGCGAGGCCCACGAGCGGTTCGAAGTACAGCGAATCCCGCGCCCTCCAGAAGACCGGGAACCGCTTGCGGGGCCCGGAACCGCGCCAGGTCGGGGGAGGATCCCTGACCTCCTCCTCGTCCTCCTCCTCATCCTCCCCGTCCGCCGGACCCCGCCAGCGTCGGGGCGGTCCCCGCCGGGAGTCACGGGAACGTCGTGGGGACAGCGGACGACGTCGCCGAGGCGGCTCTGCCGCCTCTTCGTCGTCCTCCGCGTCATCGAGGTCGTCCTCCTCGTCCGACCGCGACGGCCCGCGCGCACGGGACATAGCCCTCGGTTCCGCCCCGAGCGGGCTTAACCCTTCGGCTCGACGCGTCCCGGGACCGGGGGCGCAGGAGTCCCGGCGCGCCCCCGGGCGGCGCTCGCGACCAAGCGAACGCTTAAACTCCCGCGCTGCCCACATCTCGCCGAGCGTCCGGGAGGCGGCGATGCGCTGGGTCGACATTTCCATGCCGTTGTCGGTCGGGATGCCCTCGTTCCCCGGCGATCCCAACTTCGAGATGCGGCCGGTCCACTCGCTCGCCCGGGGCGACGCCTACAGCGTGTCGGCCGTCTCGCTCGGCACGCACGCGGGAACGCACGTCGACCCGCCCTGCCACTTCATCTCGGGAGGTCTCACGATCGATCAGGTCGACCTGGCCCAGCTCAACGGGCCCTGCCGGGTGGTCGAGGTTCCATCGTCCGTCACGTCGATCGGACCGGCCGAGGTGGCCGCCGTCCCGGTCGGTAGCCCGCGCGTGCTTTTCCGCACCCGTAACTCGGCCCGCTGGGCCTCGTCGCTCGCGTTCTTTCCCGACTACGTGGCCGTCTCCGACGCGGGCGCCCAAGCCCTCCTCGACCGCGGAGTGCGACTCGTCGGGATCGACTCGCTGTCGGTCGAGTCGGACCCCTCGGGGCGCTTTCCGGTCCACCACCGCTTGCTCGGCCATGGGGCCTTGATCCTCGAGGGCTTACTGCTCTCGAAAGCGACCCCGGGCGACTCCGAGCTCCATTGCCTTCCGCTGCGTCTCAGTGGGGGCGACGGGGGACCGGCCCGAGCCGCCCTGACGCTGCCGTAGGGGAACCATTGGCGCCCGCAGCTCCTGGTCCCGGAGCGGTTCCCCTCACCCTCGCGACCCCGGCGTTCTTCGTGCTCGTGGGAACGCTCGTCGTGTTCGTGGCGATGCTGCTCGTCCTGAGAACCTACTACCCGAACCGCAAGCGGGGATTCGAAGGGTACCTCGACGCGGCGGGCGTGAGCCTCGCGTTCCTCGTGTTCTCGGTGGTGCTCGTGGTGGCCCTGGTGCTCCACGACCCTATGGGGAACCCGACCTCCGGCGCACTCTACGAGACGATCCTTGCCGGCTATTGGCTCGCGCTCGCCATCCCGGTCGTGACGGTGGGAAGCTCGGTCCAGGCGCGCAGCCGCGGGTCGATCCGCTGGATGCTTCCGTCCGTCGGGATCGCCATCCTGATGTTCTTCGTGATGTTCGTCTACTACTACGCCACGGCCGCCTGAGCAGCGCCGGCCCGATCGGCGGGCCGACTAGTCCCGCTCGTCGGGAGGGAGCAGGTCCGGGATCCCCTCTACGATCGGGTAGTCAACGTGACACGCGGCGCAGGAAAGGCTTCCCGTTTCGATCTCGGGGCCCGACTTCGACCGCACGGTCAGCGAGAGCTCCCCCCGGCAGACCGGGCATCGCAGGATCTCGAGGAGGTCCGGCCGCACCTACTTCCCTCCCCCCTCCACGATGCCGAACCCGATCAGGCGCCAGGCGTTGAGACGGCGCGAGATCGCCACCCGGCTTCCGGGGAACACCGTGACGGAACGGTTGAGCGCGAGCTCGACCTCGTCGCCCCGGGCGCTCGTGACTTTCCCGCTCGCCACGGTCGTGCCCACGGTGATCGCGAGCATCTCGCTCGTGCGGATCTTCTCGACCTTGATCTCCCGTTGGGCCCCGAGCACGCGATCGAGGAGCGTCGCCTTCAACCGGATCTTCGCGCTGACGGGCGGAAGCGTTCCCGCGGTGCCGATCAACCGGCCCGTGAGCCCGTCTCCTTTGGCGAGCGCAGGGTCGAGGCTCGTCCCGAGGGCGGCGAGGCCTCCCGGCCGGAGCTCGTCCCATTCCTGTCCCCCCGAGATGATGGCGGTCACCTTCGTCGTAAGCGATTCGGCCCCGGGTCCCGTCGCGCCCGCCCGACCCGGTCGGATCTCGATCTCCTCGCCTTTCGTGATCCTCCCCTGAAGGAGCGAGCCGCCCAGCACGCCGCCGCGAAGGTCCAACGGGCGCGTACCGGGACGGTTGATGTCGAACGAGCGAGCGACGTACATGAGCGGGGGCTTCGCGACATCCCGCACGGGCGTCGGGATCGTTTGCTCGATCGCTCCGATGAGCGCGTCGATGCCAACCTTGTGGTTGGCGCTCACGGGGATAACCGCGGCGCCCGAGATCGGGGAACCCTTCAGGAACTCGACGATCTCCTGGTAGTTCTTCGTCGCCTCCTCCGCGGAGAGCAGATCGATCTTGTTCTGGACGACGAGCACCTTGCGCACCCCGATGATGTCGAGAGCGTAGAGATGTTCGCGGGTCTGCGGCTGTGGGCAGTGCTCGTTCGCGGCGACCAGCAGTAGCGCTCCGTCCATGATCGCCGCGCCCGAGAGCATCGTCTCCATCAGGGTCTCATGTCCTGGGGCATCCACGAACGAGACCGCGCGCAGGAATTTCGCCTCCCCACCGCAGCTGGGGCAGACCGGCTCGACCGAATACCCAGACGGCTCGGGGCAGTTCGGGCACTTGTAGAACGCGGCGTCCGCGTAGCCGAGCTTGATCGAGATGCCCCGCTTGAGCTCCTCGGAATGCCGGTCGGTCCACTCGCCCGTGAGCGCCTGGGTCAGGGTCGTCTTGCCGTGGTCGACGTGGCCGACCAGGCCAATGTTGACCTCGGGCTGCCGCGGAACCTTCATGAGGCGCCGAAGAGCTCCGCGAGCGCCTTCGGGCCCTTCTGCTCCACGACCAGATTGATCTGGACCGTGTCCTCACTGATGGTGTTGCCGCGGAAGGTTCGGCGCTTCCGCATGCCGTCCCGAGGGGCCTGGAACCCGAACCCGTCACCGACGTAGAGGCGGGTCTGTCGCGCGCCGGGGAGGTCCGGCCGCATGGCGAAGCCGCTCTTATCGGTCCCCCCGGTGATCCGGAAGGTGTAGCCGCTCGCGCCGAGCAGCTCTCCACCGATCGTCTCGCCGATCCGCTTGCCGAGGAACCCGGCGGCCTGGGCGTCGCCGACCGTGCGCGCCACGGACTTGGCTTGATCCGAGATGACCAGCTTGTACTCGACCATTCACCCTTCTCGAGGCGGCGGCCGAGGGGAGGGTCGTTTAAATAGCTTTTCCGAGCCCGGCGCTCGGTCCATCCGACCGGTCCGGCGGCGCGATCGTCGCCTGCGATGCTGTCGCACGAATCCCGCCCCGGGGTCCGACCGGGGACCGACCGCGGTGTCCGGGGCGTCACGACGGTTCGGGGAGGTTTGGGGGAGCCTGCCCGAGGATGCTCGAGGCTGCTCGAGGCGTATCCCCCCGGGGAAGCCGACGGGCGAGGGCGCTGGGGGGCGAGGTTCGGCGCCTGCGCCCACCTCCGTACCGCGAACCCGCGTCGGGGAATCGCCCTTAAGAAGGCGGTCCCGGTCGGACCGGCGTCGGGTGGAAAGGCGTGGTGGGCATCGAGCAGACCGCGCTCATCACCGGCGTCGTCGTACTGGTCGGGGGCTTCCTGTATGCGGCCGTGGCCGACCTCCGGGAGCGCGAGGTATCCGACTCGCTCTGGCAGGCGCTCGGGCTCGCCGGGTTCGTGCTGGGCGTCGTCGCCATCTCGCCGGGGGGCGCGCTTCCGGTGGCGCTCTGGATCGTCGTGGCCGCCCTGACCCTCGAGCACATGTTCGCGTGGGACGAACGGATCGGCCCTCGTCTCGGGCGCCACGCGGACGTGATCGAACTGATCGCCTACGTCCTCGTGGTTGTCGTCATCGCCGGCGCCGTCCTCCGCAACGGGGTGGGACCGACCGCAGTACCCGTGGGGGCCGTCGCGGTGCTCGTGAGCGTGGTCTTCGCCCGGGTGCTCTTCGAGGTGGGCGTGCTCTACGGGGGCGCGGACGCGAAGGCGCTGATGATCGCGGCGCTCCTGGTCCCCATCTTCCCTTCACCGCTGCTGGTGCCGAGCGGCCCACTGAGCGCGGTCCCGTCGTTCCTTCCCTTCTCGCTCGATCTGTTGACCAATGCCGCCCTGCTCTCCGTCATCGTTCCGCTCGGGCTCGCCGTCCGGAACCTCATCCGCGGAGAATTCTCGTTCCCGGGCGGGTTCACCGGATACCTGTTGCCCGTGGAAGAGCTTCCCCGCCGCTTCGTGTGGGTTCGCGACCCCGCGTTCCGGCCGGAGCCGGACGACGTGGACGAGGTCGACACCTCGGACGAGGACCATCGGCGCCGCGTGCGAATCGCGCAAGAGCTCACCGACCGTGGCGTTCGCCGTGTCTGGGTCACGCCGCAGATCCCGTTCCTCGTCCTGATGGCGGCGGGGGCCATCACTGCGCTCCTCGCGGGGAACCTCGTGATCGACCTGGTCTCGTGGCTCTGAGCGCGGCCTGCGAAAGCTTTTCTCCGCCTCCTTCGTCGGAGGAACGATGGGCCCGAGCGCTTCGTCGTTGCGGAGCCACCCGATCCGAGTGCTCATCGCGAAACCGGGGCTCGACGGACACGACCGGGGCGCGAAGGTCGTGGCCCGGGCGTTGCGGGACGCGGGGATGGAGGTCATCTACGCGGGGCTCCGTCAGACTCCCGAGGAGATCGTGCGGGCCGCGCTCGAGGAGGACGTCGATATCATCGGCCTCTCGATCCTTTCCGGAGCCCACATGGCGCTCTTCCCCCGGGTCCTCGCGCTCTTGAAGCGGCAAAAGGCCGGCAACGTGCCGGTGTTCGCGGGCGGGATCATTCCGGACGAGGACGCGCGGCGGCTGAAGAGGGCCGGCATCCGGGCGATCTTCGGGCCCGGAACTTCGCTCGATGAGATCGTCTCCACGGCGCAGAGGATCGCCCGTCGTCGGGCATGACCGGGGCGGAACGGCTACCCGCGTCTGCGCGGGCGATCCTCCGGGGAGACCGCCGGGCCTTGGCGCGGGCGATCACGTCGATCGAGAACGGGGACGCCGCGGCCGACCCGATCCTTGCGGCGATCTACGGACGGACCCACGGCGCGCCGATCGTGGGCCTCGCAGGGCCGCTCGGGGTCGGCAAGTCGAGCCTCATCAACGCGCTCGTCGGGCTGTTGCGCGCGCGCGGTCGCACGGTCGCGGTCGTTGCAGTCGACCCCTCGAGCCCGTTCTCGGGCGGATCGGTGCTCGGGGACCGCATCCGATTCGAGGGACGGGTGGACGATCCCGGAGTGTTCTTCCGGTCCATGGCGAGCCGGGGCGCATCGGGGGGAGTGGCCGCAGCCACGCTCGAGACCGCGCGGCTCCTGGACGCCGCCGGCTTTGATGTCGTCCTGGTCGAAACGGTCGGCAGTGGCCAGGTCGACGTGGCGATCCGCGAGATCGCGACGACGCGCGTGGTCGTCCTGGTACCGCACCTGGGGGACGAGGTGCAGACCTTGAAGGCCGGGCTCTTCGAGATCGCCGATGTGTTCTGCGTCAACAAGACAGACCTGCCCGGCGCCGATATCGCCCAGCGCGATCTCGTGGATCTGGTGGCCCACGGGACCCGCGAGGGCCGGTGGACTCCCGCCGTCGTCGGAACCTCGATGACAGAGCCGCGCGGACTCGAGGAGCTCTGGAACGCCGTGGAAGCCCACGAGCAGTACCTCGACCGAACGGGCGAGCGCGCGACCAGTGAGCGTCACCGCCTCACGGTCGAGATCGTCGGGATCGTTCGCGACCGCTTGGGACGAGAGCTCTCCGAGCAGCTCGAGCGCGACCCCGCGCTCCGGGGACTCCTCGACCGGGTCGTCGCGCGCTCGCTCGATCCCCGCACGGCTGCCCACCAGCTTCGGCTGGCCGTGCGCCGCGTGCGCTGAGGCCGCGCCGATGGCCGACCTGACGATCGACGTCGCGTTCGTCCTCCTCCTCCTCGGCCTCGGGGCAGCCTACTTCGTCTTTGCTTCGTTCGCGTTTGGCGCGGGCTACGAGCCAACCCCGCGCCGGGCGGTCGAGCAGATGCTGCGCTTCGCCGAGGTGGGCCCGGCGGACACCGTCTTCGACCTCGGCGCCGGCACCGGGGCTATCGTCTTTCGGGCGGTCCGGACCTATCGCGCCCGCGCGGTCGGCGTCGAAGTCGAACCGATCCGGGTCGCGATCCTCCGGCTGCGTCGGCGAGTCGGGCCGTTGGCAGACCGCATCTCGATCCGATGGGGCGACTTCTTCCACCTCGACTACCGGTCCGCGACCGTCGTGACCGCGTTCCTGTGGCCCGGTGCCATGGCCCGCCTCCGGCCGAAGCTCGAGTCCGAGCTTCCCGCGGGGGCGAGAGTGGTGAGTCACTGCCATCCGGTACCGGGGTGGACTCCGACGAGCTACGACCGCGCTACGGACGTATACCTCTACCGATGGCCCGAGGCGGGCCGACCGCCCTCCCCACCGGCGCGACCTATGGGTGGTACCTGAACCAGAACGCCGCACCGACCGCGAAGACACCGAGAACGATCAGGCCGCCCACGAGCCAGGCGAGGTTCTCCCTCCGGTCGCTGGTGGCAGCCCTTGCACCGGGTCCCGACACGGGCACAGCGAGCGGCGTCGCCGTTTAAGAGGGGTCGATACAGACTCCGCCGGGCCGCTCAGGGGATCCCGGCGCCGAGTTGACCGCTGATCCCGAAGTATCCGATCGCGACCCCGATGATAATGGAGGCGGCGAAGACCGCGATCACGAAGGCACGAGGCATGCCGGGAGGGGCTGGAGCGGCGACGGACATGCGAAGGACCAGGTTCGGGGGGGTTCAAGAGGCCGTCGTTGGTTCCCGGCTCGGGCGCGGTAGGCGCTGCGCGCCCTAGGCGTCCGTCGGGGCTGACGCTGCGCTCTTCGCGGACTTCCCCCCACGCTTCCCGTGCACAGCCGCGGGGGGGCTCTCCGTTCCCGTGCCGGACTCGGCCGCCTCGGGAGCCGTAGCTCCGTGGGCCGGAGCGTCGGGGGCCTCGGTCTTTGTCGGCTCCTCCTTCTTCTCCGCGACGGGAGTAACGTACTCCTCGACCACGCGAATCACGGAGGGACGGAGATGGCTACGGATCCGGTCGACCACCCGGGGCTTCGCCGCGAGCCAGGCAATGTCGAACTTCGAGCGCTCGGGGAGCTTCAGCGTGATCGACTTCTCGTGGTGCTCGACGTCGAATTCGGTGGCGCGGCCGTACTGGAGTTCGAGGATCGCCCGCACCTGGTCGGCGGGGTCGCTGATCCGCTCGAGGATCTTCACTTTCGCCCGGACCTTGCGGCCCGCGAACGGGGGATTGAAGTCGACGCGGACCCGGGCGGCGGTGAGCGTCACGACCCGCCCGCGACGACCTTCGATCGTAAGGATCGTCCCCACATCGAGGTGCGCATCCTCCCGCCGCATCTCGGGGAGGCGCTCGATCTCGTGCATGGAGAACAGTTCGATCAGGTTCGGGTCCCGCTCCCCGAACGCATCGGCCGGGGCGAACTCCCGTTCAACCTCTTCGCCCACCTTGAGCCCGACCAGCGAGTTCTCGATCCCCGACGGGAACCGATCTCCCCCGACCTCGTGCGGTCGCGGGCCAAAGGAGAATCCCTCGGGCGACGGGATGCTCTCCTTCTGGGCCACTTCCTCGTGCGTCGTGTCGAGCAGTTCGGTCTTGCCTCCGGATTCGGACCACAGGTCATACTCGATGCGCACGAGGTCGCCCGCCCGGGTCGTGTTCGCCGGGGCGTGCGCCGCGGAAGACTCAGGCGACATGGCCCCGCCGAACCGGGGGGTAGGATAAGGTTTTCCCGGCGATGGGGACCCCAGCGGTCGGGAGCGGCGGATCGGGTCAACGGACGGGAGGTGCGGCCCCGCGGGCCACGCGTCGCCAACGGACGGAGGCGTGGAGGAGCGCGATCGGCTTCAGAGCGGCCTCGACGTACCGGAGCGGGTGGGGCACGGGGTGGCGGGCCTCCCCGAGCCGCCCTCGTAATCCGCCGTTCTTGAGGAGCGACATCGCCATCGCGAGTAGGTAGCGGTACCGCTTCGCGAGCCAGCGTCGGTAGCTCGTCTCCGTGCTCTTGTCGTGGTAGACCCAGGCCTCGGGGACGAACGTCCCGCGGAGTCCCCCCGCGAGCGCCCGAGTCTCGAGGTCGTGGTCCTCCGCGTACGGGATACGGGGATCGAAGCCGAGCCGTCGCAGGTCCGCCGTGCGCCACGCCGTGTTCTGCAGCGGCAGGTACGCGACGCTCGTTGCCACCAGGTCCTCGTAGATCGACCGCTCGAGGAGCTCATAGTACCGCTCAATGGAGGTCCGGGCCGGTCTCAGCGGGCGGGTGGGTCCCCCGGTGAATCCCGCACGTCCGTCCTCGATCGGCCCCACGAGGCGCCCGAGCCAATCGGCGGGCGCGACCTCGTCCGAATCGAGGAACGCAGTCAGCTCCTCTCCGATCCGCTCGAGGGCCCCCGCGCGCGCCCCGACGATCCCGTTCGGGAACCGCCCCACCTCGACCACGAGCGACGGAGCGCGGGAACGGGCCGCATCGAGGAGGCCGGCCGGGGTCGTCGGGGCGGCGGCAAGGAACACCCGGTCCGGTCGACGCGCCTGCGTCTCGAGCGATGCGAGGGCGTTCGGGAGGCGTGGGTCGTCTCCTACCGCGATCTCTACGCAGACGGTTGCCAAGGACGCTCCGGGGATACGGCCGGGTCCGGACCCGGCTGCGCTCCTGGACCGGAGCGCGCCAAGGGCTTAATCTCAGGGGCCCCTAGTACGGCCGTGCGGATCGTCCTAATCGGAGGGGGAGTCCATCCGATCCCCCCGACGGGGTACGGCGCGATCGAGCGGATCCTTACCGACCTTCGGACTGCCCTCGAAGCGGCGGGGGCCGAGGTCCGAATCCTGAACCGGGTCCGGCATCGGCGGATGCGGGACGAGTACCCCTTTGCGTGGGAGCTCCCCCGGCTGCTCCGCAGCGAGCCGTACGACATCCTTCACGCCCACACTCCGGTCGTCGCGAACCGGCTGGCGCTCGGACGGTACCCGTACGTTTACACCTCGCACTCCCGCCACTGGTACTACCGGGAACGGCTCTCGCACCGGTGGGGGTATTGGCTCGAGCGTCGGGCCGTGCGCGGAGCCCGATCGGTGGTCGCCCTGACAGAACCCCTCGCCCGCACGATGCGCGCAACGGTGCGTCCCCCACTGCCCCCCATCGGGGTGGTGCCGTTCGGCGTCGACTCAGTGCGGTTCACGCCCCGATGGGAGCTGCGCTCGGGCACCCGCGCGCTCGGCGTCGGGGTCGTCGCGCCGTTCAAACGCTGGCACCTCGCGGCCACGGCCCTGCGCGAGACGGGCGCGACGCTGCGCATCGCGGGCCCGATCGTTTCCCGCGACTACGCGGAAACCGTCCGGCGGGCCGGGCCCCATGTCGAGCTGCTCGGCGAGGTCTCCGAAGAGGAGCTCGCCCAACTCTTCTCGGAGAGCGATTTCCTCATCCACCCGAGCGCCGTCGAGATCCTGTCGGCGACGGTGCTCGAGGGTCTTTCCTCGGGACTTCCCGTCCTCGGAGGGAGGGCGGTGGAGGGAGTGGTCGATCACGGAGTGACCGGCTGGTGCCTGCCCGACGACGAGGCCGGCCTCCAGGCGGGGATCCGCCAGCACGCCCGCAGCCTCGTTTCCGACGCCGACCTCCGCCGGACGATGGGCGAGAGCGCGCGTCGGAGCGCCGAAGAACGCTACGCGTGGCCCGGGGTCGCCGCCCGCCACCTCGAGATCTACCGGACCGTGGCCGCCCTGCGGCCGGTGGGTTGACCGGGCCCCCTCAGGCGCGGCGACCCCGCGCGGCGCGCATCTCCTCGATGGTGCGGTCGATCGCCGCCGCGCTCGAGTATCGCGGCGACCAGCCCAGTTGCCGGATCTTTTCGATCGAGAGGAGTTGCTGGGGGACGTCCCCCGTCCAGCCGCGGTCGCCCCCCGTGTAGTCGATCCGGGCCGACCCGCCGTGCGCCGCGACGACCTTCTCGGCGATCTCCCGGACCGCGATCCGGTCGGTCGTGCCGAGGTTGTAGACGCTCACCGGCCCGATCGCCCGGTCCCCGGCGAGCAGCATCGCCTCGACGCAGTCCTCGGTGCGGAGGTAGCTCTTCGCCTGGCGACCATCCCCGAGGACTTCGAGCCGACGGGGGTCGCGCGAGAGCTTCTCGAAGAAGTCGTAGAGGACCCCGTGGGTCATCCCCGGTCCGATGATGTTCGCGAACCGGAAAAGGCAGCTCTGGATACCGTAGGAGTGTGCGTAGGCCGAGGCCATCGCCTCGCCGGCGAGCTTCCCGGAGCCGTAGAGCGACTCGGGTTCCAGGGGGGCGTACTCCTCCGGCGTGGGGAACACCTTCGGGAACCCATAGACCACACTCGAGGAGGAGAAGAAGAAGCGCGGCACATCGTTCTGCCGAGCGGTCTCGAGCACCCGGAAGGTCGCGAGGGTCCCGTGTTCGAAGTCGATGCGGGGGTCGGCCGACCCCCGCCGGATGTCGGTGTTCGCCGCGAGGTGCCAGACCGCCGAAGCCCCGCGGAACGCCGTGGCGTACGAGGCGGGTTCGCGCACGTCAGCGACTGTGAGGGAGCACCGCGGGGTGTCGAGGAGGCCGTCGAGATGCTCGCGCTTCCCGCTCGAGAGGTCGTCGACGACGCGAACCTCGGTGCCCCGGGCGAGCAGGGTACGGACGAGTACCGAGCCGATGGCCCCAGCCCCTCCCGTCACGACCACCGGTCCGGACCTTGCGGGACCCGTCATGCGCTCCGCTCGAGTCAGGGAAGCATATATAAACAAACGGTCGCCTAAACACGATGCACCGACCGCTCCGGTCGGACGACCATGCGTACCTACGTCCGGATGACCTTCCATTCCGAAGGCGCGAACCCGCTGAAAGTGCTCGAAGCGATGCGGGCGCTCGGCTTCGAGGAGTCGATGGGGATGCACGATTTCGTCTACAAATGGAAGGAGAAGGCGCCCCTCGAGGACGTGCTGCGGCTCATGACCGACATGCACGAGCGCCTCAAGGGCCTCGATGTCCACTACGAGATCACGACGATCTCTTGACGCGGGCGGCGAGGTAGGGGGATGCCGCAGGAGGACCTCGACCGGATCGAGCGAGTGCTGCTGTTGCATCTGCTCGAACACCGGGGCCAGCAGATCCGGTTCGAGGCCTCCCAGTGGACGACCGAGTTCGGGATCTTCCGCAAGTTCTCGACCGAGGATCTCGCGGACCTCAAGCAGGCCCTTCGCTCGCTCGAAATGGGCCGGATGATCTATCGACGGACCCAATATGTCGTCGGCTACTCCGAGCCCAAGCACGTGTACTCGCTGACACCGAGCGGCCACCGCAAGGCGCTCGAGGTCCAACGGGAGGAGCCGGCCGCGCTCGACGGGGAACCCATCTCCCGCGAAACGGTCGACTCGGACGAGGACCGGCTTCGGGTCCCACCGGCCGAGCGGCCGTCCCCCGGCGCGTAGCCGGCCATGACCGTGCTCGAGGGCCCGACCGTCCGCCTTCGACCGATCGTTCCCGAGGAGTATCGCCGCGTCTTCTCCTGGTACGACGATCCCGAGGTCGTCGCGCCGTTCGACCGCTTCTTGGTCGACGACTTGGAGTCGTTCGCCCGGGCCGTGGAGGCGGCGGGCAACGACCCCGCCTCCCTCGCTCCCCGCTTCGGCGTCGAGCGGCGGTCGGAGGGGGACCTCGTAGGAGCGGTCGGGCACTACCGCGCCCATCCGGTCCTCGAGTATGTGGACGTCTGGTATCTCCTCGGGGAGCGGTCGGCGCGAGGTCGAGGGGTCGGACGCGAGGCGGTGGGTCTCCTCGTCGACCAGCTCTTCCGCACCACCTCCGTCGAGCGCGTCGGCGCGACCTGTGACGTCGAGAACGTCGCATCGTACCGCCTCGCCGAGGGGCTCGGCTTCCGTCTCGAGGGCACGATGCGGTCGGCCCTCTACCACCACGCCCGCTGGCACGACGTCCGGTTCTACGGGGTCACGCGGTCGGAGTGGTCGGCGCGGTCTCGACCAGCCTGAACTCGACCCGGGTGCTCCCCGTGAGCCCCGGACGCAGAGGGGCAAACTCGAGGTCTCCGATCTCGCCGGTCGACCGGACGTGCGTTCCGCCGCAGGGGCAGGTGTCCTGCCCTTCGATCGCGATGACCCGGACCGGGTCGACCTGCGGCGGCAGGGACACGAGTCCCGAGCGTTCCGAGAGGGGGTGGCGATCCCAATCGGACCGAGGCACGAGTCGGATGACGACGGGCCGGGGTTCCCCTATCACCGCCCGGACCTCGTCGGCGACGGCCGGGAGAACGCCGGGGGGAAGCGGTCCTTCGAGGTCGAGGGTCGCGCGCGTCCCGCCAAGGCTGGCCCGGCGGGTCCGAAGTCGGGTGGCCAAGAAGATCCGCGCGCTCACGAGGTGTTGGGCGGTGTGGAGGCGCATGTGCGCGTGGCGTCGGGTCCAGTCGATGCGGCCCAGGACCTCGGCATCGGGCGCGAGCGAGCGCGCGAACGTGGGCAAGGCCTCGAGCCGGTGGACGACCGCGGAGCCGGACTTCGTGACGTCCACTACGTCGGCGCGAGAGCCATCGGCGAGCTCGAGCGTGCCGCGGTCGCTCGGCTGGCCCCCGCCCGTCGGGTAGAAGTACGTTCGATCGAGGACCACGGCGCCGGGCGGCCGGGCGACCAGGCGCGCCCGGAACTCCCGCACGTACGCAGAAGGCATGTCCGAAAGGTAGGCGAGCTCGGTCACGCGGGGCCGAGCCGTTGGGCGGGGAAGTGCCTTGTGCCGCCCTCGGCACGAAGCAACCTTTTTAGAGGGGACCGATGTGTCGCGCCGAGGCCCTGGATGTTTAAGCTCCGTATCAAGATGGAGAACCTCCGCGAGGTCGTCGAGGTCGTCTCCACCCTCGTCAGTGAGGTCAAGCTCAGTATTTCGAAGGACGGCCTCGAAGCGAAGGCGGTCGACCCTTCCCACGTCGCGATGCTCGTCCTCAAGCTCCAGAAGGGAGTCTTCGAGGAGTTCACCGGCGAACCGACCGAGATCGGTGTCGATGTCGAGAAGCTCAAGGAGGTCCTCCGGCTCTCGAAACCGGGCGACCTGATCGACCTTCAGTTCGACGGCAAGAACCGGCTCATCGCCGGCGTCGGCCGGCTGACCCGCCAGATGGCGGTCGTCGACCCGGCGGGGATCACGGACCCGAAGGTCCCGAACGTGAGCCCTCCGGCGAGCGTGACCCTCCGAACCGAGGATATGCGCCAGGGGATCCGCGGCAGCGAGAGCTTCACCGACCATGTGACGCTCAGCCTCGAGGCGGACGCCTTCACGATGCATTCGGAGGGCGACACCGACCGGCTCGACCTCAAGATCCCGAAGGAGGGCCTGACTCGGCTCGAGGTAAAAGAGCCGGTGAAGAGCATGTATCCCCTCGATTTCTTCTCCGCGATGGTAAAATCGATCTCCGCGGAGGAGACGACCCTCCACGTTGGCAACGAGTACCCGCTCAAGGTCGAGTTCGCGATGAGCGGCGGCCGGGGCGAGGGCCGCTACCTGTTGGCGCCTCGCGTCGAAGAGGACTGACCGGTTGGCGTCGCCGCCGCGCAGGATCCGGGGGTTCTGCGCGCGGCGCGGGCGGGGCCGAGTCCGCGTCGGGAAATCGCGAAATGCCCGCTAGCTTCTTAATTCGCCGACGGTCGGTCTGCCATGACCGGCCCCGTGATGCCGAAGGTCGCCATCCTCTCCGCCGTCCGGACCCCCATCGGGCGCTACGGGGGCGCCTTGCGGGGCCTGCCGGCCCCTCGTCTCGGCGTCGTCGCCGCCCGCGCGGCGATCGAGCGGGCCGGGCTCTCGCCCGGGGACATCGAGGAGGTCCTGTTCGGGCAGGGAATCCAGGCCGGCGCGGGACAGAATCCCGCGCGCCAGGTCCTCCGGGGCGCAGGCATCCCGGACACGGTAGGGGCCGCGACGGTGAACATGGTCTGCGGTTCGGGCATGAAGGCCCTCCATTGGGGGTGGATGGCGATCCGATCCGGCAGCTTCGACCGGGTGCTGGTGGGAGGCATGGAGAGCATGTCGAACGCACCGTACCTGCTCGAGGGGGCGATGCGCTGGGGCAGCCGCCCGGGTCCCCATACGCTCGACGACGCCATGCAGCGAGACTCGCTCATCGATGCCTACGATGAGCACGAGATCATGGGCCTCACGGGCGAGCGCATCGCCGAGAAGTTCCATCTGACCCGCGAGGAGATCGACGCGTTCGCGCTGCGGAGCCACCGCCTCGCCTCCCAAGCGGCCGCGGACGGCACTTTCTCCTCCGAACTCGTCCCCGTGCCTCCGTCCGACGGTCCGGGAGGTCCCGGCCTCGACCACGACGAGGCTCCGCGCCCCGACACCACCCTCGAGAAGCTCGCCCGACTCGCGCCGGCGTTCCGGCCGGACGGCCGTCTCACCGCCGGCAACTCCTCGCGCCTCTCGGACGGTGCCGCCGCGCTCGTCCTCGCGAGCGAAGGGGAGGTCGCGCAAAGGGGGGCCCGTCCTCTCGGGTGGATCCACTCGATCGACGAGAGCGGCGTCCACCCACGGGACGTAATGGAATCGCCGATCCCCACCGTGCGCCGCCACCTCGCGTGGACGGGGTTCGCCCCCGCCGACCTCGACCGGATCGAGCACAACGAGGCCTACGCGTCGGCCTCGCTCGCGGTGCAGCGGTCGTTCGGGTTCACTGAGGCGCAGTTCAACGTCCACGGAGGCGCGGTCGCGTTGGGGCACCCGATCGGAGCCAGCGGGGCCCGAATCGTGGTCACTCTCGTTCAGGAGCTCGTACGCTCGAACCGCCGCCGGGGCCTGGCCACCCTCTGCATGGGAGGGGGCAACGGCCTCAGCATGATCGTGGAGCGGACGCCCGCCTAGTGCAGCGGTATCCCGAGTCGGGCCTCGGCATCGGCGATCGCCCGTCGCGCGGCGGGGCCTTCGCCCCGAGGCACGACCCCGGTCGGATCGCGTTCGAGCTCGGAAGCGAAGGCGTGGACGCGTTCGAGTGCGAGATCGGTGGCGAGGTTGTCGGAGAGGTCGGCCCGAAGGCCCCGTACGAGACCGACGGCCGCCCGGGCGCCGACGCGGCCACCGCGGCTTCCCGCGAGCCAGCGCGCGATCGTCCGCCGGACGCGGTCGTGCTCGTCGCGGGCTCGGCCGAGCTGACGGCCGTCCCACACGAGTCCTGCGGAGTACGGTACGCGGAGGAGGTACCAGCGAAGTCCGGGGGCCCCCACCTGCGATAGCGCCTCGCGGATCGAAACTAGATTCTGGGTCGATTTCGACATCTTCCTCCCGTTGAGGAGGACGAAGGCGGTGTGCAGAAAGCAGCGGGAGAAGACGCGGCCGGTGAGGGCGAGAGCGATCTCGTTCTCGGCGTGGTGGTGCGGGTAGACGAGGTCGAGCCCCCCGCCGTGCAGGTCGACCGGCACGCCGAGGTAGTGCTCGGCCATCGCGTAGCATTCGAGATGCCAGCCGGGCATCCCCGGGCCCCACGGTCCCTTCCAGGACGCCAGCGGAGGTTCCTGGCGTTGCCAGACCATGAACCTCGACGCGATCGACTCGTTCTCGGGGAACGGGTGGCCCGGCTCGGCGACCGCGTGACGGGAGAGCTCGTTGCTGACCGGGAAGTTCGCCTCGCGCGGCCGCTCGGGAGGCCGATAGTACCACGCATCGCCCGAACGCTCGACACGACCCGTCCGCTCGAGCCGGGCCGCGATGCGGATCATGCGGGGAATGAAGTCGCTCGCCCGCGGCCGGTACGTGGGTCGAAGAATGGAGAGGGCGTCGAGGTCACGGAAGAATCCCCGCTCCTCCCGACGGGCAAGTTCCTTCCAACCGATCCCGAGGAGGGCGGCCTTCCGATCGATCTTCTCCTCGAAGTCGGTGATGTTCATCACGTGACGGACCGGCACGCCGTCCGCGAGGAACGACCGCCGAACGACGTCGAAGTAGAGGTACGTCCGGGCGTGCCCGACGTGCGCCGGCGCGTAGACCGTCGGTCCGCAGATGTACATGCCGAGGGGGCGCCCGGGGCGCCGGCGCACGGCGCGCCGGTGGCCGGTCAGGGTGTCGTGGACACGCAACGGCATGGGGGACCGTACCGGGGTCTCGGTCCGCTTAACGCTTTGGAGGACGGTTACCCCTCCGCCGCCGGCCCCCGGCGCTCGGTCGGCCCCCCCGAGGCCGACCGAGGGGCGAGGTAGCGCTCGAAGAACTCCGCAGCGCGCGCGTACGCGCGGACCTGGTTCTCCCGTCGTACGAGACCGTGTCCCTCGTCCTCGAAGCGCAGGAACTCGACGGGCACGTTCAGCCGCTCGAGCGTGGAGACGATCTGCTCGGCCTCGTAGATCGGCACTCGCGGGTCGTTCGCCCCGTGGACCACGAGGAGCGGCGCACGGATCTGGTCCGCGTGATGGAGGGGCGAGATCTTTTCGAGGAACTCGCGGTCGTGCTCGAGGCTGCCGTACTCGTCCTCGCGGACCTTCCGCCTCCACGGGCCGGTTCGCTCGAGGAACGTGACGAAGTTCGCGATGCCGACGATGTCCACGGCCGCGGCCCAGAGGGCGGGGTACGTGGAGATCGCCGAGAGGACCATGAACCCTCCGTAGCTCCCCCCGATGATCCCGAACTTCGGTCGTACCTCCCCGGAGCCGGCCGGGGTGCTCCCGAGGTGGTCCGCGAGGTCCCGCAGGTCGCGGACCGAGTCCATGCGTCGACGCACGTCGTCCAGGTGGAGGTAGGTCCGCCCGTAACCGAGGGACCCTCGGACATTCGGGACGACGACCCGGAATCCCCGCTCGACCAGGAAAGCGATCACGGGTGCGAAGCCGGGTCGCGCCTGAGACTCGGGGCCGCCGTGGACGAGCACGATCGTGCCTCGAGGGGTCCCGGGGGGGGCGTGGAGCCAATAGGGGACCCGAAGTCCGTCGGACGCGGCGAACCCGGCGAGCGCGGGAGCGACCCCGGGTCCGGGCATCGGGCCGGCGGCGCGCGTCACGGCCCGGACCGTCCGATCGGCGACGTCCGCGCGAAAGATCTCGACCCCGAGCGTGGGGGCGCTGAGGTCGAAGAGGAGGGTCGCGCCGTCGGGGAGCCACGCGACCGAATCGACGACCCCTTCGTACGGCAGGTCCACGGGAGAGAGCTCGGCCGAACCTATCTCCCAGAGGAAGAGTCGGCTATAGCCCCGGTCGTTCGCGACGAGCGCGAGTCGTCGACCCGCGCGATCGGCCCGGACGTGTTCGAGGTCCCCCCCGAAGCTGTGGACGAGCTCGGGGCCATTCCCCTCGGCGCCGAAACGGTAGAGGGCCGTGAACTCGCGGCCGGGATTCGTCGCCGCGTATACCGCGTCCTTCGCGAGGTCGGCATCGAAGACCGCCTCCTCGCCCGAGTGGGGGTTGAGCGGGCGCTCGTCCGTGCCCAAGCGCAGGAGGAGGACCGCGTCGATGTTGGTCCGGGCCTGTTGAAGGAGGAGCCGGTCCCCTCGGGCCGCGACGACCTCGACCAGGGCGTCCTCCTCGCGGATCCGCGCGGGCGCAGCGGACCCATCGAGGTCGATCTCGTAGATGTCGAAGAAACGGACGTCGCGCGCGTTCGACCGGAAGACGTAGCGGTGGCTGTCGCGCCACGCGCCCGGCTCGTGAATGCGGCTCGGATCGCTCGTCAGTCGCCGACGGCCCTTCCCGTCCGCCGCGACGAGCGAGAGCTCCCAGTGCTCGTCGCCCCCCACGTCGCTCGCGACCACCAGACGGTCCCCTTCGGGCGCGGGCTGGACCCGACCGACCCGCTCCTTCGTCCGGAGGAGGGGCGACGGCGGCCCACCGGTGGCGGAGATCGACCACGCCTCCGGGTGGCCCGCACGGTCGGAGAGGAAGTAGAACGTCTGTCCGCTCGCGCTGGCGGACGGCTGGGTCGCTCGAGGGTGGTCGAACCAGGCGCGGAGACGCGTCGCGAGCTCCGACGGCGGCGTCGACATGGTCCGCGAGAACCGCGCGAGACTATCACTCCCGCGTGCCGGTGGCCCGGCGGTCGCTAGGTTGAATACCCCCGAAGCCTCTTACGGAAAACGAAGCATGGAGACGCTCTACCTGCTCGTTGAGACCGAGGTCGGCCGTCTGGAGGACGTGCTCCGGAAGATCCGGGCCGTCCCCGGCGTCACCGAGGTCGAGGCGGTGACCGGCCCTTTCGATCTCATCGCGAAAGTCCAGGCGCCGCACATCAATGCCGCCCTCGACACCGTCGTGCACAAGATCCGCAAGATCTCGGGGATCAAGTCGACCGAGACCCTGGTCACCGTCGCGACCGGTTGAGCGGGGAAGGCGCCGTTCGCCTCCGTCAAATACGTCCGGGGCCGTCCTCCCCGCGATGGTGGCGGTAGGCGAGCAAGCGCCCGACTTCGAGGCGCCGAACCAGGATGGGTCGCCGTTCCGACTTTCGAGCCTGCGCGGGTCGCCGGTGGTCCTCTACTTCTATCCCAAAGCCGACACCCCCGGCTGCACGATCGAGTCGAAGGGGTTCCGAGACCACTACGCGGAGTTCCAGTCCCACCGGGTCGCGGTCGTCGGCGTCAGCACGGACGACTGTCCGCAGCAGAAGGCGTTCGCGGTGAAGTACGGGCTCCCGTTCCCGCTGATCGCGGACCATTCGAAAGCGGTCGCGACCCAGTACGGGGTGCTCGGGGCGGGGGGCGCGGCGCGACGGGTGTCGTTCTTCCTCGACGAGAAGGGGACCGTGCTCGAGGTCGTCGATACCTCCTCCGCGCCCACCCACCTAACCCGCGCGCGGGCCCGATTCCTCCCCCGATAGGGCGGCCCGGGAGGGCGTCGCGTCAGGGGCGGTGCGGCTGGCTCGGAGGTCCGCCGGTCCCTTGCGGCGGGGGTCC
>DAIDCO010000001.1 GCA_027309555.1 bacterium
GCCCGGAAGGCCGATCGAGCCCCCGGACCCCCACTCTTGTGGTTAGATGGTCTTAGACTAGTAAGTAACGATTCCACAACAACTTACACACGATAACCATCAGAATGCGGAGGCAGTGGGTCGGGACCGCCTCGGCATTCTCTGACGAGAGTTCGTATAACATGAGTTATACATCCTCCCGCGTCCCCTCTCCCGGCGGCCCTGAAGTCTCGCATTGTCGGGGGGGAGTCCGTGCAGAGGGGGGTTCTGCCTGTCTAAGGGCCCGAAGAAGCGGTAGAGGGCCACCGCTTGGTCCCGGGCGCGCGATCCGCGGGACTTCCGTCATGGGGTCACCGGAACCGCGCCTCCGCGGGGACAGGCAGACGGCGGTGGGCCGTCGGTTCGGAGCCCCCGCGCCCTATCGTTGTAGACTCTTCGGGCGCGGTAGGCGATGGGGTCGGCGAATCCCGAGGGAGGCCCACTGTGCGCACGGACCGTTGTCGCCGGAATCAGGACGATTTCTCGGCGGGGACACCGCCCGAAGTAACCTCGCAGTGGAGTCGCCCGTCCCGCCTCGCTCGCGCCCCGGGGGCACCCGCGGGGACCCGCCCTCCGTCCGGTCTCCTGCGGGCTCGATCCATCCGTAGCCGGGCCGCCCCACCTCGGGAGAGTCCCCCTCAACGAGATACGGACGATGCTCGGCCATGACGTATGGGCAACGCAGTATCCGTTGACACGATACGGACGCTACGAAGACCACCATCGACAATCAATCGAACCGGGCTACTGGCTGGGGCGAGGGGGAACCGATGTTTCGCGGACGTCGGTGTCCGACGATCCGGGGTCGAACCGAACGGCCCGTCGGTCGAGGGCGTCGGAAAGCATCAATATATGCATATGCGTATGTCTATCCTTTCCCGAACGCAAAGACGCGTCGTGGTTTCGCGCGACGGCCCCTGCGAGCAACCGGCTACCGGCCGACGCGTGACGGAGTCCCGTCACCCTGCGGAGGAGGTCGCGACCCGCGCGGGAGGCGGGGCGGCCGTTTGCTGCAAACGCGCTAAATTCTGCGCGTACGGCTGGTCGTTTGTCCCTCGCGGCTAAAACCAAGGCACGCGGTCGACGAGCTTCGGCGCGGAGGACCGATCCTCCGGTGCGGCCGGGACGGGAGGTCTTTTAGCGAGGGTCGTTTTCGGAAGCGGGAGGAGTCTCCGAACCTCCTCGGCGCAGTCGACCATGATGGCAGCAAACGGGAAGAAGATCTGGATGGACGGACGACTGGTCGACTTCGCCGACGCCCACGTTCATGTCCTGAACCATTCGCTCCACTACGGGGTGGGGGTCTTCGAGGGCATCCGGGCGTACGTGACGCCGCGGGGACCCGCGATCTTCCGCCTGAAGGAGCACGTCGCGCGATTGATCACCTCGGCCCGGTTCTACCTCATGCAGATCCCCTACTCGGCCGCGGAGATCGAGCGGGCGGTGCTCGAGACCCAGGCGGCGAACCCCACCTACCCCTCGTACATCCGGCCCCTCGTCTACCGGGGCGAGCCCGCGCTCGGGGTCAAGAACCTCACGGGGAAGGTCTCGCTCGCGATCGCGGCCATTCCCGCGAAGAAGTACCTCGGCGAGGGCTCCGAGGCGGGGATCCGGGCCAAGATCTCGCCGTTCCGCAAGCCTCACTCGGACGCCCTGCCGTCGTATGCGAAAGCGGCCGGGAACTACCTCTCGGGCTACCTCGCGGGGGCGGACGCGACGCTCGACGGCTACGAGGAGGCGATCCTCCTCGACTCGAATGGGTACGTCGCCGAAGGCACGGGGGAGAACATCTTTGTCGTTCGGAACGGGACCGTCTACACTCCGGGCCTCGAGTCGGACATCCTGCTCGGGATCACCCGCGACACGGTGATCCGGATCGCGACGGACCTCGGGTACCCGGTCGTCCAGAAGCTCGTCTCCGTCAACGAGCTCCTCTCCGCGGACGAGGCGTTCTTCACGGGCACCTACGCCGAGATCGCCCCGATCAAGTCGGTCGGCCACAATGTCATCGGAATCAAAGCCCCCGGACCCGTGACCCAGCAGGTCATGAGCGTCTTCCAGCGGGCGTTGGTCGGGAAGGAGCCGAAGTATACGGACTGGCTCGCCCCGGTGCCGCAGCTCGCCCCAGCTATGACGCGAACGCGCCGCTAGGCGACGCGCCGGCGGGCTAGTCCTCTTCAGGCTCGGGCGGCCGCATCACCGGAGGCGGATGCGAGCAGACGTGGCTGTGGGGGTCGGGTCGCCAGACCAGTTCGATCCGGATCCCCTCGGGGCCGCGTAGGAAGAGCGAGCGGGAGTCGTTGCGCTCCTTCTCTCCCGTGATCACCACGCGGGACCGTCCGACGCGACTCTTCAGGCCCGTCCACTCGCTCACGCGGAACGCGATGTGGTCGATCCCCTTCGGGCCGTCGGCGCCGTCCGCCGCGTCGCGTAGGCCCAGGACTTGGTCCCCAAAGAGCAGGAACGTGTGGTCCATCCCTTCGCCGATGACGTCCATCCCCATCTGCTCCACAAAGAACCTCCGGGCCTTGGCGCGGTCCTTCACGCGGACGTCAACGTGATCGAAGCCCACGAGACCAAACTCTCGGGGCGCCGTCTTCTGCGGCACGGGTTGGCGAGAGACCTCGCCCGCTATATCGGCTCGGTTGAGCCGTTCGGAACGGAAGGGCCCCCGGGACCCGCCCGAGGTCGACCGTCCCGGGCCGCCGGGCCCGTTCGCGGCGACCGCCCGGGGCGTAGCGGGCCCCGGGCTCGCGGCGTACCGGGCCCGCGAGGTATCGAAACGCCCGATACTCCGGGGCGACAGTGCGACTTATGGGAGCCCACTTCTTGGGAGGGCTACTCATGCGCGACCTTCGAGCCCTCGAATCCGACCTCCTGCATGCGCTGCAACGGCTGGAGCGGATCACCAAGTTCGCCGACGTGCTCGTCGAGGCTTCCGAAGGAGAAGGGATCCGGATCGAACGCAAGGCCGTGACCCCGTCCCGGCAGCCGACCTTGCGGGGCGCAGTGTTCCGCGCATGGGCCGGCGAGCGCTGGGCGGAGGTCGCCACTTCCTCCCTCGATGCGCTGGCGATCTCCCGCACGGTCGAGGCCCTCGAACGGGTTGTCTCGAAGGCGACGCGTAGCCCGGACCCCCCCGGCGAGGCGAACACCGCGCGGAAGGAGTGGATCGACCGTCCGGCCCGTCCGATGCGGGACGTTCCCTTCGAGGAGACGATCTCCCTGGCGAAGGACGCCCAGGCCTGGGCGATGGGAGTCCCGGGAGTGCACGATTGCCAGGTTTCGATCGCCTGGTCGGAAGAAGAGCGGTTCTACCTCAATACGGCCGGAGCCCGGTGTTACCAGGTCCTGCCGAGGGTACACGGCCTCGTCGTCCCGCTCGCGATGGAGGGAGGCCGGGTGGAGTTCGACGCGCTGATCGACGGCGGCCTCGGTGGTCGGGAGCGCCTCGACTTCCTCCGTCCCGAGACCGTCGCCCAGTTCGGCCGCAACGCGACCGAGCTGCTCCACGCCGCGGCGCCGCCCACCGGCGAGATGGAAGTGCTCCTCGACCCGAGCACGACGGGGACCCTCGCCCACGAGTCGTTCGGCCACGGCACGGAAGCGGACCAATTTGTCCGGGATCGCTCGTACCTCAAGCCGATCCTCGGGAGCGTCGTCGGCCCGGAGTTCCTCACGATCGTGGATGACGGGGCGTACCCCGGTGGTTGGGGTACGATCCCCAGCGACGACGAGGGTCATCCGGGCCAGCGGACGGTCCTGGTCGACCGGGGCCGCTTTGTCGGGGGACTTCACGACCGGGAGACCGCCGCGGCCTTCCACGTTCCCGCCACGGGCAACGCGCGGCGCGCGGACTTCCTGAGCCGGCTCTTCGTCCGCATGACCAACACCTACGTCGAGCCGGGCGACTGGTCGCTCGAGGAGCTCGTTCGGGAGACCAAGGACGGGATCCTCATGGAACGCGCGACGAGCGGGATCGAGGACCCGCAGGGAGGTCAGATGCAACTGAAGGTGAAGAAAGGCCACCGCATCGTCCACGGGGAGCGGAAGGAGCTCGTCACGTCGATGGCGCTCTCTGGAAAGGTCCTCGACGTGCTCCGGGCCGTCCGGGGCGTGAGCCATCGGCCCGACTTCGAGATCAGCCCCGGATTCTGCGGCAAGGGCCAGACCGACCTCCTGCCGGTCGGATCCGGTGGAACGTACCTTCTCACCACGGCCATCGTGGGGCCCGCATGAGCGCGGGTGGCACCGCTGCGGACACCGCGTTTCGGGTCGCCGATCGCGTGCGGGCGGCGGGACCGTGGGACGTCTTCGCCGAGCGGACGCGGCGCTACGAGATCCACTTGAACGGTCGCTCCATCGAAATGGTCCGCGGCCCGATCGAAGTCGAGGGGTACGGGCTTCGGGTGCTTCGGTATCGAGACGGCCGGACCGGGGCGGGCTTCCAGGCGTCGACCGACGGGTCGGACGCGGGGATCTCGGCAAGCTTCGCCTCGGCGGAGAAACTCTCCCGGTTCTCGTCGTTCCCCGCGAAGAAGGTCGACCTGCCGTCCCCCCGCTCCGGAGCCCTACCGGCCACCGAGGTGCTGGACCGGACGCTCTGGGACGACCCGCTCGGGAGCCTCCAGGAGTACGTCCACGTGCTCCTGGGAGCGTTCGATGGGAAGACGGACGTCGCTCCCAGTTTCGGCTCGGTTCGGGCGACCCTGACCGAAACGACGCTCGCGAACTCCGCGGGGTTACGGACCGGCTACGCCCACACGACCGTCGACCTCGAGGTGGCGGTGAAATCGTTCGGAGGGGCCGAGGGAGCGCCTCCCGGCGAGTACTGGGTCAACGAAGCGACCCGTCGGCTCGAGCCGGGGCGGCTCGGGCCGCTCGTCGAGGAGTGGTGCCGATATGCCCGGGACGTGCGAAGGGCGGGTCCGACACCGTCCGGCGATCTCCCCGTGGTCCTGCCGGCCTCGGTACTGACCGGCATCCTCCCGAGCGTGATCGGTTTCCGACTGACCGGGGGAGCCCGACTGCTCGAGATCGCGCCGCCGTTGGGGTCTCCCTGGGCTGCCGAGTCGATCTCGATCCACGACGACGGCCTCGCGCCATGGGCGATCGCATCCTCACCGGTCGATGACGAGGGAACCCCCCAGCACCGTCGCACGGTCCTCGACCGGGGCGCGGTATCCGCCCTCCTGTACGACACGATCCACGCCGGAGCGTTCGAGACGGCGTCCACCGGGAACGCCCTGCGCGGCATCCAGCTCGGAGGGTTCCGCGACTGGCGACGGTTCCTCCAGCCGGCCCACGCGATCTCCACGACCGTTGCGATCGAGCCCGGTTCGGGAGGGACCGACGCCGAGGTGATCGAGGCGGCGGGCGACGGGATCTGGGTCCAGCAGCTCGGCTGGGCGATCCCGGACCCGATCTCGGGGGCGTTCGGTGGGGAGCTCCGCATCGGATACCGCATCCGGAACGGTCGACTCGCCGAGCCGATCCGGGGCGGTTCGGTGGGCGGCGTCGTGATGGCGCCTCCGGGAGCCCCTTCGCTCCTCTCGCGCATCGAAGCGATCGGGTCGACCGCGACCCTGTGCGAATGGGTCCGGTCACCGACCCTTCTCGTGCGGCCCCTGACGGTCGTAGGCGTTCGCGGTTAGTTCGCCCGGGCACGGCGGGGCCCGGCAGTCCTACTTACGGGGCGCCGGAAGGGCGAGGAGGACCGTGTTGCACTTTGGGCACCGAAGGCCGGGCAAGTTCGCGGAGAACGTCCCGCCGAACCGGGTACCGACAATGACCTCTAGGCCACTCGGCCGGAAACGGCTGGGGACCGCCTCCTGGCTCCAAAAGAGGCCCGACCCATTCGACGTCGCGACGAACCCGCTATCGAGAGGCCCTCCGCAGGTCGCACAGTGGGATTCCGCCATCGCTGCCACCGCCCGCGGCCACTAACCTCAGGTATCTTTGGTTTGCGCTTTGCCCGCAGCCGTACGTCGACGCGGGTGGGGGTCTCGAGGGCCCGGAAAAGAGCGGTCCCCGCGGAGCCGGGTACTCCGCGGGGACCTGAGCATCGTGATCGGTGCGGAACCTCAGACGGGCCGCATCAGCGTTTTTCCTCAAGGAGCCGAACCACCGGGCGGTGGGCTCCGTATCGGTAGGCGGGAACGAGCCAGCTGGGCCAGCCGGCGATCGAGTAGGAGGACGGGGTCTTCGGTGGGGGGGCGACCGCGAGCAACACCTCGCGGGCGCTCGGGACCGGCGACCCGCGAAGGCCGAACTCGGCGGAAAAGCGGGACCGCTCGGCCCGCAGCATTAGGCCACCTCCACCGGGAAGGTCGGCTCCGAGAACGCTTCGGCCAGGAAACTTCGAGGAGTCACGCGGCGGAGCGGGGCCTCGAACTCGCGGATACGCCGGCCCGCGAAAGCGAGGAGGGCCCCTTCGCCCGGGTTCGTCATCACAGCACCTCGCCGAGGTCCGGGGGGCGCAGCCAAGGCACGCTCAACGATCGGGGGTGCTCGACCAACGGCTCTCGGTGCGGCACGGGGAGGGACCCGTAGGCGACCTGGACAGGGATCTCGAAGTCGCGGATCTTCTGCGCCGCCGAGGCGCGGAGCACGGGCGCGGGGACGGTCTCCGGCTCGAACTCGTCGAACACGGGGAAGCTGCCCATGATCACCCGCGGGCACTCCCTAGGACCCCCGTGGCTGATACCGAACTGGGGCTCAGGGTGCGTCTCCCCGCACGAGGGGCAGACGTCCGCCACCCCGAGCATCGTTCCGATGCCTCCGAGGTAGGCGCCGCTTTCCTGGGTTCGGCTCATGATGAGTAACAATGGGCCGGTTTGCCTACTTAAACCTCGGGAGCTAATTTGTACAAAATAAATCTAAGTAGCAGGGACTCGCTTACCCTGGCTGGATGGGCGCCCAGACCTACCTCCCGATCGAGATTCTCGACTATCTCGAGACCCACGCTCCTCCCGAGGAGGGTTCGTTCGGGATCAGTCAGCGCGAGCTCGCCAAGGCCCTCGGTTACCACCCGTGCTCGATGTCCCGACCCCTGAGCTCCCTCGTGCGGGAGGGCCTCCTCTCGGAGAAGCGGGGACTCGTTCGGGATGGCCAGCGTAAGCAGCTCACGTACCGGCTGACCGAGGACGGTCGCGGGCGCCTCCGCCGGGAGACCCGGGAGGTCCCACTGCTCTCGGGCGATATCCCGCCGCCTCCGCACCCGTTCCTCGGGCGGAAGGACGAGCTGGCTCAGCTCGCGGAGTTCTCCCAGGAGGGGGGCTCCCTCGTCTTTGTGGACGGCCCCCCCGGGATGGGCAAAACGGCCCTCGTCAGCCGGCACCTGCGGCGAGCCCGCCGGGGCCGGATCCCGTTCTGGTTCACCGTCCGCTCGGCGAGCTCCCCCCGACAGTTCGTCTCCGCTCTCGCCCACGCCTTGTCGTTCCTGGGAGCGCAGCAACTGGCATACTATTCGCAGCTCCCGCGGGCCCCCGTAGCCCGGGAGGTCTCTGACCTGACCTCCCGCGCGCTGGGTGACCGCGCGCTCGCCGCCGTCTTCGACGACATCCAGATGGCCAGCCCGGACATGCTGAAGTTCCTACAGGACCTCGTGGCCAGCCTACTGCGGACCCGCGACGACCAGTTCTACCTTGTCGGCCAGGAGGCGCCGTCGATCGATGCGGGCAAGTCCCGCAACTACCACCTGACCGTGGGGGGGCTCGATCGGGTCTCGGCGCACGACCTCACCGACCGCCAGGGAGGGCTGGCCGACCGATTCGAGGCCGTCTACCAGTCGACGCTCGGCTCTCCCCTCCTGCTCCAGCTCGCGGTGCTGAACCCGGGCGTAGAGGCGGATGCGGCCCACCTCCCGAACGCGGTGGTCAAGCGCCTTCCGATGTCCGAGGTCAAGGCGATGCTGCCCGCGGCGCTCGCGAACGAGTCGCTCCCGGTGACGTTCCTGTCCGAGGCCCTCGGCCTTTCCGCCGCGCGGGTGAACGAGCTGGTCCGGATGGGGATCCTGCACGCCACCCTTCAGGGCCGGGTCGAGATCCTGCAGGTGGTTCGGGCGGCGCTGCTTGGACGGGTGGGGACCGGCGACGAGCGGGAGGCTCATCTCCGCTTGGCGCAGTTCTACGCCCGCAGCCGACGCCCCGAGGCGGTCCGCGAACGTTTCCTGCACCTCGTCGAAGGAGAGGCCTGGAAGACCGCGGCGAACCTCCTCACCCAGCAGGAGCGGACGATCCTCCGCCCGGGGTACTCCGAGACGATGAGGAATGCCCTCCGTCACCTCGCCACGGTCCTGCCCCGCGGCCAGGCGAAGGTCCGGGTCCTGATGATCGAGGCCGCGCTGCTGCGGCACCATTCGGACTACTCGGAGGCGATCATTAGCTTGCGGCGCGCGATCTCGGAGGCCCACGACGACCCCCGTATCACGGGGGAGTGCCTCTTCACGATCGCGGACCTGCACGTCCGTCTCCGCCAGCTCGACGAGGCCCGCAAGGCGCACGAGGACGCCCGCCGCCTCGGGCCGATGAGCCGACGGCTTCAGGCGTACCTCCTACTCTCCGACGCCCGCATTACGGAGGCCGCCGGGGACAATCACCTCGCACACCAGAAGTACGAGGAGGCGTTCGAGGCCGCCCGGCGGTTTCGCATCCAAGACCTGTCCCTGGAAAGCATCGCGGCCTGGTCGCGCCTCGCTGAGCTACAGAGGGGGCCAGACGTCGCTCTTCGGATCATTGCCGAAGCCCTGCCCGCGGCCCGCGACGCGGGCCGGATGGACATCGCGTTCAACCTCCAACTGGTCCGCGCCCGCGCCTACGCCGAAACGGGTCGGGAGAGTCTGGCCGAGGCTGAAATCAAGATGATTCGGTCGGAAGCTGAAGCCCTTGGCTACCTTAACCAGTTGACGTACACGATGAGCGGCCTCGCTGCCATGGCGATCGAGGGCAAGCGCTGGGGGGAGGCTGTGGGATACGCGAAGCAGGCGAGCGCGCTCGCTGAGCGACTGGGCAACGACCTTGTGCTCGGCCACACCCTGGCGCTGTTGTGTTCCACTGAATTTAGGGAGGCCTACTTCGGTGGCGGCACCCAGCTGGTGCAGGAATCGATTGGGCACGGTGAAAGGGGAGTGGAAATTCTCGAGCGGCTGCCAGGTTCGGACTCTCTTGTCCTGGCACACAGCTACCTAGCCGAAGTCTATGCCTACGTGAAGGACGCAGCACCTGCGCGGATGCACTATGATCGAGCAGTCACGTTGGCAGAAACCCTGGGCCTGGGCTGGCTCAAAGACCGAACCACGGAAGAGGTAGGACCCAAGGTGATTGCCGCGGAGGAAGGCGAGGCAAGCCCGGGGACCCCTAGCGCCGTGTCGGAGGGAAGTCAGGCCCGTACCGGAGGAGGCGGCCGTGCCGCCTCCTCGTGAGGCGGGAAAGAATTTAGAGCTGCTCGCGGGGCATCGGGGGGAGTGCAGGCATGAACATTGCCGAGGTTCACCTCCGAAAGGGACCCCGGATTTGTCGCTATTTAATCTCCTCGATTTCCGTCAGTAGAATCGGGCCAGATATACCGCCCGTATCCATACGGGCGCATACGTATCAAAGCGTGTTTTCTGTTGCGGTGAGGTTGGACAGGGGGATTCCCGATTCTTCGGCGATAGCGGACACAACGGGCTAGCCATGCGCCTGCGGTGGTCGAGCCTCGCATGGCCCACCGCGTGCCGCGCTTCCCGCCTCGATGGAGTAACCCCGATCCTCCCAGGACCCCGGTTCGTCGACCCGGACGGACTTGATGCCCGGTAACCACCTCACTGACTTGTATAAGTATCGGTCGAGCGCCTTACTGTGAACGGGTCGCTTGGGCTCGGAAGCATGCGGCCCCTCTCCCCAGTGGGCGTGAAGGACGGCCTCTTCTCGGACGGCCTCGTACGGTTGGAACGTCGTGCAGCCCTCCTTGCTTCCCATCACCCGAACTGGCCGGTCGATCGGACCCCGACCGAGCGGGCCATGGCGCGGAAGGGGACGCCTGCGAGCGCCTCCCGATCTTCGATCGAGAGGTCACAGAGGGGACGTTGTCGATGGGCTCGTAGGGGGAAGGGAGAGCAGGTCGTCGTAACAGAGCGCCGCGGGCGGTTCGACCTCGGGGCGCACCGACCGACTCCAGATGGTCGGGCCGAGTTCGGACGAGACTGAGGCGGGGGGCATCGCGGGTCGGCCGATCGTCCGCGCCGGACCGGGTGGTGGAAGGGCCGGTTGGCTCTGAAGACCCCGTTCGGCGGTATAGAACCGTTCCGTTGCAGAAGCGGAGCTAGGGACGGTGGGCGGACCGGCGGCGTCGTCGGATCTCGACCTCGTCCCCGGTCCAGTCGAACACGAGCCGTGGATGCCCCCGCCACTTCGCTCGGCGGTCCCAGAGGGCTCCCGCAAGGAGCGGGAGGCCGATCGAAGCCTCGACGTGCGCCATCGCGCGAGTCGCGGTCCGGGAGATCTTCCCCCAGGACTGGGCTTCGTCGAGCGTACTGCCCGAAAGACCCCCCCAGTGGGGGACGTCGGTCGTGATCTGGAGGGCGTAGAAGTGCCCCTCGCCCTCGCGCCCGAAGGCGTAGTTCGCCATCACGATCCCGTCGTTGATCCAGTTCTTGGGGGTGCCGCCCCCGATGTAGATGACCGCGGTACGGGGCGAGTGGGTGAGGATCTGGACGAGCTCGTAGTTGTCCCGGACCGCATCGAGGAGGAACCGTTCCGACTTCCCCCGGTTCGCTTGATAGTGAAGGGTCAGTCCGATCCCGATCGAGCTGTCGATGAGCGCCGGCGAGAAGACCGGCACCCCCCGTCGCGCCGCCGTCGCGAGGATCGACTCGGGGTCGGGGAAGCGCGAACCGAGGAATCCGAGGTACTCCCGCGAGGAGGCGGGTCGCGGGGGGAACTCGTTCGTGATGCGTCCGATCGCCCGGTCCGTCTCTTCGAACTTGAGCTCGTCGACGTAGGTGTCGTAGATCCGGTCGAGGTACACGTCGCGCAGCTTTACGTCGTCCGCGGTCGGGCTGCCGACCCAGTGGCGTCCCCCGGTCGACTGGTAGAGGTCCTGGTACAGGACCGCGCCGGTCGAGACCACGACGTCGACCACGCCCCAGTCGACCAGGTCGCGCAGTACCTTGCGGAGCCCCGCCGCGATAAGGGGGCCCGAGAGTCCGAGGAAGATCGTGGGCCGTTTGGGGTCGCGGAGCGCGTTCTCCCAGACCTCGAGACACCGGCCGAGGTTGCGGGCCTGGATCGACGTGCCCTGGAACTGCTCGAGGAGGTCGCCAAGTCCCCGGACCTTCTCCACGTCCACGGCCCGGACGGCCTTCGTGAGGTACTCCCGGCGGCGCGAAGCGAACGACCGCGTCACGCGCGAGCCAAGGTGGTGGCCCTGATAAACGCTCGCGGAGGCGTTCTTCCGACGCTCGGTCGGCGGCGTGAGGATTAAATCCTCCGGGCGGGCATCCTTCGGTGAGGTTCCGGGTGCCTACGCTTCCCCCGCCGGTCCTCCGCGCTTTGGAAGGGATCGCGGAAGGATCCGGCCGCACGGTCGCCATTACCGGGCCGCCCCTCAGCGGAAAGACGGCCCTGCTCGAGGAGCTGAAGGGGTTGTTGCGGGCTCGGGGCGCCCGCGTCGTCGAACTCCGGGGGAGCTACCGGACGCGGTCGGTTCCGTACGGCGGTCTCGATGGGCTCCGGCCGGACGCGGTGCCGCCGGGACTGGCTCCGTTGGCGGGTGGCCGCGAGGACACCGACGCTGAGGAAGAGCCGGACTTCGCGCTCCCACCGGCCCCGGCGGTCCCCTACCTCACCGAACGGCTTCCCCGCAGCCGCCGGGGCGACCGGCCCCGTATGACGTTCCTCGGTCAACCCATCCGGGGGCGGTCGGCGAACGAGGGGGACCCCGACACGTACTGGCGGGAGATCGTCCTCGAAATGCGCGGACCGAAGGGGCATCCGGTCGCGATCCTGATCGAGGACGGGGCCCTCTTCGATAGCGAGAGCCGGGAGTTCGTGGCGTCGCTCTCGAAGCGCGCCCGCCTCCGGCCCCTGCTCATCGTGATCGCGCTCGACACCTCCGTCCCCGGCTTCGTTGCCTGGGAGGAAGCGTTCCTCGGCCGCGGAGACGTCGACTGGGTCCGTTTCAGCGAAAGCGTCCCCGACGCCCGGGAGGCCCATCGCTTGAAGGGGATCTTTGACGAACTGCCGTCGATCTCGCAGCGGCTCGCGGGGTACGTGGCGCTCCTGGGCGGCTCGGCCGGGGAGGTCGTGCTCTCGCGGGTCTCCCGGCTCCCCTTCCCCCAGCTCACGGAAGCGGTGCTGCCGGCGTCGGGGGTCGGGCTCCTCAAGGTCCAGGACGGGAAGGTGGGGATCCCGCACCGGGCGTGGATCCCGCTGACCGCCGACCTCCTCCCGGAGAAGCAGCGACGCGAGATGGAGCTCGAGATCGCGAGCGCGCTCGCCGCGCTCTCGCCCGAACCGAGCCTCGCCCGTCGCGTGGAGGTCGCCCACCACTACCTCGCCGGGTTCCCGGGTCCGATGGCGCTGAAACACCTGCTCGGCGCTGCCGAGATCAGCCTCCAGCTCCTCGCGTTCGACGCGGCGGAGGAGCTCCTCTCCGAAGCGATCGGGTGCCTCACGTCGATGCCGCCGGTGGAGCGGGACGCGGTCGCGCCCGAATTGAGGCTCCTGCACGCGCGGGCGCTGTTTGCCTCCGGACGCCTCTCCGAGGCTGAATCCGAGGTGCGGGAGGGGCTCGACGGCGCGATCCGCGCGAAGATACGTTCGGAGACCCTGACCGAGTGGATCGAGCCCCTGATCCTCGTGATGCGGGTCATCGGCCCGCGTCCGTCCTTGTCCACGACCGTGCTCGAACTCATCGAGCGGTGTCACGACGCCGGTATGCTCGACGTCGAAGTACTGCTCGAGGCGCTCGTCGCCGAGTTCCACTACGAACGGAACTGGCCCGAGAAGGCTCGCGCGGAGTCGCACCGAGCGGCGCTCCTCGCCCGCAAGCTTCCCGAGGGACATCTGCAGGCGGTCGCCCTGCTCACGGTCGGACTCTCGCGCATCGAGGGGAGCCCCGAGGAGCAGGAGGTCGCCGAGCGATTCCTCAAGGCGGCACGGCTCGTGCTCGGCCGCTCCCGTCGCTGGGAGCTCGACGCGCTCGCCGAGGACCTCGAGGCCCGACTGCTCGAAGCGCGCGGCGACGCCCAGCGGGCCCGCGAGGTGCGCGAGCGCAGCCTTCCCGCGCTCGAGCGGATGCATCTCCTACCCCTCGAACTCTCCCAACAGCTCGGGATCGCGGAGATCCTGCTCGATCGCGAGGGCCCGAGGGACGTCGAGATCCCCCTCAAGCGGGCGCACGAGATCGTCGACACGTTGCACCTCTTGCCTCCGAGTCCGGGACTCTTGCGGCTCTGGCTCCTCGAGGGCCGGTGGAACGCGGTCCAAGACCTCCCCGACGCGGCGCGCGAGCGGTGGGAGGCGATCGTCGATCTTCCGGGACCGGCCTCGATCCCCCGGATCCGCGCCGAGGCGACCGTGCGGCTCGCGCTGCTCGAGCACGTCCATCGCCCCGAGCGTGGCCGCGCGCTCGCCGAGGAGCTCCGCTCGCGCGAGCTCCTCGCGGCCCTGCCGGCGGGTTGGTCCGCCTGGGTGCGCGACCTCGCGACCCTCGCTCCGGCGAGCGAGAATGGCGGGGCCCGGCTCCCTCCCGCGGTCAAAGGGCCGGCGCGCCCATCGTCACCCCAACGACGGGAACGCCCCCGGCGCGAGCCCGTAGGCAATCGTCAACGCGCCCACGATCGTTAGTACGACCACCACCACCCGATGGAGCAACCGGGGCGGGATCCGTCGGCCGATCCGCTGGCCGATGAGGACGTTCCACGCCGCGACCAGGACGAGCGCGGCCGAGCCCGCGGCGAGGACCACGAGCCAGCCCCAGTCGGGAACGAAGAGGATCATGAAGATCATCGTCGTATCCCCGAGCTCGAGCAGGGCGATCGTCACGAAGGCGGCGACAAAAGCGGAGCGCGCCCCTTCGCGCACGTGCGGCGCCTCCTCCTCCTCCGGATGGAAGAGCACCCAGACGGCGTACCCGATCAGGAAGACCCCGCCGCCGACGCGCACGAGGCCGATGTTCCCCGGACCGAGAGCGGCGATGAGCGCGACGCCGACGGTGACCGAGAGGACGCTCGTGAAAACGAACGCCGAGGCGGCGCCGCCCCACGTCCCGACGCCGTGGTGGCGCGCGGCGAGGGCGATCGTCGCGAAGCTCGTCCGGTCGAAGATCTCAAGCCCGCCGATCACGAGGAAGACGACGGCGAATCCCGTCGCGATCCCGAGGTCCACGGTCGAGCCCCCGCCGTCAGGCGAGGTGATGGAGGAAGTCGTCGAGCTCGCGCTCGCAGTAGACGCAGCTCAGGATCACCGGGCGCCGCGACGTGAGCTCGAACTCGCTCTCGATCGGCTCGGACTGGTTCGAGATGCAGTTCGCGTTCGGGCAACGGACGACCCCGACGATCCGCTCGGGAAGATCGACCGATCGCTTCTCCCGCACCTTGAAGTCGCGGATGATCGAGATCGTCGCGGTCGGCGCGATGAGCGCGATCGCGTTGACCTTGCGCGGGGAGAGCTCCATGTTCTCGACCTTGACGATATCCTTCCAACCGATCTTGTTCGACCGCACGTGAAGGGCGACGCTCACCGTCGAATCCTTGTCGAGGGTCTGGGCCCCGATGATGCGAAGGACCTCGAGGGCCAGGCCGTTCGTGATGTGATCGATGACCGTCCCGTTCGTGATCGGGGTGATCTTGAGCCCGCGCGCCGACATTTAGTCCCCCTTCCGTCCGCCCAGGATCATGTCGAGGAGCGCCATCCGGACCGGCACCGCGAGGGCCGCCTGCCGGAAGTACACCGCGTGGGGGGTCGAGTCGACCTCGGGCGCGATCTCGCCGGCTCGGGGGAGCGGATGCATCACCGCGAGGCGCGGCTTCGCATCGGCGAGGACCGAGGCGTCGACCCGGTAGGACCCGGCCACCCTCCGGTACTCTGATTCGTCCCCGAACCGCTCCTTCTGGATGCGGGTCACGTAGAGGACGTCGGCGTCCCGGATCGCCTCGTGAAGGTCGGCCTGCTCGCGGACCTTCGCGCCCATGTGCTCGAGCTGCCGTCGCGCTTGGGCGGGCAGGCCGAGCGCCGGGGGGCTCGTGAGGACGATATCGCTGCCGAACAGGGCGATCGCGTGCGCGAGCGAGTGCACGGTGCGTCCGAACTTGAGGTCGCCCAAGAGGACCACCCGGAGGCCGCTCAGGGTCCCGAACGCCTCCTGCATGGTCGCAAGATCGAGGAGCGTCTGCGTCGGGTGCTGGCCCGAGCCGTCTCCGGCGTTCAGCACCGGACGGTCCGAGGCGCGGGCGGCGAGTCGGGCGGAGCCCTCGTTCGGATGTCGGATCACGATCGCGTCGGCATAGGAGCCCAGCATCCGGATCGTGTCGTGCAGGCTCTCCCCCTTGCGCATCGAAGTGACCGACGCGTCGGCGATCGTGATGCAGCTGCCCCCGAGACGCTGGACGGCCGCCTCGAAGGAGAGGCGCGTGCGGGTCGACGGTTCGAAGAACGCCATCGCCACGATCTTGTGATCGAGCGAGTGGGAGACCTTCGCGCCCCCCGCATACGGGACCATCCTCTTCGCGGCGGCGAGGACGTCCTCGATCTCCTCTCGCGACAGGTCCCGGATCGAGATCAGGTCGCGACCGTGGAGCGACATCCGGCGCGCGGAAGGGGGCCCTGGTTTATGCGCTTATCTCCGCCGGTACGCGAAACCGCTAGAGGCCGGTCGCCCCTCGCCCCCCGACGCCCGGTCTCCGCAACCCCTATGGCCCGAGCCGGATGGGTCTCGCCGTGGCCCGGATCTCCTGGTCGTGGACGACCCGGTTCCTCTTCCTGTTCGTTGGGGTAGTGTGGGGGTTCAACTTCCTCTTCATCCGCGTGGCCCTCGCCGACGCGAGCCCCCTGTGGCTCTCCTTCCTACGGGCTGCGGTGGGTGCCGCCGCGACCGCGGTCGTGATCACGCCGTTCGAGGGTTGGCACCAGCTCGACGTTCGGGGCAAACGGGACGCGCTCCTGCTCGGGATCCCGAACACGATGGCGTTCTACGCGCTCCTGTTCGTCGCGGTCGAGTCGATCCTCCCAGGGGTCGCCGCCGTGCTCACCTATACGTTCCCTCTTTGGGTAGCCCTCCTCTCCCCGGTCGTACTGGGCCATCGCCTCGGCGTTCGCCACTGGGCCGCGGTCGGCGCCGGCTTTCTCGGCGTAGCGCTCATCTCCCAGGCGTGGTCCTCGGTCGCCTCCCAGGTGTCGCTCGTTCCGGTGCTCGAGGTGCTGGGAGCCGCGGTCTCCTGGGCGATCGGCACCGTGGTCTTCCAGCGACGTTTTCCCCGACACCAGATGCTCGAGGCGAACGCGTACCAGCTGATCGGAGGGACCGTGGGGCTCGCGATCCTGGTCGCGGCATTCGCGCCGGTCCCATTGCCCCGCGCGTCGTGGACCCTCGGGCTGAGCCTGGTCTGGCTGGGCGTTCTCGGGACGGCGCTCGCGTACTCGATCTGGTTCGACCTGCTCGGCCGTACGAAGGCCGCGACGCTCTCGGCCTACGCGTTCATCGTCCCGGTCGTAGCTCTCCTCGGCTCGGTCGTGTTCTTCGGGGAGCGGCTCTCCCTATTCCAGCTCGGCGGCGTAGGGCTCATCCTCGTGAGCATCTACGGCATCGGCCGGGCCGCCGCCTCGATGCCGACCGAGGACCGGGCCGTCGCACCACCCGAGGGCTGACGTCTCGGCCCGTCGCTCTCCGAGCGCCCGGTACCGCCGAGCGTCGTGCTCGGAGACGCGCCTCGGATGCCGCGAAGCCCCACCGATTACGGGCGGTGCCGGCGCGCGGAGTCAGTGCGCGGCGTCCGATCCAAGGAATCCCAGTTGCTCGAGCGGCAGCGCCTCGACCCGGTGGTCTTCGAAGCCCACCATCGGTTCGGCCGCGACCAAGCAGTTCACGATCGCTTCGTCGGTCGCCTGCACGACGGCTTCGAACAGGGGGTCGAGGGCGTCGTTCGGAAGCGCCTCCAATCTCTCGAGCGGGGAGCCGCCCCGTTCGCGCCTCGCGGTCGAGAACGCGAGGAAGAAGTCCCCCGAGGCGTTTCCCGAGATGCTGCCCGAGCGAGCGAGGCCGAGACCGGCCCGTCGCGCCAGCCGACGCAACTGATGAGGCAACATCGGCGCATCGGTGGCCACGAAGACCAGGATCGACCCCGCTTCGGGTCGGGGAGAAGGCCCGAGGGCCCGACCAACGGGCTGGCCGGCGATCCGGAGCTGCTCGCGGCGGCCATGGTTCGCCTGGACGAGCACTCCGACCTGATACGGACCGGGAACCTCGAGCACTCGGGACGCCGAGCCCATCCCGCCTTTGAACCCGTAGCAGATGGCGGCCGTCCCTCCCCCCACGCTCCCTTCCGCGACGGGGCCCGGTCGGGCCGAGTCGAGCGCCTCGCGGACGTGCTCTTCGTTGAGGTGGCGGCCGCGGACGTCGTGAAGATAGCCGTCCCAGGTCTCGCCGACCACCGGGAGCGCCCACGCTCCGGGAGGCAGCCCGTGTTCCCGCATCCATCGCACGAGACCGTCCCGCACCAGGCCCACGCCATCGGTGGCCGTGGAGGCGATCGGTCCCAACAGCTCACCGGACTCCTCGACCCACGCCGCACCGGTCAGTTCGCCATTTCCGTTCAGGGTCGCGAGCCCCGCGAACACGGGACCGAGGTCCCTCGGCCCTTGGGGGAAGATCGTCGTGACCCCGGTACGCACCCAATGGCGACGGTCGGCAGGGATCGAGGTCGCGGGGCGTACCGTGACCTGGCCTACCTCGACCCCCGGCACGTCCGTGATCGCGTTCCACGGACCGGGGGTCCCGTCGAAGGGGATCCCGCGATCCCGGGCCCTCGGTCGCATGACTTCGGGCATCCGTCGCGACTCAATAGACCCACCTGAGGCCGGTTCTGTCCCTTTTCGGACGTTGAAGGCTCCCCGTCGGGGTGCGTATCACAACGGCCGGTCACACGTTAGGAGCGTGCCCCCTACTCTTCCCTGGGGACCTTGGCCTTCTCCAGCCGACGAAGAAGGGGGGGTGCTTCCTCCGTTGCGACGTCCCACACGACCTGTCGGCTCGCCGTAGTATAGTCGTGGGTGAGCAGTTGGCGAACCTCGCCGATACGGTATCTCTTGATTGGCGGGTTCGCGCTCCAGAAGGAAACACCGAGCCGATTATTCGACTCGAAGGCCTTCCACAGTTCCGCCTCAACGGCAACGGAAAGAACAGGGTCTTCCTCGGCGAAGAACTCATCACGGCCCCGCTTGGCATAGCCGATCGCCTTCTGCAAGTGCTCGATGCCGAGAGCGAGGTTGGTTTGATTTGATGCGGGTCCGGTCTTCACAGAGGAACCGCCTCCGTGACAACTTGTGGTTGAACGAGCCAGAAGAGGTCGTCCTCCGCCGCCGGATCCACCCTTCGCTCGAGGGTTTCGGCGAGTGCCATAGCGAGGTCGAATTGCCGGAACCTGCGACCCTTGGCCCGGTCGATGAGATTGTCGACATCGCTCTCCGCCGTTGCTTCCTTCCGCGCGACGGACCCGAAGATGCGGACGTTCGTTGCGCCGTGTAGTCGTGCGAGACGGAAAACTCTCGCCCGCTTCGTTCCGATTACTTCCCTGATTCCTAGCCCGGAGCCGCCGGTGGGAACCCGAGTCTTTGGGAACCAGTAGAACGGGGACTTGCACCGGGCGCAGATGCGTACTCGGGACCGGCGGGGGGTCCATACATACCCGCAGCGGTAGCAGTGTGCCTCTTCCCGCGTCATTCTCTCGGCCCAGGTAAGAAAACGAGGTAGGATACACTTACCTAGGATGAGGCTCGGTCGCGTTTCGGCTGACGAGACCGGCGAGCCGAATGGTCCCGCCCTCGCCGAAGGAGGGACCACCGGACGATTCGGGGTGGGGACCCCTTGGGCCCGAGCAGCGCGGGAGGGATGCAGAGGCCCCCGGCACTCCCCGGGCCGCCGGGGGAACGCGAGCCGCGGGTTCTTAACGGGGGCCCGCATCGCCCTTCCCGTGCCCGACGCCCCGTCGCCCGAAGTCCCGAGCCTCCCCACGACGATGGCCGCGTCACCCGGGCCGCTCGACCTTGACCTGAGGGCGGAGGCTCGCCAACTGGTGCGGGGCCACCTTCCGACGACCGGAGTGGGACTTGGGTTCGGCGCGGTCTTCGTCGGGGTCGGGAGCTACGAGCTCTCCACGAACGGCCTCCAGGCTCCGGTGATCGACCTGGTCGTCGCGGGGCTCTTGATCGTGCTCGGCCTCCTACTGGCCACCCTTAGTCTCCGGGCCGGGCTGCTCGACCCCATCGTGCGGATCCAGTTGGACGGTTCCGGCGTGCGCCTCCAGCGGCGATGGAGGAACGCCGAAGTGCTTTTCCCCTGGAAGGACCCGGCGCTCGACCTTGAGCTCGAAGATCCGGCCCCGGACCCGGCCGTGCCTCCGGAGAACAAGCGCCACGTCTTCTTCACGGTCTCCTCCTCCCTCTACGGGAGCCTCGACCGGGCGCAGTGCGGACCGCTGTTCGACGCGGCCCGTGCGCACGGTCTTCGGGTGCGGATGTGGAACGATCGGTTCCGCGCGGGCCGCCAGGACCGAGTGGTACGACGGATCCGCATCTCCTCGTCCGACGCGTAGGACGAGAGATGGGGATTTGTAGGTCGACCCGCTCGCCCCGATAGAGGAAGCGATGGTCGCGCCGGGCGAACGAATGGCGCCCGAGAAGTTCTGGGAGCGGGTCCGCTCGGAGTTCGGGCACCGCTATCCGGGCTTCCACGACGAGGCGCCCACCGACCCGCCGACCGGTCAACGGCGGAAGCGGACCTCCCCGTCCGTGGTCGGCAACTTTGCGGGGCGACTCTGGGAGATCGGCTTCCGGGAGCCCCGCGTGCTCGCCCCGGATCTCCAGATCGGATTCACGACGGCGGCCCGCCTAGTCGAGCCGGCCCAGATGCTCTCCCAGTGGCTCCCGTGGGTCTACGCGGGCGAACGACCTCGCGTGCTCTCGAAGAACGTCTTTGACTTCGACCGCATCATCATGCGCTACCGGCGCCGGGAGGGCCACTTCAAGGGCACCCTGACGGGGGACCCCGAGCTCGACCGTCGGTGGGGGATCTACCCCTACCTCGACGAGGCCGGGGAGGTCTTTCGAGAAGAAGAGGTCCGGGCGGTTCTACGGCTTTCCGCTCGGCTCTCGCCGAACCCCAAGAGCGCGATCCCGACGCTGGCGGTGTTCGGGACCGAGGCGACCCTCACCCTGCTCGTCGACCCCCTTCCGGGCCACGTACCTGAGCTCACGTCGGCGTTCGAGGGGTTCAGCCGCATCCTAGACCGCCTCGAGGTTCGGCTGGGGTCCACCTCGGCCCGCCAGCGGCCGATCGAGATGGACATCGTTCGCGACGAGTTCGGTGGGCCGTTCCCGGTGGCGCGCTTCGAGTGCCCGGTCTGCCGAGTGCCGACCCACCCCCGCTATCAAGCGAACCTCGAGACCGAGGTCTGCGAGAAGTGCGGGAAGATGTTGTACCGGTGGACCTGACCGCGACAGGGGGTCCGACGACCCTCACCGCGAGCAATCGCGGTGGGCCCGACCGGCCCAAAGGAAAGGGTTTGGGGGCAGGGCGCACTCCGGCCCTACGCGGGCGGGCTCTGCGAGATTCCCGGGGCCTCGACGAGTCCCGCTTCTTCCTCTTCCTCGGCCTTGATCACTCCGCCTTCCGCTACGACCGCCTTGAGCTCATCGGTCTCGAAGGCCGAGAGGGCCGCCCAAACGAAGAACACGGCACCGAGGATCACCGCGAGGATCGTTCCATCGGGGAAGAGATTGACGTTCCCCGCGCTCGGGTACCCCGTGGGGCCGAACTCCGTGAAGTACGAGAGTAGATAGAACGCGAAGGTCCACACCGGTACCCAGAACGCCGCAGAGATGTGCTTCTTGAACTGGGGCTTGACCATCACCCACAGGAGGAGCGGCATCCCGATCGTGAGCGCGCCGAAGATCCCGAAGTAGAGCGCGTCGGTGGACCCGTTCGTCGCCGACCAGATGAAGTTGTTCGGGACGCTCTGACCGCCGTTATACATGGGCCCGAAGTACGCGAGGACCCCGAGGACGATGAACGTCAGGATCGCCAGTCCGACGGTGGCCCCGCGATCGAGCCCCATCTTGAGGGGGGCCGCATAGAGGAGGTAGAGGCCGATCCCGAGGTAGATGGCGATCAGCACCCAAGTGATGGTGCCGAACCCGCTCCAGAAGAGGACGAGGGCCGACGCGATGAACGATGCGCCCGCGAGGATCCATGGCGCGGGAAGTCGGAACGGCCGATGCAGGCCTCCCGCGTACTTCCGGAACGCCGGTATGATCGCCCCGCCCGTAACGTAGGTGAGGGCGCTCGTGCTCGAGATGAATCCGACCAACTCGTACCAGCTCGGCAAAGGAGCGAGGAATGCTATTCCCAGTACCAAGGAAACGAGGAGCGCGACCCAGGGGATGCGGAACCGGTCGTGGATCGCGTGGAGGCCCCGCGGGAAGTACCCCTCGATCGAGAGCCCGTACAGCGTTCGGGTCGACGTCCCCAGGTACACCCAGCCGGTCCCCGAAGGAGAGAGCCAGGAATCAAAGAGGAGGACCGCGGCAAAGAACGCGAACCAGGCTCCGGCGCCGGAGGCGACCGCATACTTGAGGGGCAGCGTCCCCCAATTGCTGAGCGAAAGTGCCGACCAATCCCCTTTGACGATCGGGACGCTCACGCCGCTCGCGATGGCGGCCGGAGTGCACCCGGGATAAAGTCCCAGGTTGGCCATGCTGTTCGAGCACGTGACGGTGATGTTCGCCCAGTCGATGGCGCCGATGTACGACAGCTGCAGCAGCGTGTAGATCCCGATGGCAAGGAGCACGGCCCCGATCGTCGCGACCGGGATGTCCTTCTGCGGATTCTTCGCCTCTCCGCCGTACTCGAGCCCCTGACGGAAACCGAGGTACGCGAAGAAGACACCCGAGGTGGGGATCGCGAGGAACGTGTTAGCGGTTCCGAGCGGGAAGAACGCCGAAGAGCCTCCCGGGGCGCCCGGGAGGGGAGCGAGATTGAAGTTCCCCGACCGAAACAGGCTGAACAGCGTGATGAACGTGATGATCGGGATGGCGATCTTCCACGCCGTGACGTAGGTGTTCGTCTTCCCGAGCAGTCGAATCCCGCCGTAGTTCAGGAAGAAGAAGACGACCATGAGAAGGGCGGCGAAGAGGATCCCGAGGGCATTGAGCTCCTCGACGGGAGTGCCGAGGAACGTTCCCGAAGTGGTGAGCGAGCTGGTGAAGCTCGGATTGACCGAGGCGATACCGAAGAGCACTCCTTCGACTTCGATCGGCGGAACTGTGACGGCGGTCAGGAAGTAGGCCCAACCGAACGTGAAGCCGGTGTAGCTCCCATGGCTCCAGAACGGATACCGGACGATCGCTCCCGAACGTGGCGCCATCGCCGAGATCTCGGCCCAGGCCAACGCGACGAACAGGACGAGGATACCCCCGACGACCCACGAGAGGATCGCCGAAGGCCCCGCGGTGTACACGGCCTTGTTGACCCCGAAGAGCCAGCCGGAGCCGATGATACCGCCCATCGACAGGCCCAGGAGGTCGTATACGGTCAGCGCACGTCGCAGCTTCCGGTCCGGATTAGATGCCGCCATGCTCGCCTAAGCCTGTCACGGCGTAACACGGTAGTGGTATTAAAATCGCACGAAAGCGCCAGTTCCGCGAAAAGGCGGCCTCATAAGCCCCAGAGCGCTTGAACCCTGCGGAATCATGCCGGAAGCTTCCCCGCGCCATCCCTCCGCCCAACGGGTCGACCGTACACTGTCGGAGAACGGGCTGAGCGGACGGGTCCGGGAGCTCCCTTCATCGACGCGTACCGCGGCCGAAGCGGCCGCGGCCGTGGGCTGCGACGTAGGGCAGATCGTGAAGTCCCTCGTATTCCGGACCGAGCGCTCGCACCGGCCGGTCCTCGTTCTCGCGAGCGGGGCGCACCGGGTGGACGAGGCGGTGATGGCGCGCTTCGTGGGCGAGCCGATCACCCGGGCGGATCCGGAGTACGCCCGTACGGTCACCGGGTTCGCGATCGGCGGGGTCCCGCCGGCTGGACACCCCGCTCCACTCCCCACGTTCGTGGACTATGATCTCCTCGAGCAGCCGGAGGTCTGGGCTGCCGCCGGCCACCCTCACGCCGTGTGCCGACTCACCTCTTCGGAATTGCTACGCCTGACCAGGGGTCGCCCGGTCCCCGTCGTTCCGCTCGACGCCCCGACGGTTCCTGCCCGGGCCTGGGTCACCTTCGATTGCCTGGGCACGCTGGTCGACTGGCGCCGGGGATTCCTCGATGCGATCCGGCCCCTGGTCCGTGGCGCGAGCCCCGCGGCGACGTCCGCCCTCTTCGAGTCCTACCTCGTCGAGGAACAGCGGCTCGAAGCCGGACCGTATCTCCCCTACCGAGAGATTATGGTCGCAGCGCTCCGCTCGGCGGCGGGCGCCGGCGGGATCCTCCTTTCTCGTTCCGACGCCGAACGGATTCCCGAGTCGATCCCTCAGTGGCCGCTTTTCCCCGATACCCGGGGGGCGATCGATGGGCTCCGGTCGCGGGGCCTTTGCGTCGGGGTGCTCTCGAACATCGACCGCGACCTCCTCGACCAGACCCTGAGGGCGCATGGGCTCGGGACCACGATGTCGGTCACCGCCGAAGAGGTGCGAGCCTACAAACCGTCCCCGGCCCACTGGATCCGTTTCCTCAAGGCGACGGGCGCCGATCCCCAGAGCGTCTGGCACGTGGCGGGGGAGTACGCCTACGACATCCCTCCGGCCTCGCGTCTCGGCTTCCACACGGCGTTCGTGGCGCGGTATCGCGAGGCGCCGGCCGCGTCCGAGGCCGACCTCGAGGTGCGCGACCTCGGGGAGCTCCTTCGCTCACCCCTCGGGGGAGTGACCGGAGCTGCCCCGGGGTCGAGTTAGTACGAACCTCGAGGGAGCGAGACCAAGGCGGAATCCCCATCGGCGGCGGCTCCCCGCGGCCGAGCATAGTTCGCGACCGATCGGGACTCGGGCAGCAATGGGGAACGGAGCTTCGGGATTCTTCCGAGACTCCCAGGCCCAACTCGATGCGATGCCTCCCTTCAGGGGGGCGGCCGAGCCCGCACCGGCGGGTCGGTGGGCGACGAAGAGGTAGGAGCGAGAGGGGGGGCGTCGTCGATCCACGAGCGCGACCCCAGACCGCGCCCCAGACGCTCGAACCAAGAGCCCGGTACTGGAGTGTCGGGTCTCCGGGGCCCCACCGGCGCGAAGGAGGCGGTAGGTCTTCCCCCCGCGGTGGGCCCCTCCGCCGGGGCGGGTCGTAGAGATACGAGGGCCTGGTACGACGTGTACACGCCCGCGGTAAACAGAAGCATGCTCAGAAAAGCCATTCCGATGGCCGCCAACGAGTGGGGAACGACGCACACCGTCGTGCCGGGTCCGTACGAGATCGGAATGCAGAACGTGAACAGCACGACCGCGGCGATCGCGCTCGCCGCAGAGAACACTATCAGGAAGATCGACCCGAGGGCCCAGCCGTAGAACTCGCGGAGTGGAGGAAAGGCCGACGGGCGCTCGCTCATCGCTCGAGCTGCGACCTCGGGAATGCGACGGCGAACCCCAGCGTGCGCGCAGGGTGGGAACCTCCCTCGACCGCGGGGGGCCCGGCGCGGCTCCGAGAGGGGCGAGACGTCGGAAGGCGTACACCCCGGCGGTTGCCCGCCGGAGCGGCCAGGTGGTGGTAGTAAGCCCCTTTCGGTTTCAGGCAGCATTCGACTGCGCGCTCTCCTCGACGGTCAGGGAGACTCCTCATCCCGTCCCTCAGGGCTTGCTCCCGGGGAGTCGGCCGTTTCATCATATCCCGATGGAGCCTCCGATGCACCATCTTCACCGTCCCATCGGGCTGTGTCGTTTCTGCTCCGGAGCTCGGACTCTCGCCCGTCGGGCTCCCACCCGACCCCGTGTCTCCCGGAGAGGGGACTTTCCTCAGCGGCCGGCCGTTGCCGGCTCGGTCCACCGTCAGCTGCCCTCCACCTCCTGGCGGGCCGGGAAGAGTCGGGGAGGCCCTTAGCCCTTGCCTTCGTTTCGTCCCGTTCCGGGTCGCGTCGAGCGCAGGGGGCGGGAGGGGAGTACCTTCACGGCGGTGACCATGGCTTCGGAACGCCCAAGGCGAGACGAGGCGTTCGCGTCGGCGATCTCCGAAGCTCCTACTCCCCCGGCGAGGCTCCGCGCAGGGAGGGGAAAGCCCGAAATCCTCCGTCCGTGTCGTGGGGGACGCGCCCGCTCCTCCTCCGGCCCGCAGCCCGCCCCCGCAAACGGCGGTGGTGCCGACCGAAAAGCGGGGCACCACCCCCTCCCTCGTCCCGTGCCTTCTCCTGAAGGCCGGGGAGGTCTATCGGCCCGGTCCGGACGGACCCGAGGTTGCCCGTACTCCGAAGGGGGTCCCGTTCGACCCGTTCGACGTGGTGGACCGACTCTCGCCGGACTACGCGCTCTTGTACGTGGTCGACCTGGACGGCATCGAGCGGGAGGACCCGCAGCTCGATTACCTTCAGGAGCTTTCCCGCGATATGACCCTCTGGGTCGACGCGGGCGTTCGCACCGCGGACCACGCGATCGACATCTTGGTCTCGGGCGCTCGTCGCGTTGTGCTGTCGAGCGCGTACCTCCAGGGGCCGAAGCAGCTCGCCCGGGCTTGGAAACTGAGTCCCGAGATCGTCTTCGAGATCGAGCTCGACGGCACACACGTCGCACCGGCCCACGCGGATTGGGATGCGCAGGACCCGGTCGCGCTCGCCCGCGCCGTACGCGCGATGGGACCGGACCACCTGATCCTCTCCCCCCGCGAGAAGGAACCCGACTGGGCGCTCGTGCGCTCGGTCTCGGCCGATGGGCCCACCTGGGTCGACGGCGCTTTCTCGGTCGAAGAGTCCGGCCGTCTTACGGATTCCGGCGCCCGCGGTGGGATCTTCCATCTCACCGATCTGCTCGATCATTGGGAGGGTTGACTCGCATCGGCCTTTCTCCGAGCCGGCGGCGCGACGCTGTGCGCGATGATGATGACTAGAACCAGCTGAATCATGATGAGTGATGGGCGAGCTGAGCGCACCTCGGTAGACGCGTCCTGCGAATCCCCTGGGAGAGCCTCCCGACCGGCTCGAAGCATCGGCGTTTCACCTCGGCCGTTCGGACTAGGTCGCTTCCGGAATCGGGCGGTTGTCGTCGTGCAGTCTCAGAGCGAAGGTACTCTTCATCTGCAGGAATCCTCCGAGCGGTTTCCGGATTCGTCCGCCTCCGCACCTAGCGTCGGGCAGGGGTAGCGGACTTCGGAGCTTTCCCGGGTGGCGCGGTAAGGTCCATCGTTCGCGCCCCCCTCGGTACCTGCGCTCGCCCTAGTGTGTTACGACGACCCGATGCTCGGGCGCACCGCGATCCCTGGCCGTCGCCCCCGTTACATTCTCCCGAAACGACTCGGTCTCTGCTTCGAGGGAAGTCGTGCCGGCCATGCAGCGGGCTCGGAACTGGCCGCGAGGCACGTTGCGCCGGGCAGGTTCCCCCGGAGACTGACCGCCTTTTCCAGCGCTCGTTCGGCCGAAGTCAGACGCCAGTTCGAAGCTCCCGGGACCGCCTCTTCGCCTCCCACGGCGGATTCCTTCCCTGCCCTCCCCGACCATTCCCGGCGCCGGGAGCCACCGCCTCCGGAGGGGTTGGGAGTGAGAACGGTGGGTCTGAGCCATGAGGCCGGACACCGAGACGCCGGAGTCAGCGGGGGCCAGACGTAGGTGGAGCCTACGGTTTCGATTCGAACCGGTCGACTGCTCCGAACGCGTAGACTCGCGGCGCGTCGCCGTCGAGGACGGCCCTCTCCGCCACCGTCGCGGGTCGAGGCCGAAGGCCGAACCAGAAGAGCAAGAGGAGTGCGATCGATCCCCCCAGGAACGTCGGAGTGCTCACCAGATCGGTGATCGACGGAGAGTAGTACCCCATCATTCCGAGAGTGCCGAAGACTCCCGCGAGGACGTACGTGATGGCCACGATAACGAACAGCACGGCGAGACGCGTCCGACGGCCGTGAAGGAAAACGGCGTAGGCCAAGCCGTCCTGGAGTCCCCCCGCGAGCCAGAGGCGCACGAACAGTCCAAGGCCCACGACGAGCAGCAGGGTGGGAACCAGCAGCAACACCAACCCGACGACAAGAAGGAGCGGTCCCATTCGGGCCTACCTGCCACGGTTTCGAGACGACGGTTCATAAGGTTATGTCCCAACCCGCCGTGCGAATGGCAGCGGCAGGGCGAGGGCGGGATGTCGGTAGGATGGCCCGAAGGGTCGAGGGAGATCCGCCCCCTCCACGGGCACGAAGCCTTTTTGGTAAGCCACTAAGTCCTCTCGCTGAGGCGTCATGCTCGAGGGGGAGCCCGTCCACATCCGATTCCCGGACGGCCGGGGCGTTGACGTACCGCGCGGCACGCCCGCCGGCGGGGCGCTTGCCCTCTGGGACCCCGGTCGAGCCGGCACCTTCCTCGCCGCGCTCTGGAAGGGTCTTCCCGTGGACCTCGCGAGCCCGCTCCTCGAAGGGGGGGAGCTCGCTCCGCTCTCGTTCGCGGACCGGGCCGGGCGCGACATCCTCCAGCACTCGGCGGCCCATCTCCTGGCGAAGGCCCTCGTAGAGACGATCCCCGAGGCCCGGCCGACCGTGGGCCCTCCGACCGACGAAGGATTCTACTACGACTTCGAGGTCCGGCCGCTCACTCCCGGCGACCTCGACGCGATCCGAACCGCGATGCACCGCTCCGTGCAGGCTCGCGAAGCGTTCCGTCGGCGCGAGGTGTCGAGGGATGAAGCTCGCACGCTCTTCGCACGCAATCCGTACAAGCTGAGGTACATCGCGGAGGTCCCGGAGGGAGAAGCCGTGTCGGTCTACGACACCGGCGCTTTCACCGACCTCTGCCGGGGCCCCCACGTGCCCGACACCGGATGGCTCGCGGGGGTCCACGTGCTCGGATTCTCGGCGATCACTCCGGACGCCCCCGGCTCGGTCCCGCTGCAGCGGGTGCGCGGAGTGGGCTTTCCGACCCCGAAGGAGCTCGAGGCGTACCTCAAGCTTCGCGCGGAAGCCGAGGCGCGCGACCATCGCACGATCGGTTCGCGCCAGGAGCTCTTCCTGTTCCTGGACGAAGCGCCGGGATTCCCGATCTGGCTGCCGAAGGGGATGGTCATGGTCCGCGAGCTCGAGAAGTTCGTGACGGAGCACCTCAGGGAGGCGGGCTACGCCGAGATCCGGACCCCGCTCCTGTTCGCCCAGTCCGTCTACGAGACGAGCGGCCATTGGGAGCACTACCGGGAGAACATGTTCCTGTCGACGGTCGAGAACCGGGTCTTCGGTTGGAAGCCGATGAACTGCCCGGGCTCGATGCTCGTGTTCGGGTCGCGCTCGCGCAGCTACCGGGAGCTCCCCCTGCGCCTCGCGGAGTTCGCCCCCCTCCATCGGCTCGAGGCGAGCGGCACGCTGCACGGCCTGACCCGGGTGCGGGAGCTCGTCCAGGACGACGCGCACATCTTCTGCACGGAGGAACAGGTCGAAGCCGAGATCCGGGTCCTGCTGCGCTGGATCCGCGAGGCGTTCTCCACCTTTCGGCTCACCTGGTCCTACGAGCTCTCGACTCGGCCGGCGAAGTTCCTCGGGGAGGCGGCGCTCTGGGACCGGGCCGAGGCCACGCTCGAAAAGCTGCTCAAGGAGTCCGGGATCGAGTACCGGGTCTCTCCCGGGGAAGGCGCGTTCTACGGCCCGAAGATCGACATCCACATTCGCGACTCGCTCGGCCGGCCCTGGCAGACCGGAACAATCCAGCTCGACTACCAGATCCCGCAGCGATTCCGGCTCGAGTACCAAGGGCCGGACGGCCAGCTCCACACGCCGGTGGTGGTCCACCGCACCATCCTCGGGACGTGGGAGCGCTTCCTCGGCGTGGTGATCGAGCACTGCGCGGGTCGCTTTCCCCCCTGGCTCGCCCCGGTGCAGGCGAGGATCCTGCCGGTCACCGAGCATCAGGCCCCTGGGGCGAACGGGCTCGCCGACGAGCTGCGGGCCGTCGGGCTACGCGTCGAGGTCGGGGGGACGGAGGAGTCGCTCGCGAAGCGGGTGCGGACGGCCGAGCTGGACCGCGTCCCGTACATCGCCGTCCTCGGGGAGCGCGAGATCGCCGACGGGAGCGTCGCCCTGCGGGTCCGCGGCCAGAAGGCGAACCGGCCGATGTCCCGACCGGAGTTTGTCGAGTACGTGCGGGACCGGGTGCGCCGGCGCGAGTACGATCCCTAGAGCCGGGACCGGCGGGCGCGTCGCGCCTCGATGCGGGCCTCGAGGAAGTGCTTCTCGAGGGACGACGAATCGAGCTGGTGCTCGGAGCGCAGGTGGTCGCGCATCCGAGCCATCTCCACGGGGCGTTCGCAGATCGCGCAGTAGACGCGCTGCCGGCGGGTTCCCGAGTCCCGCTCTGGCATCGATTGCATACGCGCGCGGTTGGCACTCGGGGGAGTATAGAACCGATGGTGCACTGCCAACGCGGAACGCGGCCCGCCCGGGCCGGCAAGGTTTAATTGGGGTCCCTCCTGAGCGGCCCTAACCCTCGAGGAACGCACGATGGAACTCACCACCGGACAGCTCGAAATCCTGATCTTCCTTGCCGGAGCGATCGGCCTCGTCTACGCGGCGGTCCAGACCGCGCTCGTCCTTCGCGAGGACGACGGGGACGAGCGGATGAAGGAGATCGCAGGGGCGATCCGGGAAGGCGCGATCGCCTTCCTGCGCCGAGAGTACACGGTCGTCTTCGTGGTCGCCGTGGTCCTCTCCGTCGTCATCGCGTTCGCGTTTGGGATCACCGGCGACGGCTGGAAGCTTTCGGTCGGCTTCCTCTTCGGGGTGGCCGGGAGCGCCCTCGCCGGGGCGGTCGGGATGCTCGTGAGCATCCGGGCGAACGTCCGGACGGCGGCCCACGCCCGGCGTGGGAACCTCGCGGCCACGATGAGCTTCGCCTTCCGCGGGGGCAGCGTCACGGGGATGTCGGTCGCGAGCCTGGCGCTCATCGAACTCGTCGGATTCTACTGGGCGTTCAACGGCAATGTCCTCAGCATGGTGGGGGTCCTCTTCGGGGCCTCTCTCATGAGCCTCTTTGCCCGCGTTGGCGGCGGCATCTACACCAAGGGGGCGGACGTCGGGACCGACCTGGTCGGCAAGGTCGAGGCCGGGATCCCCGAGGACGACCCGCGCAACCCGGGGGTCATCGCGGACAACGTGGGGGACAACGTCGGCGACTGTGCCGGCATGGCGGCCGACCTGTTCGAGACCTACGTCGTCACCGCGCTCTCCGCGATGCTCCTCGCCTATCTGATCGGGGCCGTTCCCGGGGCGACTCCGCTCCTTACGCTCTTCCCGAACGCCATCCTCTTCCCGCTCCTCGTCTGCGCGTGGGCGATCGTCGCGACCATCGTCGGGACGCTCTTCGTCCGGATGCGGCGGGGCGGATCGATCATGGGAGCCCTCTACCAGGGCCTCGGCGCGACGACGGCGGTCGGTCTCGTCGGCCTTTACCTCCTCGACTATTACTTCATGAACGGGAACCTGGGGATCTTTGTCGCCACGGCGGTCGGATTGATCGTCATGATCCTGATTGTCGTGTCGACCGACTACTACACGGGGACCAAGTACCGGCCCGTGCAGAAGATCGCGGAGGCCGCTCAGGCGGGCGCGGGGCCGACCGTCATTAGCGGCCTCGCGGTGGGGCTCGAGTCCGCCTGGATCCCGGGCCTCGTCATCATCTCGGGCACGCTCGCCGCGTACGCGGCGGCCGGCTGGTACTCCGGCTACTCGATGCACCCGGACCCCTACCTCGGCCTCTACGGGATCGGCCTCGCGGCCGCGAGCATGCTCTCGGTCACGGGGATGATCATCTCGATCGACGCGTTCGGGCCGATCACCGACAACGCGGGGGGGATCGCCGAGATGGCGAAGCTGCCCGAGCAGGCGCGCGCGATCACCGACCCGCTCGACGCCGTCGGCAACACGACCAAGGCGATCACGAAGGGGTACGCGATCGGCTCGGCGGTCCTCGCGGCGCTCGCGCTCTTCGCGGCGTACACGTTTGCGGCCGCGGCCCAGTGGGGCCAGCCCTGGGGGACGTTCACCGGCCTCCTCACCCTCTCCGAGCCGCTCGTGGTCGCGGGGCTCGTCATCGGCGCGGTCCTTCCGTTCTTCTTCACCTCGTTCCTGATGCGCGCGGTCGGCATCGCGGCGGAAAAGATGGTCTTCGAGATCCGCCGCCAGTTCCACGAGATCGCCGGGATCCTCGAGGGGACGGGGAAGCCGGACTACGGCAAGTGCGTCGACATCGTGACCCTCACGGCCCTCCAGCAGCTCGCGGTCCCGGCGATCATCGCGGTCGCGACCCCGCTCGCGGTCGGCTTCCTCCTCGGGCCGGTGGCGCTTGCCGGGCTCCTGCTCGGCACGATCGTCTCAGGATTCCCGCTCGCGCTGATGATGACGACCGGCGGAGCGGCCTGGGACAACGGCAAGAAGTACATCGAGAGCGGCCACTACGGGGGCAAGCGCTCCGAAGCCCACAAGGCGGCGGTCGTCGGCGACACCGTCGGCGATGCGACGAAGGATACCGCGGGACCGGCGATCAACCCGCTGATCAAGGTCGTCAACACGATCTCGATCCTGTTCATCGCGCTCATCGTGGCCCACTCGGTGATCCCGATCTAGGGGCGGCCGCGAACGTTCCTCGGCCCCGAGGAGGCTCGTGCGCCGCGCCTCCCTGCGCGCGAGAGCGCGCACCCCGCGACGTTGATAAGGGGCCCCGCCCTGGGTCTAGACGAGGTGCCCAGGATGTGCGACACCTGCGGGTGTAAGTCGAAGAAGAAGCCGTGAGGTATCGCACCGGTCGATCCCCAGCGGACGACCCCGTGCCCTCGCTCGGAACCGCTTCCGTACCCACTTTCGGGTCGCGAACCCATTCCGGAATCGACGGCAGAGTTTTTTCTGGGGCCGCTCCCTCTCGGCCCTCGCATGTCGGATCTCGCCGGGCACGTCGTCCTCGTGACCGGGGGTTCGCGCGGCATCGGACGGGCGATCGCTCTCGAGCTCGGAGCGGCGGGCGCGACCGTGGCGGTCCACTATCGCAGCCGGGCGGCGGACGCCGCGGAGGTCGTCCGCCGTATCGTCGAGCAGGGGTCGGAGGCCCGCTCGTTTTCCGCGAACGTCGCGAACCGGGCCGAAGCCGCGGCGATGGTCCGCGCTGCGGGCGAATGGAAGGGACGCCTCGATGGAGTCGTTACGTCGGCCGGGATCTATCACGGACCCGCGCTCGAGGAGGTCGGTGCCGAGGACTGGGAGGAGATGTTCCGCACCGATGTCGAAGGGACGTTCCGTACGGTCCAGGCGGCGCGGCCATTCCTCGACCGGTCCGACCGGGCCGCGGTCGTCACGGTCTCCTCGGTCTTGGGCTCCCACGCCGCGGTCGGCGGCGCCCCCTACCAGATGGCGAAGGCCGCGATCGAGCAGATGACCCGCGCCCTCGCGCTCGAACTCGCGCCTCGCATCCGAGTGAACTCGGTCGCCCCGGGGTTTATTCGCACCGACATCAACCGGACCGGGCACGAAGACCCCGCCTTCCACGCGCTGGTCGCCCGGTCGACCCCGCTGAAACGCTGGGGAGACCCGGAGGAGGTCGCGCCGTCCGTTCGCTTCCTCCTGAGCCGGGAGGCGGACTGGGTGACCGGAACGATTCTGGGGATCGACGGAGGGATCGCCCTTCGATGAGCGCCCCTACGACGCCCCCGCCGCGCGTCGCTCTCGTGACCGGTGGCTCGAGAGGGATCGGGCGGGCCGTCGCGCTCGCGTTCGCCCGAAACGGGGCCGACGTGGCGTTCAGCTACCGACGCGAGCCGGCGGCGGCCGACGAGACCGCCTCGGCGATCCGCGGGCTCGGCCGACGGGTCTTCTATCGGGCCAGCGACGCGGCCGACGCGACCGATGCGGCACGGTTCGTCGAGGAGGCCGCGAGCGAGCTCGGACGCCTCGATGTCGTAGTCCCCAACGCCGGGATCGCTCCCGACACGGGCTGGGAGGAGGTCGCTCCCGAGACCTGGACGCACCTGCTCTCGACCCTGCTCGTCGGGCCCTACGCCACGGTCCGCGCGGCCACGCCGCATCTCAGGGTCTCGGGAGGATCGGTCGTCCTCGTCGCCTCCATCGCAGGGTTCTCCGCCTATCCCGAGGAGCTGCCGTACGCGGCCGCGAAGGCAGGAGTGATCTCGCTCGCCCGCAGCCTGGCCCTCGCCCTCGCTCCTCAGGTTCGAGTGAACGCGGTCGCCCCGGGCTGGGTCCGGACCGGGATGACCCGGGAGCTGTACGACGACCCGCGCTCCCGGACCGCGATCGAGCGGAGCACGCCCCGGGGCCGATGGGGCGAGCCCGAAGACGTCGCCGCCGCCGTGATCTTCCTCGCGTCGGACGGCGCCCGGTTCATCACGGGGGAGACCCTCGTCGTCGACGGGGGCGAGAGCTTGGGCTGGCGCGTCGGACGGCTCCGTTAGATCGGGTCGACGATCAGGCGTAGTGGCTCAGGCTGCTCCGCTCCTTCTTCGAAGCGTCGCCCTGGTCGCTGCGCTCCTCCCGCCGCCGCTCGCGCTCGCACTCTTCCTCGGAGACCCACTTGAACTCGACGTCCTCGGGGTGGTCGTGGGCGATGAACGCGCCGGCCTCGAAGGCGCTCGCGAGGATCTCCTCGAAGTTGTCGGCCTCGTTGCCTTCGAGCCGACCCGCCGTACGCCAGTACCAGTCCGGTGCTTTCCCCGAGGCTTGAAGATACTCCGTGATCAGGTCGTAGATCGAGCTGCGTTCGTCCGCCAGGCGGACGTGGAGGTGGCGGTCGTGCTCGTTCGCGGCAGGGGCCTCGGGGTCCGGCATCGTCCCGAGATGGGGGCGAACGCTATAACGACCCGGCCGAGCGGTCGGTGCCGCCGCAACCCTTCAAGAGCCGCGGTGGCTTGGGGTCGAGCGTCGTGATCTCCGAGCCCGCGAATGCCGGTGCGCCGGCGTCGGTCGCCCAGCGCAATCAGCGCTACGTCTTCCTCATCGGCCGATTGCGGAGCCGGCAGATGACCATGGAAGAAGCGACGGAGCTGTTCGCGCTCATGGAGGGGATGCTGCGCGCGAGCGAGGCGGCGCGAACGGCCCTTCTGCGCACCCCGCCCGCCCCCCCGAGCCTGGCCGCGCCGGCCGCTCCTCCGCGGACGGCGCCCGCGCCGGTCGGGGGCGGAGACGATTTCCTGCTCCTCGGGATCCTCGCGATGGGGGCCGGCGCGGGCCTCATCGCGGCGATGGGGAAGCGCATGCAGGATCTCGCCTCGTCGCCGGCGCCCGGATCGGGGCGGACCGTTCCATCGGCCGCGAAGTCCCCCTAGGGAGACCGGATGGCACGCGACCGGTTCGTCTTTGCCCATCTCGCGGACGCGCATGTAGGCGCCTGGCCGCGAGACCCTTCGGTGCGGGCGGCTCTGCGCCAGAGCCTGCTCCGCGCGCTCGAGGTCGCCGAGGCCCGGGACGCGGAGTTCCTCCTGATCTCGGGCGACCTCTTTCACACGCCGGTACCGGACCCGGGCGAGGTGGCCCCGGTGGCCGCCGCGCTCCGCCGGCTGGTCGACGACGGTCGCCGCATCTACGTCATCTACGGCTCCCACGACTACGTCGCCCACCGAACGAGTTGGCTCGACGTGCTCGCGGAGACCGGCGTCTTCCTCCGGGTGGCTCCCGAGGCGGTGCGCACCGAAGGGACCCGATGGAGTCTGCCGTACCTCGTGGACGAGCCGACCGGGGCGCGCATCGCGGGCATCTCGGGCCGCTCCCACGGCCTCGACCGAGAGTATTTCCGTGCGGTCGATTCCGAGGCGTTTCGGGCGGAGCCGGGATTCAAGGTCTTCCAGTTCCACGCAGCGGTCGAGGACTACCTCCCCCCTTCGCTCCGCGAGCACATTCACGGGATCCGGGTCGAGGATCTGCCGACCGGTTGTGACTACTACGCCGGGGGGCACATCCACTTCACGTACGAAGGGACGGGCCCGGGAGGGGGACTCCTCGTCAATCCGGGCCCGGTCTTCGGCACGAGCCGGACCGACCTCGAGAACGGTCTGGCCGGGCGCACCCACCAGGGAATCGCCATCGTGACGGTCGCGAACGGGACCCCGACCGTGGAGTTCGTCGACACGGCTCCGCGCGACCTCGTGCGGCTCGTGGACGTGGACGTGTCGGGAAAGAGCGTGGAGGAGGCGCGCGCGGAGCTCCGCGAACGGGTGGAGGGCGAGGCGAGGCCCGGCACGCTCGTCTTTCCTCGCGTCCACGGGACGCTCTCCGACGGGAGCGTCGCGAGCCTCGCCCTCGCCGACCTGGGCCGAACGGCGGGCAAGGCGGCTGGCAGCGTGCACTGGGACGTGCGGGACCTCCTCCCGGCGAGCCCGGACGGAACCCTCGCGACCACCGAGAGCGACGTCGAAGGTACCGGACTGCGCGAACTCCTCACCGCGTCGCGTCCGGGCGCCTCCTGGCTCGAAGGGCCGGAAGGGGAACGCCGCGTACGGGAGCTCCTGCGGGAGCTCGGGCTCCCGAAGGGGGACGGAGAGTCCCGCCAGGACTACACGAACGCTCGGCTCTCGAGCGCACGCCACCTGCTCGGCGTCCGCGACGAGGGTGGGGCGTAGGAGCGCGGAGTCCGTGCAGCTGCGGCGACTGCGGGTGCGGAACATCCGCAGCTACGAGTCCGGCGCGGTCGATTTCCCGGCAGGAGCGACCCTCCTCTCGGGGGATGTCGGCGCCGGGAAGACCAGCCTCCTCTACGCGATCGAGATGGCGCTCTTCGGCGTCGCCGAGGTCGACGCCGCCTACCTCGTGCGCCACGGCGCGTCGCACGCGGAGGTCGACGTCGAGTTCGAGGACGCCGAGCACCGCTACCGGATCTTTCGACGCTTCCGCCGCGTGCGTCGCAAGGGCAAGCCGACGTTCGAGCCGGAGAAGATCTCGTTCCGGGTCGACGGCGCGGAGACGACCTACTCGGCGACCGAGCTGCGGCAGCGCGTCATCGAGCTCCTCGGTTTTCCGGACAATCCGAATCCGCAGGCCCACTCGGACCTCTGGCGCTGGGCCGTGTACGTCCCCCAGGAGCGGATGCGGGACATTCTCGGCGCACGCCCCCAGGACCGGCTCGAGACGGTGCGCAAGGCCCTCGGGGTCGAGCGGTACCGGATCGCGTCGGACAACGCGCAGGAGCTCGCGACCGACCTGCGTCACCGCATGGCGGGTCGTCGGGCGGAAGCCGAGCGCCTACGCCACTTCGACCTCGAGCATAGCGAGGCGACCCTCGAGGCCGATCGGCTCGGGATCGAGCGGCGATCCCTCGAACGGTCGATCGCCGAACGGACGACCGCGGTCGCGACGGCGCAGGCAACGCTCGCTCGCGCCGACGCCCTCGTTCGGCAGACCGAGGCGGACCGTCGCGAGCTCGCGAGCCTCGAACGCGAGCAGACTTCGGACGCCCGTCTCCTCGCCGACGGCGCCCGCGGGCGCGCCGAGCGGATCGAGGAGGCGGCCCGTCGGGAGCGCGAGGCGAAGGAAGCGGGCGCGGAAGCGCTCGAACGGGAACCCCGGCGCGAACGCCTCTCTGCGGCCGAGACGGCGCGCGCGGCGACGCGCGCCGCGATCGACCGGCAGGCTGCGGTCCTGCGATCGCTCACCCAGGCCCGGGCCGAACTCGCCGCTGCCGGCCGCCGGACGAACGAGCTGGAACGCACGCTCGGTGCGGCCGAGCGGGAACGGGACGACCTCCGCCGGGACCTCGCCTTGGTCGGGAAGGAGGGGCCGGCCCGCGAGCCCCCGGCACCGACGCCGCGGTCGCTCGGGGAGATCGACGGAGCGCTTGGCGCCGCGCGAGAGGCAGAGTCCGAACGGCTCGGCGCGCTCGCTCGCGGGCGCGCGGCGCTCGGCGAGGTCGAATCGCTCCTCTCGGCCGGGGTCTGTCCCCGGTGCCACCAGCCGGTCCGCTCCCAGGATTTTGAGGGTCATCGAGCGGAGGCCGAGTCGGCGGTACGCGAGCTCGAGGTGAACTACGGGACGACGGTCGCGGCCCGGGAACGGCTCGAGGAGGAGCGACGAGCCCGCGAGCGCTACGAGCGGGCCCACGAGCGATGGCAGGAGCTAGAGAAGCGTCGCAGCCTTGCCGCGGCCGCGCGCACCCGCGCTGAGGAAGCGGTGCGCTCCGCGACCGAGACGCTCGCGAGTGCCCGTGCCGCGCGCTCGGAGGCCGCCGCCCGGGTCGAAGCGCTCGCGTCGGCGGAAAGGGGGGAGACGGACCTGCGCGAGGAACTTGAGCGGCGCGAGGAGGAGTGCCGACGCATCGGCGCCGAGCTGGAGCGGGCGAACCTCGCCGCCGAGCGAGAGCGCGCCGCGTCGAACGCGCGGGACGCCCTGCGGGCGGAGGTGGGCCGACTCGACCGAGAGCTCGCGATCGCTCACGAACGCTCCGTGGCCCGAGCGGACCGCCTCTCCGCGCTCCGGACGACGCTCGTCGGCGCGGACGATCGAGACCGGCAGCGCGAGGAGGCCGAACGGGCCGTCGCGGCCGCCTCCCAAGCGCTCTCGGCCGAGCAGGTCGTCGAGGCCCGGGTCGAGGCCCGCCTCGAGGAGACCGCCCGCCGGATCCGCGCGGCCGAGCGGGGCCGGGCCGAGCGGGCGACCCTCCTCGAGGAATCGAACGACCTCGAGCAAAAGGCGGAGTGGGTCGCGGGCCCGTTCCGCACGGCGCTCCTCACGATGGAGAAGAAGCTGCTCGCCCACGCCCAAGGGCTCTTCGACCGGAATCTCGCGCGCTACTTCTCCGCCCTCCTCGACGACCCCGCGCTCGTGGCGGGGACCGACACCGCGTTCTCGCCAGTGGTCTGGATCGAGGGAGAGTGGACCCCCGCCGAGGCGCTCAGCGGCGGGGAGCGCACCAGCCTCGCGCTCGCGTTCCGGCTCGCGCTCGCCCAGGTCGTGCGCAGCCTCGGGAGCCTTCGACTCGACACGGTCCTCCTCGACGAACCGACCGACGGGTTCTCGCCGGAACAGGTCGTCCGAATGGGCGAGCTGCTCGACGAGCTTGCGCTTCCCCAGGTGGTGATCGTCTCCCACGAGTCCGAGCTCGCCGGGATCGCCGACCGGGTCGTCCGTGTCGAGAAGCGCGACGGTCGCTCGACCCTCGTGCGGGGGGGCGACGGCGGAACGCCCGATGCCCCGGCACCGCCCGAAGCGCCCACGGCCTCGGTCCGGGCGGCGCGCCGCCGGGCGTCGGGCGCCTCCCCGCCCCTCGATGGCTAGGCCAGAAGGCCCGCGAACGGCTCCGCGCCCCATGGCAGCCGGGCGGCGACCTCGAGGTTCTCGGAGAGGTGCTCGGAGCGCTTCTGACCGATGAGCGGCCCGAGCGTACCCGGCGCCGAGCGGGCGAACTGGAGCGCCGTCTGGGCGGAGGTGAGCCCGTTGCGCTTTGGGCCGGTGCGAGCGAGCTGGCCCTGGAACAGGGGAACGCTCGTAAAGCATCCGAGACCGAGCTTCCGGGCGGCGGAGAAGAGGTCGACGACCTCTCCGCCCGCCGGCTGGTTGCGCAGCGTGGCCGCTTCGGGCATGACGAGGTTGAACGGGAACTGGAGGAAGCGGAAGCCGTGGTCGGCGCCTCCGACCTTTCTCGCGACGCGGACCGCCGACTCGAGCGAGAGGTACCCCGCGTCGGTGCGGCGCGCGCGCAAGCAGTCCCAGGTGGCGAGCCCATAGAACGAGAGCCGGTCCTGCGTGCGGAACCCCTCGAAGACGCGGAACGCCGCTTCGAGCCGGGCGAGGAACGCCTCCCGACCGACGACCGGGATCTGCGCGTCCGGCCCGTTGTGCAGGTAGAGGAGGTCGAGGCTGGCGAGCCCGAGGTTGTCGAGGGACCGTCGGAACTGGTCGGTGAGGTACGAGGGGCTCATCGCGTGGCAATGGTCGACGATGTCGGCGGGGTCGAGAATGCCCGGACGCACGAGTTCTTCCTCGACCCATCGCTCGGGCGGGATCTTCGACTCGGCGTCCGGGGCGAGGTAGCCGTTCTTCGACGCGACGAACACCTCGTCCCGCGCGACCTCGCCGCGTTCGACCAGCTGAGCGAGTCCGCGGCCGAGGCTGCGCTCGGCCCGCTGGTAGCGGTAATTGATGGCCGTATCCAGCACGTTCACACGGCCCGAAGTAAGGCAGACCGTCGCCGACTCTTGGACGGCGAGGTCGGTGACCGCGTCGGGCGGTCCGATGTATGTGCCGAGGCCGAGCGAGGAGACCCAGAGCTTCCCGGGCGCGGGCCGGAAGTGCTCGAGCGGAAGACGACGGTCCCGCACGGCCCGGTCCCGGAACCGGGTCGTCCCTTCGGGGGTCGCCTTTCCCGTGAGGAGAGGCACGGGAGGCGGGGAGCGCGCATCCTCAAAAGCCGACCGGGTGGTCGCCGGCTGCGGCCCCGGCGCGTCACTCTGAAGAGCCTCGGGGACCTGCCGCCCCCCTCGCAGGGATGCCGCGGCGCAAGTACGGACGGCTCCGGAAACCGATCCCGCCAGTTCCACGCGAGAAGTGCCGCCTTTGCCGGCTGAAGCGGGCCTGCCCGCTCCACGGGCGAAGCGAGTCGCACTGACCGGCGGCGAGCGAGCGTCCCGCGGGGAGTCGGGCAGCGGGCCCGGCCGACGAGCTCAGGCGTCGGTTCGGTGTCCCCGTCGAGGGAGCGGCCGGCCGCCCGAGATCGCGCCGACCGGGCAGTACGGGACGCACCAGCCGCATTCGGTGCAGTTCGAAAGGACGAGGAGTCGTGTCGCGGTGAGCTCCATCGCGTTCGGCGGACAGACTCCCGTGCAGAGCCCGCACAGCACGCAGAGGTCCGGGTCGACCACGACCGACATCGCGTTCAGGCTCCGGTGCGCGCGAGGCGGCGTTCATTCCGTGGCGATCGGCGGCCCGGCGTGAAGCGCTCGACCGAAGGCCACGAACCCGGTGAGGGCGCACTTGATCCGAGCGGGCGAGAGCGGGATCCCGAGCATCTGGAAGACCGAATCCCGGTCGAGGCGACCCGCCTCTTCGAGCGAGAGCCCGCGGAGCTTCTCGGTCAGCAGGGAGCTGCTGGCCACGCTGATCGCGCAACCGTCCCCCTCGAACCGGACCTCGTCGATCCTCTGCGCCGCGTCATCGACCTTGAGGCGCATCGTGATGTGGTCACCGCAGAGCGGATTCGACTCTTCCCCGACCCGATTCGCGCCCTCGAGGGGGCCGAAGTTCTTCGGGGTCCGGTAATGCTGGAGGATGACCTCCTGGTACATGTCGTACATCGTCAGGGAATCACTGTTACCCAAGTCAAACCGACCTCATAAGCGCACTCTCGGAGCTTACCTCGTGGACCACTAAGTTACCAACCCTTTCGGCGGGGCCCGGGGAACCGGGTCCCGTTCTTTGTTTCATCTGCGGGATGGAACACACCCTCGGAGGACCGTGCCCATGAGCGGTCCCCCGCCTCCCTCCTGGCCGACTCCCCAGCGTGGGAACGAGGGCTATCGGTGCGGAACTTGCGGTCACCGGGTCAAAACCCACTGGTACGATCGGGCGGACTCCCGGTTCCGAGACCACCCTCGGACGTACTGGTGCCAGATTTGCGGAGCCTACTGCCCCGATGAATCGGTCCTGACCCCGCGCGCCAAGGCGGCTAGGGAACGATTCTCACGAAAGCCACAAGGGTCCGGAGCAGGGGGGGCCCTATGACCGTCTTACCCCGCCCCCTGGCCTTCCGGGAACGCGGGATCCGGGTATGCCCCCGGTGTGCTAAGCCGTTCTTTGCCCGCAATTTGGACTGGCACGTTAGAAAAGCCCACGGAGGCAAGCCGTGACCGGTTGGTCCTGGTTGGACCGCTACCTTCCGCCCGGGCCAATCCGGGAGGGCGGCCGCCATAACACGTTAGTCTCCTTCGCCGGGAAACTCCGATACCGGGGGACGGATGAAGAACGCATAGTATCGATACTTTCGGAGGTAAACCGGGATCGGTGCGTGCCTTCTCTTTCCGACCTTGAAATCCGAACCATAGCCCGTACCGCCTCCTCTCGCCCACCCACGGTAACAGACGACAACCCTAGCCGTCCCAGATCGCCGCATACTCACCGTTTCCACTTCTTCAACCTTGATGCGCCGGGCCCCTGGGAAGGGGTCCCATGTCTCGACTGTACCGACCCAGTCCCACCAATGGACCTAGGAGACATTCCACGATTTTGGTAAAGTAGCAGCATCAACCCCTTCGGCGAAAGCCGGGTGGCCCGCTGTAGGTGCCCGGTGAGTATCGATCCGCATGGGGCGAACGGGAGCGGTAAGCAGTCCGCACCGGGCCTCTTCAGTGAGGGATACATGCGGACAATCGGGACGGTCAAGGAGCCTTCCGCCGCAGTTTCCGAGGTCCCCAGGAGGGGACCAAGAGGGGGGAGGCTATCGCCGGTCAAATAACTTGGACCGAAGGACAAGCCCCATCGTAGGTTAGGTATTGATATGGTTTAGAAGGGCTCGTAACAGAATCCTTAGAGTAAACAGAATACTTATGTAACTCTGTGTTATAGGGTGTATGATGGCAGACACCGGGTGCCTCATATGCGGAAAAGACCTGAGCCGAAGCGACGCACTACTCCGACACCGGCGAGAGCAGCACGGTATCTTGGACATAATCGACAATCTCCCTCAAGGTCGGTACTGGCCTGAATCGGCGGAGCCACAAGCGACCGCCCGGGAACAGATCGCCCTATCGAGATGGGAGCTGGGAGTCGCCGCCGAGCTAGAACGACTCAAGTCCGACCCTTCCCTGGTAACCGTCCCGGTTCATCCTAGCATCAAGGCCGACCCGAGACTCTACAATGGGCTTCTTGAGAACCTTTCCAAAGCTCACTTTACATCGGACGAAGGAGTCGATGCCGGGCACGTTGAACGACTCAATCGACGGATCGCCGACTTTCACCGAATCGAGGGAGAGCATCGGAATTTTCATCGTCAGATCGTAACTGCCGGCGGACCTCAGGGGTCAACACAACGAAACAACGTCAACCTCGGTCCACGTCACGCCGAGGTTCACCGGCTTCTAGGCCTACCTGGGACTCCCGACAATCAATGGAATTCCTGGATTGGGCATACCCATTTCTCCGACGGCACAATCACTTTCATCCCACGACCTGCGCCGCCTAAGTCTGTAGAGGAACGCAACCAAGACGACCTGAGCGAACTACGCCGCGAGGTGGCAGCACTCAAGGCCAAGCTGGTGGGTGTCTGATGACTGGTCGGAAGAAAGCCCGGCGGCCTGGTAAGGGGGCTAGTTGGATAGCTGAGTTACCAAGAACCGTCGGTCGTTTCGCTCCCTCCGGCAGCGGGTCTGTAGAATACGGTAAACTGAAGGTCAAAGGCCGAGCGAGAGGATAGATGGGGCGACCTCCGTCACGATGGGTGATTCATCTTCCTGACGCTAGCTGCCCTAACTGTAGGCACCGCCTAAAGGTCTCTTACAATGGGGGCTGGATTAAAATCTGGGCTGCTCCAAAAGGCCGCCGTAAGTCTGCGGGTTTGTCTAAGAATAGTGTTGTGACACCTGACAGCCCGGGGGACTGATGCCGCTCTTTCCCAACTTGGAGGAGCTGGCCGCCCGCATGGAGGCCGTCCATGCTCAGGACGTCGAGCGGGAAGAGCGGAAGATCGCGTTGCTCCAGGCCATACTGGATGAACTGAAACGAGGGAACGAATGACGGTCGAGTGTGAATCTTGTGGCCGTTCGTTCAAAGGAGCAGGTGGTCTCGACTATCACCGGTCTTGGTGTAAGGGTCCCTCACCCGCGCATGGTACGCGCGCGCGTGACGTACGCGTAGAGAAACCCGCTTCTTCGCCCGAGCTGATAGTTCATTCGCCAGACTACCCAAGGGGTCGAGTGAGCGGTGGGACCACTTGGGACCTAGTCGACCGCATTCAATCCCAGGCCCAAGCCCAGGCGGAGCCGAAGCCGGTTCCGAAGCCGGGTCTATTCGACCACTGGGGTGTTGTCGGGGGCCACCACCGCAAGACCGTTTTGGAGGTTCCTCCCGCGGCTCCCGCCTACGTCTCGCCGGAGTCTCTTTCCTCCCTGGGGTGGAACGGGAGACTCCGCCGAGCCATTGGCCGGAACGACCGAGATCGGAGACGGAGTTTCGGATTTCTGAAATGAAGAGGCAGAGTCCAATGCCCTTTGAAACGTCGAACCGAGGAACTTTATACGAAGGTTCCTGTCATCCATCGAAGGTCCGGAGGTCTACACGGATGCGGCAAGAGTTTAGATTCGCTTCGTCTTGACAAAGATCGGAGCGGGGGCTCCGACCGAGCGTAGACCCTCGGTCGTCCCCTGCGCCCTTCTCGTTGAAGTTTCTCCCATCAGTGCCGGGGGGCGGCCTTCGGGCCGACCTACACCTGCCAACCCCGGCCGGGAGAGGGAGGCATGGATTAGAGAGCGATTTTCCACCTCGATACGCTAACAGATTCTTCGACAAGGGAGACCACTTTGACCTCGCAAGAGGAGTGGTGGTCCAAGAGAGCAAGAGAGTACACGCAGTCGAAGCGAGGAGCCAGCGACCGATGGAAGCGGACCACCTACAACCTGCTACGAAACCTCGCAGTAGATGGAAGGAAGCCCGCGATCTTTACTCGGTCGTCCATCTCCCCACTTCCCCACGGCCCCTCGGAAGTCACCGAGGAGCAAGTGCTGGCCGTCAAGCGATTCGGAGTAGAGACCTACACGCCGCCGAGTCTCCGGGGGCTCCTATGGGGCTTCCGGGACTTCTTGGCGTGGGATGGAAACAAGATCGCCAAGGACGATACGTTGTGGCTGTGTCCAACCGGGGACCCGATTCATCCTCGGTGGCTGTCGGCCCAGCACTTGGGCGACCTACTCCGCGCAGCGGTCGGGAGGGAACGCCCGGTCTGTGCTCTCCTCGGTACGTGCGGGCTTCGGAGTATCGAGGTATGGCGACTCCGATACCGGGATGTAGATATGGACCTAGCCCACCCGACGCTCCGGGTTTGGGGGAAGGGCCGGTCCGGAGGGAAGTGGCGGACGGTCCCGCTTTCGAAGATCGCGTGGACCGAGCTCCTACCGTTTGTCGAGGGGAAGAGACCCGAGGACCGCATACTACCGTGGGCGCTCGTCACGCTCCAATTGGACGTGAGGACCGCAGCACGGAGGGCGGGCCTGGTGGCTTCTACCCACGACCTACGGCGGTCGTTCGGCCGCGTGGCCTTCAAGGACGCGAAGGTGCCCCTGACGACCATACAGAAAATCTACGGGCACGCCAGCATCGACACGACCATCCGGTATCTGGGACTCAACCTCGACGACATGACGGATGGGATCGCCGCGTTCGACCGCGTTATGGCGGAGGTCGCGTAGATGGCTCGGGAACAGGGATTCTCCGGCGAGAACCGACATGCTGGTACATGTCGTAGGCCATCGGAACCGCCTCGCATTCCACCACGGGCCTTCGATATAAATCGAAGCCGTTGCCGTGCGTCGACCGTCGCCCGCGGACCGCCCGAGCGCCTCTCACCCCGCTCATCTTATAAACACCCCCGCGTGTGTAAATCCAATGGCCCTGACGGCCCCCCGTTACTCGGAATGGCTTTCGGCGGAGCAGGTCCACGCCCTCTCGGGTGCGCTCGCCGACCCCGAGGTCTACCGGAAGGCCCGCGCCGAGTCGTTCGAGCGGTTCCGGGAGCTCCCGCTCGAGCCGAACCCGCTCTACCGGGGCTACGGCTACTTCGCGGGGGTCGACCTTACGGGCATCGAACCCGAGCTGCGGGGACCGCCGGTCGAGCTTCCTCCGCTGCTCGAAGGGGCCGTGCACTTGGTCCAGGACGTGTCGGGGACCCGGCTCGACCTGCCGCCGGCGCTCGCCGCCCAGGGGATCAAGGTCACCACCTTGCCCGAGCTCTGGCGGCGCGGGAACGGCGAGCTCCCGGCGTTCCTTCGCGGCGTCGAATCCATCCCGGACCGCCTCTCCGCGCTTGCGACGACGTTGCTGAACCGCGGGTACCGCCTCGAGATCCCCGACGGCTTTCGCGACCCGGTGCGGGTCCAGGAGCTCGCGATCCTCTCGCGACCCCACGAGGCCCTCTCCGTCCGGCGCTCCGTCCGGGCCGGGTCGGACGCCCAGCTGCTGATCACGGAGGAGACGTACTCGACCGCAGCGAGCTTCGAGGGCCAGCGGCTGTATGCGTCGACGACCGACCTCGACCTCGCCGACCGGGCGAAGGTCGTATTTCTAACGGTCCACGCGCCCGACCTGCGCACGGTCTCGGTCTACCGCCGGTCGGTCACGACGGGTACCGGGGCCCGGATCGCGTGGCTCTGGAACGGCCTCGGCGGATTCCGCACGAAGGTGCGCAACCAGACGATGCTCACCGGCCAGGGGTCGGCCTCGGACGATCTCCAGACCTTCTATGGGTCGAAGAACCAGTCCTACGACAGCTCGGTGGACGTCACGCACGTCGGGACCGACACCCATGCGCAGTCGATCACGCGGGGCGTATTCACGGACGAAGCTCGGGGCATGAGCCGCGGGCTCGTGCGCATCGAAGCGAACGCGCGCAAGACGATCGCCTACGTCTCCGAGCACGCGATGCTGCTGTCGCGCGGCGCGCGCTCGGACACGATCCCGATCCTCGAGATCCTCTGTCGGGACGTCAAGGCCACCCACTCGACGTCGGTGGCGCCGGTCGACCCGGAGAAGGTCTTCTATCTCGAGTCCCGCGGCCTCGGCCGGGACGAAGCGATCCGAATGATCGGCGAAGGGTTCCTCGCCTACGTGCACGAACGCGCCCCGATCGCGGGCCTGCGGGAGATCCTGTACCCGACGTTGAGCCGCCGCTGGGAAGGCAAGGACGTTGTCTGGCGGGCCGGCGAGTATCCCCTGCTGCCGAGCCTGACGGTCTCGGGCACGGACGCCGCGCCCGAGTGGCGGTTCGACGCGAAGCTGCGCTAGGCGCGAAAGGGAAGGACCCGGCGCCCGATGCCGCTCATCCTGGAACCCGAGCGGCACTCGGTCGCGGCTCTCGAGGAGCTCCTCCGCTCGCTACGGAGCGACCTGGACGAGTCACGCGACCTCTTCCGGCACCCGCGCGGGCGGGCGCTCGACCCGGCGAGCCTCGAGACCGCCGAATCGCTCCTCCTCTCCACGCTCGAGGCGATCGACGCCGAGGGCCCCCGCGACGCGACGGGCCTCGCGGCGAAGGTCAATCTCGCCTATGCCTCGCTCCTCGCGGTGATCGACCTCGTGAAGTCGCACAGCGATGTCCCACGCGTTCCCGCCGCCCGGAAGTCTTCACCCCCCTGACAGGTGGAGGGACCGCCCCGAGCGGCGGCCGGGGTCGGACCTATCCGACCGCGCCGGCCATCTCGAGCTGGATCAGCCGGTTCAGCTCGAGGGCGTAGTCGACGGGAAGCTCCTTTGCGAACTCCGCAAGGAACCCCATCAGGATCAGGTGGATCGCGTCCGACTCCGTGAGGCCGCGGCTCATCAGGTAGAAGATCTGCTCCTCCCCGATCTTGCCGACCACCGCCTCGTGGGTGATCGTCGCGTCCTCTTCGTGGATCTCGTTGTACGGATACGTGTCGGAGCGGCCGGATTCGTCCGGAAGGAGCGCATCGCAGCGCACCGCGGCCTTCACGCCGGTCGCGCCGGGCGCGACGTGGAGGAGCCCGCGATAGCTCGTTTGGCCGCCCCGGATCGCGATCGACTTCGCGACGATCTTGCTCGAGGTGTCCGGCGCGGAATGGACCGCCTTCGCGCCCGAGTCGATGATCTGCCCCTGGCTCGCGAACGCGACCGAGAGGATATCGGCGCGCGCGCCGCGGCCCTTCAGGTAGACCGACGGGTACTTCATCGTGATCTTGGAGCCCATGTTCCCGTCGACCCATTCGACCAGCGCGCCCTCGTAGGCGACGGCGCGCTTCGTCACGAGGTTGTACACGTTCTTGGACCAGTTCTGGACCGTCGTATACCGGACCTTGGAGAACGGCTCTCCGACCACCTCTACCACGGCCGCGTGGAGCGAGTCGGTGGAGTAGATCGGCGCCGTGCAGTTGTGCACCGAGAATCCTTTCACGAGGTAGGTGTTGTTATCGCCCGCGACATGGAAGTTGTAGACGTTGCCGTGGTACGGGCTCCGCGAGATCTGCCGGATCGGGACCAGGAAGGCATCCCCCGCGCGGCGTACCGCCTCGGCGTGCTTTCCCACCTGGTGATAGACCGTGTACATTCGCCGGTGAGAGATCGTCCGCCCGTCCGGCATCGTCTCGTCGAACGGTTCCCGGACATTGATCGTCGCGAAGACGCCTTGCCGTGCCTGGAGCTCCTGGACCTGGAACGCCAGCTGGCGCGACACCGTCATGACGCGGTGCACGGTTCCACCGTTTCGGTCGTAGAAGTTGCCGTCACCGTTGTAGTAGGTCGCCAGGAGAATCCGCTGCTTTTCCGGCGGCAACTCCATCACGACCTTGCTCAGCTGCTTCTGCCCCGCGAGCTTCCCCGCGTGCTGTAGGCAGAACCCGTAGAGCTCCTTCGAGTATACCCCGACGGAGACAGCGTGCTTCTCCGGTTGCTGGGCCGCCCACGGGGTCTTCCCGGTGAGCTCTTGAATGGCGGCACTGAGCTCCGCGACGAACCGGGTCTCCTCGATGTGGAAGGTAAACGTCACAGCTTCGCACCCGTTGATCTTCTGTACGCATCCCTCCGAGAGGTAGTACCCCAGGAGCGTGAGCGCGGCGGTTCCGAAGCCGGGCTCGTCCCGCTCCGTTCGGTTGATGGGGTAGTGGACGAAGTCGCCGGGCTCGAGGTCGCCGGCCGGGATGAACTCCGGGGAGGCCTTCAGCAGCTTCTCCGGGTCCACGTCGGACCACTGTCGGTGGGTCCGGTGCCCCGCGACCACCTTCCGGCGAGGAATGCAGTACACCGGGTGCTCTGGGGTCAATTCGAACGCATTCCCGACAGAGACCGGAGTGATGTGCACGAGCTCTCCATCGAACGGCCGGACCATCGTCTTCTCGACGGTCGTCTCGAGCCCGTCGCTGTTGAGCACGGGCTGGCCGGTCTCGATGGCCTCGATCGGGGTCAACTGGTCCCCGACCAACACCTCCTCCCCGAGAGGGAGGCACCCTTCGATGTAGTGCACCTTCGCGCCCTTATCGGCAATGATGAGCGTGCGCTCGAACTGGCCGACGTTCTTGGCGTTGATCCGGAAGTACGCCTGGAGCGGAATCCCGGCATCGACCCCGGGCGGAATGTAGACGAAACTCCCGCCGGACCAGACGGCGCTGTTGAGCGCGGAGAACTTGTTGTCGTTGTAGGGCACGATCCGACCGAAGTACTTGCGTACGATCTCGGGGTGCTCCTTCACGGCGGTGTCGGTGTCGCAGAAGAGGACGCCCTTCGCAGAGAGGTCCTCGCGGATCTTGTGGTAGACGGTCCCGCTGTCGTACTGGGCGCCCACCCCGCCGAAGTACTCTCGCTCTGCTTTCGGGATGCCGAGCTTTTCAAACGTATTCTTGATGTCGGCGGGGAGGTCCTCCCACTTGCGCTTCGTCTCGCCTTCCAGCATGGGGTTCGCGTAGTAGGTGTAGGAGTCGAAGTCGATCTCGGCGAGGCTCGGGCCCCAGTCCGGCATCGGACGCTCCACGAAATGGTCGTAGGCGCGCAGTCGGTACTCGAGCATCCAGGACGGCTCGTCCTTGAACTTCGAGATCTGCTCGACGACCGAGCGGCTAAGCCCCTTCGGGATCCGCAGGCGGTAGGTTTCCGGGTTCTTGAAGTCGTACCGGGTGTAATCGAGGGGCGTGATCTCGTTCGCCTGCGCCATGGTGACCTCGACCAATTCCATCACCCCAGTGTATTTAAATTAGAGGTCGTAGGCTCCGCGACAGCTTGAGGTGTATCGGAGGTCGGGGGGGTGCGCGGCCGGGCTGTCGGCCCCCGCGCTACACGTGCTGCGGGACGCCAGCGAGAGAGACCGGCCGGGCTCGATTCACGCCCGCGCGGGCGGAATCGGCTCGGGCCGGGCAAAGAGGCGCACCGCCTCCGCGAGGCCCTCGAACAGCTCTACGAGCTCCGCCTCGGTGTTGTAGAGGTAGGGGCTCGCCCGAGTGAGGGCCGGGACCCCGAGGCGGTCCATGAGGAGCTGCGCGCAATGGTGGCCGGCGCGCACGCAAACGCCGCGGGCATCGAGGAGGCTTGCCACGTCGTGCGGATGGACGCCTCGCAAACGGAAGGAGACCACCGCCTCGCGCTGCCGGGGGTCCCTCGGACCGAAGATCGTGACCGCGTCGCCGAGCCGCTCATCGGCGAGTCGGAGCGCCGTCGCCTGGAGCCGATGCTCGTGCGCCGCGAGCTCCTCCCAGCCGATCCCCTCGAGGTAGGAGAGGGCCGCGGCGAGGCCCACCGCTCCGGCGGCGTTCGGCGTGCCGGCCTCGAACTTCGCGGGCGACTCGCGATAGCTCACGCGGTCCCGGTGGACCTCGCGGATCATCTCCCCTCCGCCCATCCCCGGCGGGAGCGATTCGAGCAGGTCGCCCCGGCCCCACAGGGCACCGATTCCCATCGGACCGAGCGTCTTGTGGCCCGAGAAGGCCAGAAAGTCGGCCCCGAGCTTCCCGACGTCGATCGGGAGATGGGGCGCGGACTGGGCCGCGTCCACGACGACGAGGGCCCCGACCGAGTGCGCACGGTCGGCGATCTCCCGCACGGGGTTCGTAGTGCCGAGGACGTTCGAGACATGGGTCAGCGTGACGACCTTCGTGCGGCGGTCGAGGTAGCGGTCGAGCTCGTCGAGGCGCAGCCGACCCTCTTCGTCGACGTCGACGAACTCGAGTTCGATGCCGCCGTATTCCCGCAGGAAATGCCACGGAACGATGTTCGAATGGTGCTCCATGACCGTCGTCACGACGCGGTCGCCCTTCTTCAGGGTCGAGCGCCCGAGGCTCGTCGCGAGAAGATTGATCGCCTCGGTCGTGCCACGAAGGAAGACGACCTCGGAGGCCGCGCGCGCTCTCAAGAAGCGAGCGACGCGTTCGCGCGCTCCCTCGAAGGCGTCGGTCGCCTCGACGCTGAGACCGTAGACGCCCCGGTGGACGTTCGCGTTCGTCCGCTCGTAGAACTCCGCTTCGGCGGCGATCACCGAACGCGGCTTCTGGCTCGTCGCCGCGGAATCGAGATACACGAGCGGCCGCCCGTTCGATGTGCGGGAGAGGAGCGGGAAGTCCGCCCGGATCTTCGCGACGTCCATCGTACTCCCTCTCGGAGGGGAAGCGTCCGAGAGCACTTAGTTTGTGGCCTGGGGGACAACGGGGCGCACGAAGTCGTAGCCTTTCGCCTCGAGCTCCTCGGCGAGCTCGCGCCCTCCCGAGAGCTGGATGATCCCGTCCACCATCACGTGCACCCGGTCCGGTTTGAGGTACTTCAGGATCCGCTGGTAGTGCGTGATGACGAGGATCCCCGCGTCGGGCCGGTGGAGCTTCGCGACGGTCTCCCCGACGGCGCGGACCGCATCGATGTCGAGACCCGAGTCCGGCTCGTCGAGGATCGAGAAGAGCGGATGCAGGGTCGCCATCTGGAGGACCTCGACGCGCTTCTTCTCCCCTCCCGAGAACCCCTCGTTCAGCGAGCGTTTCAGGAGCGACCCGTCCATTTCGAGGTATCCGAGATGCGCCTGGAGCTCGCGGTCGAACTCGGCCGTGTCGGCCGTTTGCGCCGTGTGCCGCTGCATGTAGGCGGTCCAGAGGAATTTCGAGAGCGAGAGCCCCGAGACCTCCTGAGGATACTGGAATCCGAGGAAGAGACCGGCCTTCGAGCGCTGGTCGACGCTGAGCTTGAAGAGGTCCTGGCCATCGAGGAGCGCTCGACCTTGGGTGACCTTGTACTTCGGGTGGCCCATGAGCGCGTACGCGAGCGTGCTCTTCCCGGAACCGTTCGGACCCATCAGTGCGGTGAGCTCGCCGCTATGGAGCGTCAACGTGACCCCTCGCAGGATCTCCTTTCCGGCGACCTCCGCGTGAAGGTTTTCGATGACGAGCGTGTGGGGCGTGGTCAGCGCGGTCATGTCGATCGACCGGATACGAGCCGATACCGTTATTTAAGCATGGCGCGGTGTGTAAATCGATCCGGGGAACGGAGGAGTCGATGACGATGGTAGCTGCCGCGAGCGAGCTTCTCGAAGGAACGCGGGGGCGGATTCTGGAAGAGCTCGCGAATGCGCCGCGCACCGCTCGGGACCTTTCGAAGATGCTCGGCATCCAGGAGAGTGCCGCCCGCGGTCACTTGGACCGGATGCAGGACAAGGGACTCGTTGTCGCCTCCTTCCGCCGGGAAGGCGTCGGCCGACCGCGGAAGCGCTACGTCCTGACCGGCCAGGGGCAGGACCTGTTCCCGAAGAAGTACGACCTCATCCTCGACACCGTGGTCGACGAACTCCTCGCTCGCGAGGGGGAGGGGTACGTCAGTGCCCTCTTTGCCGAAGCGGCGCGCCGAATGGCGGGAACGGTCGCCCGGGAGATCCCGAAGGGCGGGCCTCCGGCGGAGCGGATCCGGAACCTCGTGACCGCGCTCAATCGACTCGGCTTCCGCTGCAGCGCCGAGGAGCGGCCGGACGGGACCTTGCGGATCGTCCGCACGAACTGCGTCTTCCGTCACAGTGCGCTCTCGCACCCGTTCCTTCTCTGCGACGTTTTCGACAAACACCTCACCGAGGCCCTCTTGGGCCAGGTGGGGGTCGACCTCCAGGACTCCATCGGTCGGGGCGGCGTCCAGTGCACCCACTTGGTTCAGCTCCTCGGGGCGCGACCGGTCGTCCGTCGAGGTTCCGAGCCACGACGCCCGGTCGGCCTCCCGTCGCGCGACGGGGCGGGCGCCGAGTAGGCAAGGCGCCTTCGCGCTCGCGGGACCGGGAAGAGCTCGCACGGGAGGTTCGAGGTCGTTCCATGGGCGCAGCCCCGTCGCGCGTGGCCGGAGCGATGGCGCCCGTTGGCCCGACCGCGGTCGCCCCGGCGCTCCGGCTCGACGACCCGCTCCTGCGCGCGATCGGCGGGACTCCGCTCCTCCCGCTCCCTCGCATCGTCGCCGCTGCGGGGGGAGGGTTCGAGATCCTGGCGAAGGCCGAGTTCCTCAATCCCTCGGGGTCGGTGAAGGACCGAGCCGCCCTTGGGATCGTACGTCGCGCCGTAGAAGAGGGGTCGCTCGATGGCCGCCGTACGCTCGTCGACGCATCGAGCGGCAACACCGCGGTCGCCTACGCGATGCTCGGCGCCCGGCTCGGGTTCCGGGTCGAGCTCGTGCTGCCCCGGAACGCGAACCCCGAGCGCGTGGGACGGATCCGGGCTTACGGGGCCCGGGTCGTGTTCACGGACCCGCTCGAGGGTACCGATGGCGCGCAACGAGAGGCGCTACGTCGCGCGACCGAGGATCCGGCGCGGTACTTCCATCCGGACCAGTACAACAACCGGTCGAACCCCGACGCCCACTACGCCACGACGGGGCCCGAGATCTGGCGGCAGTCCCGCGGCCGGCTGACCCACTTCGTCGCCGGGGTCGGTACTGGCGGCACGATCTCGGGGGCCGGTCGGTTCCTGAAGGAGCAGCAGCGCTCGCTTGAGGTGGTCGGGGTCGAGCCGTCGGGGCCGATGCACGGGCTCGAAGGGCTGAAGCACCTTCCGACCGCCCTCCGGCCCTCCACGTACGACGGTAGGGTCGTCGATCGGACCGTCCGCGTGGCAACCGAAGACGCGGCCGAGATGAGGTCCCGCCTTGCCGAAGAGGAAGGGCTCGTGGTCGGCCTGTCGGCCGCAGCCGCAGTGCTCGTTTCGGTCGAGGTGGGGCGTCGGGCGCCCGGCTCGGTGGTCGCGACCGTGCTCCCCGACGCCGGCCACGCCGTGGACCCCCTCGGGGGCGTGTAAGATGCGGTCGGTGCGCCTGGCCCGAACGCACCTCGAGGCGATGGCGGTCCACGCCCGGGCCACGTACCCGGACGAATGCTGCGGCTTTCTCGTGGCGAACCCGGACCCCGGCCCGCCCGAAGCTCCGCGCACGATTACGGCGGTCGAGCCGGCGGCGAACGAGTTCGAGGGGGTCCGGCGCCGTCGGTTCCTCCTCCGCCCCGAAGAGCTCCGGGCCGCCGAGTCACGGCTCGAGAGGACCGGGCGCATCGTGGCCGGGTTCTATCACTCGCACCCCGATCATCCGGCCTTGCCCTCGACGTTCGACCGGGACCATGCCTGGCCCTGGTATACCTACCTCGTCGTCGGCGTCACTCCCTCGGGGGTGAGCGAGATTCGCGCGTTCGAGCTCGATCCCGACCGGGGGGAGTTCGTCGAGGCGGGCCTAGCGGTCGCCCCGGTTCACGAAGCGCCCGCGATGCGGGGGAGTCGGGAAGCGAGAGCCTAAGAGGATTGTAGGAGGGATACGGGTAGATGGCAAAGGTCACGGTCCGGGTGCCGACCCCGCTACGCCCACTCGCCGGGGGCCTTGCTGAGGTCGTGGTGGACGGTGCGACGGTCGGGGGCGTCGTGGAAGAGCTCGCGCGCGCCCACGCCGGGCTCCGGCGCCATCTCTTCTCGCCCGAAGGCAAGCTGCGCAGTTTTGTCACAATCTACCTCAACGACGAGGACGTTCGCTACCTTCAACGGGACGGGACCCCGGTCGCGGAGGGGGACGTGCTCTCGATCGTCCCCGCGATCGCGGGCGGCGCCCCGACCGCGCTCTCCTCCGCGTCCCGCGACCGCCGCGAAGCGATCCCTTCGGCGGCGGACGCGTTCTCCCGGGACGACCTGCGCCGCTACAGCCGCCATCTCCTGCTCCCCGAGGTCGGAGTCGCGGGCCAGAAGAAGCTGCGACGGGCGAAGGTCCTCCTCGTCGGCGCCGGGGGGCTGGGGGCTCCGACGGCCCTCTACCTGGCCGCCGCGGGGGTCGGCGAGATCGGCCTCGTCGACTTCGACCGGGTCGACCTCTCGAATCTGCAGCGCCAGGTTCTCTACACGACCCGCGACGTCGGCCGGCCAAAGCTCGAGGCGGCGAAGGAGCGTCTCGAGGCGCTGAACCCGGGGGTCCGGGTCATCCCGCACGGGGAGCGCCTCACGGCCGACAACGCGCTCGGAGTCCTCGCGCCGTACGACATCATCGTCGACGGTACCGACAACTTCCCGACCCGCTACCTCGTCAACGACGCGTCGGTGCTGCTCGGGAAACCGAACGTCTACGGCTCGATCTACCGGTTCGAGGGCCAGGTGAGCGTCTTCGACGCGCAGCGGGGCCCGTGCTACCGATGCTTGTATCCCGAGCCGCCCCCACCGGACCTCGTTCCGTCGTGCGCGGAGGCGGGCGTTCTCGGCGTGCTGCCGGGGCTCATCGGGACCCTCCAGGCGACCGAGACGGTGAAGCTCCTCCTCGGTCAGGGGGAGCCCCTCATCGGCCGGTTGCTGCTGTTCGACGCGCTCGCGCTCAAGTTCCGCGAGCTCCGGCTCCGCAAGAACCCCCACTGCGTTCTGTGCTCGCCCCAAGCGACCCAGAAAGGGCTCATCGACTATCCGGCGTTCTGCGGCGTGGCGGCCCCCGGCGACGAGGAGGTCGGCGGGGCCGTTCCGTCGATCGAACCGGAGGCGCTCGCGGCGGCGCTCGCCTCGACCGACCCTCCCGTGCTGATCGACGTGCGTGAACCGATGGAATGGGCGATCGCCCATCTGCCGAGCGCGCGGCTGATCCCGGGAGCGGAACTTCCGGAGCGCGTAGACGAGTTCACTCGCGCGCGCGAGCTGGTCCTCTACTGCCGCAACGGCGGACGTTCCGCCCATGCGACGCGTCTCCTCCTCGACCTCGGCTTCTCGAACGTACGCAACCTCCGGGGGGGCATCCTCGCCTGGTCCGAGCGGGTGGACCCGAACCTGCCCCAGTACTAGCCGGACGGCCTTCGGCCCCCCCGAGGTCCCGCGGTCTAGCTCGTTTCGACCGGGGGGCTTGCGAGCGGGTCTCCGACGTCCACGGCCAACCGGCCGCTGTAGGACCGGACCCGGCGGGAGAGCTCTCGCGCGAAGCGGTCCGGCTGGCGCGGGGAGAGATACAGCGGATACTCTCCGGCGGTGACGAGGAGCCCGCGCGCGGCGTCGGTGTAGATCGAGTCGAACCGCCCGAGCACCGGGCTCCACATCCGCCCTCGCCATCCCCAGGAACCGAAGAATCCGCCGGTCGCCGCAAGGTCCCTCAGCGACGCGTATTCGATGCTTCGGACCTGGTCGAGGCGGACCTTGACGCCGCCGAGGATCCGCCGCGCTCGGAGGTACCGCTCGTCGATGCGGTAGTTCGTGGAGAGGTAGCGCGCGAGCGCGACGAGGAGGATCCCGGAGATCACATAGGAGCCCCACCAAGAGAGGACCGCCGAGCCCCGACCGAGGATCAAGACGACGATCAGAAGCAGGACGACGTACGTGCCGACGATCGTGTAGGAGATCGTCCCCCACGCATGGTATCGCCCGAGCGCGTCGAGCGCCCCGCGGTCGGAGGAGGCCGTTTCGAAAGACCGGTCGATCCGAGGGGACAACGGAATGGGGTTCGCCTCCGTCCACGCGGCCGGTATTGCGGTCCCGCGGCGGTCGTACGCCGCGCCCTGCAAATAGATTACCGTCGGCCCGGATCCGTAGATCCGGCGGCGGGTTCGGGTCCGTAGCAGGGCGGACGAGCACCGACTCGAAGAGGGCGGTGAGCGGCGTCGAGTTCCCGGGCCCATTGGGTCCGAGGAGGCCTGCGATTCCCCGGGGAGTCGGGACCGGCAGGAGATAGAGTCGGACGCCGCGGTAGCCGTACCGGTGCACAATCCCGACTCGTCCGCCTCGGGCGTGTTGTGGATATGGATCGCATCGAACGGACACGTGACCGCCCAGACGTCTCGTCCTATGCAGAGAGTCTCCGAGCTGAGGGGGTCGCCGAGCGGCCCTTCGCCGATGCACTCCCGGCCCATGCGCGCCGTCGGACAGCGGACCCGGCGCTCCCATTGGCACCACTTCGGAAGGCGGCGGTCGAGCGCAGGATCTCATCCCACGCCAACTAGAGAGAGAACCCCAAGTAATTGCGCATGGTCGTTGGAGGGCCTCGTTTCCCCTCCGCCAGGCTTCGAAGGTGTGTTCCACTGCCGTGCCCACATCCTCGAGCTTGGGAAGGTGCCGATTCTGCGGACACCTCCGCAAGGTGAACTTCCAGACCCGTTCAGTCGGAATCAACCGCGGGCTTCCGGCGGGGAGGAACGAGTGCTCGAACCGGGGACTCGCCCCGCGTCGCCGCTCCTCGTGAAGGCGGGCGTGGGGGTACTGCGCGCTGTCGCCAATCACCACTCCTCGGCGCAGCACGAGGTGCTCTCCCGGTAGCGCGGATGGAGGAACTGAGCGCGGCCGACCTTGTTGAGCGCTCCCTCGTCTCGCCGAGAAGTCATCTTCCCACCGCGAAGTCGGACGGCTCCCCATTACTCGACCGACTTGTCGGTCACGTGCACGAGGTCGGTTGGGTTTCCGAGGGGGAGCGGCGACGGGAGGAGCCCACGCGCGGCAGGACTCGGCGTCGGCCCGAACTCCCCGGGAATCACCCCCTCGGCAAGGGTCTGCGTGATGGCACCGCTCGGTGCGTGGGTCTCCGGCGCGACACTCAGAACCGGAGACGCGGCGACGACCGAGCGGGCGCCGAGGAACCGCTCGGTGAGCCCGTGCGCGTTCGCGACCCATTGGAGTCCGACGGCAATCATCCCGCAGCGCCGGGCCGAAACGGATGGACGGGCTCCTCTTCGCCCCCGCCGCCCCGTCGCTGGGAGACCGTCGGCCGTGCCAGGTCCTCACTTCTTCCGGTGGGACCACGGGGTCTCCCCACCCCTCGTAACCCATATCTACCGAACCCGGTTCTCCACCCGGAAGCGAACGCCGATCGAGCTCACCGCAAGCCCCGTAGCGCAGAGTCGGACCGAGGGAGGTCCACGCCCGCCCGGGCCTTGGCTCACCCGTGGGCCGAGGTATGGCAAGCCGGTCGCCCCGGCAGCACGCAACGGTGAAGGGAGGGCGGGCGACCGCTTGCAGGGGGAGGGATTTATCCCTGCGCCAGCCCCCAAGCTGAGCCGGTCCGACCCGGGCACGTCGCCCGAGCTTCCCGAGCCCCATTCCACCGAAGGCGACATCGAGGGGAGACGGCGGCGATGGAGCCGTTCCGCCCGCTTCGTCCTCCGTCGCGCGGTCGGCGATCGGTTCCGGTTGTTGCTGATCCCCCCGTTCCTCGCCTACGTGGTGTTCTGGTCGTATGTGGACCTGGCCCGGCTCTACGCCCTCCAGGCAACCGTCTATGACCTCGGCTACAACATGCAGTTGCTCTGGTTCTCCCTCCCGACGACGGGCTCCCCCGGGTTCGGTTACTTGATCAAGATCGCTTACAATCCGGTTTGGGTCCTCTTCTCTCCGCTCTCGGTCGGTGCGCAGTTCCCGGTCCTTCTCGTCGTCCAAGCGATCGCCCTCGCGTTTCCTGCCTTCCTCGTCTACGAGATCTCGAAGCGCGAGCTGGGCCTGCCGATCCCTTCTTACTTAATCGCGCTCGGCTACCTGCTCTACCCCCTGCTCGCCGGGCCAAGTTGGTTCGACTTCCACTTCCAGGCGTTCTTCGTCCTGTTCTTCTTGGGCGGCTACTACTTCCTCCAGCGGGAGCGCCGCTGGGCTGCAGGAGTGCTGCTGATCCTGGGGGGGGAGGCGACGTATCCGTATGGCCTCCTGATCGTCCTGTTCGCGACAGTCACCGTCTTTGCCGAGCTGTATCGGCTTCAGTCATTCCGGGCCCTCGCGCGCTGGACGGAGTTCCGGTTCTTCCTCACGCTCGGTCTCGTGGCCGCCCTGCTTCTCGAAGTGCACCAGCTCATCGCCCCTGCGGTCGGCGTGCTAGGCGCCGCGCACGCTGCGGCTCAGCCGGTTGCTCCTAACCTCGGGAACGTTCTCTTCACGGTGGTACTGATCCTGGCCCCCCTCGGTTTCCTGCCGCTTCTCGCCCCCCGCTGGCTGATCCTTCTGGCCCCGTTCGCCTACCTACTCCTCTTCTCCGGTTCGCCGCTCTTCGCCTATCCACTCCTCCTCCAGGACCAGTACTCGGCCATGATCATCCCCTTCGTGTTCCTGGGGTTCATCGCTGGGGTCGCGCGACTGGCCCGAAGAACGGAGACGGCTCGCGTGGCTTCCACTCGGGAGCCGGCGCACCGGACTCGCCGGAGTCTCCCATGGGCCGCTCGCGAGCGCGCGCTCGCCACCGTGGTCCCGACGATCGCAATTGCGGTCCTCCTGGGGCTGGCCTACCAACCGTACGGCCCCTGGAATCCCACGACCGGGGCCAACTTTGGTCTCGGCCCCTTGCTCGAGTACAACCGAACCTCCTACGACGACCTGGCCGCGCTCGCGGGGCTGATCCCGGCCTCTTCCCCGTACGTCCTCTTCCAGAACAATATGCCGGAGGTCCTGCCCCGACCCGCGGCGTACGAAGGGGAACCGCTCACGACCTACCTCGACTGGGGAACCCCGACACGGGCGGAAGCGGATACCGGCCATTTCTCGCTCGTCCTGCCCTCGGGGAACCGCGTCGAAGCGACCATTGACTTTGCGCTCTCGGACCCGTACACCCCCCTCTGGTTCACCTACCATGGCCCGAGCCCCAACACCTCCATGTACGACTTCATCCGCGTCCTCTACGAGAGCGGGGCGTACGGCATTCTAGGGGAGGCGGGCGGCATGGTGCTGCTCGAGCGGAACTACACCGGTGCCCCCCGGTTCTTCGTCCCCTTCGAGTCCACGTTCTCCTCGGCGAGCCTCCGGTCGACCGCGGCCTGTTCGCAGACGCCCTCGGCGATCGTCTGTTCGAACGTCTCGCGGGTCTTCGCCGGCTGGTACGGCCCCTCCCTCTACCTCTCCCCCGGCACGTACGAGGTGCGCTTCTCGATGATGACGACCGACACCTCCGTTCAGAACCAGTTGTGGCTGCTGGCGACAGCGAACAGCCAATCGACCGTCTTCCCCGGGGGGGCCCTCCGGGTCACTGGGGCTGACTTCGGGCAGCCGAACGTCTGGAAGACGTTCACGCTCAGCTTCACGGTGAACGACACCTACGCGAACGTCGAGTTCCCGGCCGACTCGATCGATTGGAATGGAAGCGTCTCTCTGAGCGGGGTCACCCTGGAGCAACTGGCCCCGGGCGCCGACCGCCCGCCAGCCTGATTCGCCTTCGAAACGCGCGTCGAATCCCGAACGGCACGCGGCTCCTCCCGGGCCGGCGACTCCGCGCGCGCGCCGCAGCGCGCCACCTCCGGCTGGAGGGGTTTCGGACCGCTGGGGACCGCCGGTGCCGACGCTCGACGCCCCGCGACGCGATCGACGAACCGCAGGACGCGCCCGAAAGAGGCCATGGCCCGGAGCGCCGACTCGAGCGCCCAAGCAAGGGTGAGAGCCGCCGCACCGGGTGACCGGATCGGGACCTCGTTGATGGAGGGCAGTTGCTGTGTGTCATCGCTCCGACCGTTCCCGCCACCAGGATCACCACGGAGAGAGCGAGCGCAACTATCACAGGCGCGTAACCGGTCGACCCCGAAGCCATAGCGGCGACGGATGCCACTTCGACGATGGGCCGCATCCGGTCGACTGTCTCCCATGACTTGGCTTCGCAGCCACCCCACCCGCGCGCGAGTTCCCCCTCGCGCGGGTCGAAATCCGCATGTCGCCGGCTCTTGACGCTCGGAAGCGGCCTCAGGGCCGAGGGCGTCCTCCCCCCCGCACCGACAAGAGATCTCCCAGAAGCGGTGCCAGAGCCCGCGGGCGTCGGCCGCGGTCCATCGCCGGGGGTCCGGCGACCGGCCCGCTGATCGGAAGGCCGCGACGGCCCGGGTCGCGGCACAGCGGTAATGCGCGACCGTCTCAGCAGCGCAGCCCGCTCGCTGCTTCGAGAGGAACCAGGCCCTCGGATCCACCGTGGGGGCTCCATAGCCCCCCCACACAGGCTGAGCCCGTCACCTGAGCGGATCGTCTCGAACGTGAACGGTGGACCGAGATCCCCCCCGGTAGCGGGCGCCATCCTATCGACGCATATCCGTCGAGAAGGGCCGGGAGTCGCGGGCGAGCGACCGATCCTTTCGCGGAAGAACGGAAGGACGATATAGCACCCCACGGTAAACAATATCACAGATGCCGTCGGAGCCGGGGACTCCGGGCATTCGCTTCGTCATTCCGGTGTGGAACGGGGAGGACCGCCTGGCCCGCACCCTCGAGAGCTATCTTCCGGCTCTGGAACGCCGGGGCGACCCGTTCGAGGTCGTGGTCGGCGGGGTTCGGGATCGCACGGCGGAGGTCGCGGCCCGCTACGCATCCCACCACGTGCGCCTGTTGCAGATCCCCAACAACCTCGGAAAGGGGGATGCGATCCGAGCCGGGCCGCGGGTAGCGTGCCACGAGTACGTCGGCTATCTCGGTGCCGACGTACCGATCTCCCCCGAGGCGATTTACGGCCTCGTGGGCTGCCTCGAGGACGTCGACCGCGTCGTCGCCTCCCGCTGGCTGCGGGGCGCAGTCGGGGTGGAGGCGAAGCCGCTGTTCAACCGCGTCGCGGGCCGGGCGTGGAACTTCCTGACCCGCTCCTTGCTCTTCCTGCCGCTCCGCGACATCCAGGCGAGGGAGAAGTTCTTCCGCGGCTCGGTCGTCCGCTCGCTCCTCCGGAGCGTGACGCTGACGTACCGGCCGTTTGACCTCGACCTCCTCTACCACGTGCGGAAGTGGGGCGGACGAGTGAAGGAGTTGCCGGTCCGCTGGGCGCACGACCCCGCGAGCCACACCCCGGTCGGCCGCGCGCTCCCTGTGATGTTCCTCTCGCAGCTCCGGGTGCGCCTCCTCAACTCACCGGTGGGAAAGCGCGTCCCGCCGCGCTTCATCGCTTGGCCACACGGGTACTAGAGTTCATGTCTATCGCTCCGAGCATCGGCACGGTTTCTGGAGCCTCAACTTCAGGCAGCGCCAGTGTCACAACCCCGAACCAATCGGTTTCGTCGGGAGCCATGGTGTACGTCCAAGTGGCGATGTACGGAAGCGCTCTCGCGAATCCATCGATTGCCGACGCCCAGAGAGGAGTGTATTCCCTCCTCGGGAACATTCAGTCCGGCTCCGTCTTCCTTTGGGTTTTCCGACGGTCCTCTGGGGTGGTTTCTTCCTCCGCGTTTACGGTCACAGCCACGCCCTCATCGTCGACAGCGCCCATCGAGGTGATCGCGATAGAGGTTCTCAATGATGGCGGCGTCGACGTGGTTGGGCTTGCGAGCGGCACAGGCACCACTGAAACCGTAACCCGATTAACAACTACTGACAACGAGACAATCTTCTTTCTGGGGGCGGACAACTCCGCGACCTTCTCCTCTTGGGGAAGCGGCCAGACAGGGATCAGTTCTTACCCGGTACCTCCCTCAAGTGTGACTGCGTGGGGAAGCTACCAATCAGCGGCCTCTCTGGGATCCTTTGGCCCCAGTCGGAAGGTCACTTCGAGTACAGCCTGGGCAGCGGTATTTGTCGCGATTGCCTATCAGACCTTTTGGCCCCAACTTGCGGGGAAAACGGGAGTGACGGTTTCCCCCATTGGGCTGCATACGACGCCGACCGCTCCGACGGCCAATGACGGGGCCGACTTTGGTCCTGACACACCAGGGACTACCACAAGTGGAATTCAAGAAGCTATCAACGGCGCGTTGAACAGCGGGTCACAAGCAGGTCCCCTGCCGATTCTCCTCCTGCCAGGGAACTTCGTGGTTAGTCCGGCGTCGGGGAACACGTACGCGATACTGCTGTACAGCGGCATCCACATCATAGGGGCGGGTCGATTGGAGTATGTCAACGCCGCGGGCACAGCCGAAGGATCCATCATATCGGCAGGTCAAGCCAACATGACACTCTTCAAGGCCAATAACGGGACCAGCCCAATCTCACGGGTGACGATCGAGAGCCTCGCTTGTGGAACGACGTACTCAGGCGTCACAGCTTTCGACTTTACCTGGTCCTTGACGGGCAGTCCAGTAGCGACCGGACATGCCTTGCGATACATCACCATCGATGGAGCGTCCACCGGACAGCTGCCCTTCGCCATGGCCGCTCTCATGGACGGGAACGATGAGTGTGTATTCGAAGATTGGTATGTATTCACGGGCGACATCCAGTGGCAGGCGACCTTCCCGAAACTAATCTCTATCAGCATGGTTCCTCCACTCTCGTCATCGGACACGTGCCGGATAATCTTGAACGGCCAGCAGGTTCTTGTGAGAGACAGCACGGTCTCGAACATTACTTTCACCAACACTCCGAGCACAAGCATTTACTTGGCCACGCTCGACAACGTCTACATGGTCAACAACAACTCTCACATTGGGAACATCACATGCGCCTGGCCAGCTTCTGGCCAGGTGGCCGTCGACTGCCTTCGGCTAGTGGGCTGTTTCATGGGCACCTACAAGAACAACTTCTCGATCTTCTACAATCCCGGCACGTCCTCGGGTCAGAACTTCAGCATCTACAGACTAGTCGTCGAGGGATGCCGGTTCGATACTTTGGGAAACTCGACAGGAGTGGTCTGGGTCAACAGTGCGAGTCCCACATTGACATTGGTAGCCATTGCAGGCAACGGGGCTGAAATGGCATGGAGGGACAACTCTATCGTGGGTACCTTCGGAAGTGGAATCTCACTCTACGGAGGCTTCTACTTTCAACCTCGTCCAGCGGGAGTAGGCCTCAATCCCCAACCCTCCGTACCCGGCAGCGGATCGAGCTTCACTAACGATTACCCTTGCGCAGTGGAGGTTTACATATACGGGGGGACCGGCAGCTCTCCATTCGTGAAGATCAACGGTACGCGAGTGTCAGGGGCTTTGCAGGGACGGTTCCGTCTGGAACCTGGGGACAGCATCAACCTCGGCTACAGCAGTGCGCCGACCTGGCTGTGGTACGGCGACTAACCTCTGGCGACGCGGGATTATGGATCGTCCAGGACCTCTCGCCAATCAGCCTTACCACGCCAAGAGGTCGATGAAGTCTCGCCTGAAACGAATCCAGGCAGTCCTAGGAGTAGACCCTCTCTGGGAGCTCTTCTATCACACCCTGGGATCACAGGACGCCCCATCCGTCCTTCGATGGGGATTGGTCCCGCACAACTACTACGAGTTTGGAACCGGGTGGGGAGATAGTCTCCAGCGTTATCTCTCCGCTGCCCGGTCGTACTGTAGGGTCACGGGCAAGGACGAACGCGAGTTCAATGTAGTGGCCTTCGACAGTTTTGAGGGTCTCCCCGAATCTGTTGCCGAGGCCGACCGGAATCCCAACTGGAGCCGGGGGGTGTACGCCTACGGGCTCGATCACATCACCCGTCTGGTCCGCAGATCCGGATTCCGGGGCAAGTTCCTACCGGTCAAGGGGTTCTACGGCGACACTCTCACGAGTGATCTTAGGAACGAACTGAGAGCCATCCCTCCGTCGATTGTGAACATTGACGTCGACTACTACTCCAGCGCCGCCTCAGTATTGGCTTTCCTAAGCCCAATTCTTCAGAACGGTACCATCCTCTATTTCGACGATATCTACGACTTCTTTGGTTCTCCGAACAAGGGCGAGTTGCGGGCCGTTCTGGAGTTCAGCGCATCGAAAACTGTCTCGTTGACTCCCTACTACCTACATGGGATACCGTATCTCTTTGGCAAGACTTTCGTCTTCTCTCGGGACTGATCCGCGGGGGCGGTCCGAACCACTTGCTTACTGCGAAAAGCGAAGGGACTACCGCCGGCGAGAGAGCTGTGAAGACTGCCACGAGGACAGCCACGAGTGCGATTATGGACTGGTTGAAGTAGAAGCCCACGGCCAGGCCGGCGAGAGCGATTGCGATTCCGGCCGCGAAGGCTATCAGACGTCAGAGCCGCACACCCCCCCATCGTCGGCTAGAGATGAGCCCTCCCCGGCCGCCAAGGGAGGGGAAAGGGTTCGCTCCTTTGCGTTTGGAGGAACGAGAAGGGGCGGATACTACGGTTCCCGGTTGAACCGTGTTCTAGTGGGGCATTTCACGTCAACCGACCGCCTCGTAGTAGTATTCGCCTTTCTCGCGCTGCTCCCGGTCGAGAGCCGAGCCCTCGCGGTTGATGCGGGGTCGCAGCGTCTCCGCGTCCCGGCGGTAGGTGATGTCGACGGTGCGCAGCAGGCGGTTCATCCCCTCGCGCATCGCGAACGGCCCGTCTCCGCGTCCCCGCGAGCCGTCTTCGGTCTCCGAGCGGAAGACCATGAGCTCGTCGCAGGCGAGGTCGAGGAAGTAGACGTCGTGGTCCACGACGAGCGCCGAAACCGACTGGCGCTCGACCTGACGCCGGAGGAGGCGGGCCATCGACATCCGTTCGTCGGCGTCCAGATACGCGGACGGCTCGTCGAGCAGGTAGAGCGTCGCCGGGCGGGCGAGCGCGAGGGCGACCGCCGCCCGCTGGAGCTCGCCGCCCGAGAGGTCCGGGAGCGCGACATCGAGGATCTCGGAGAGGTGGAGCCCCGGGACGAGCTCGCGCTCGAACAGACTCGCGTCGAACGTAGGGTCGGCGGAGAGTGCCGCCGTCCGCTCGCGGAGGCTGGCCGAGGAGGTCGCGCGGAGGTACTGGGGCTTGTAGCTCACGGTGACGCCCGGTGGCGGAGTGCCGCGGGTGGGAGGCTCGACTCCCGCGAGCATCCGGACGAACGTCGTTTTCCCCGTCGCGTTCGGGCCGACGATGCCGACCGTCTCGCCCTTCGTGAGCCGGCCCCCGCCGACCGAGAGGTGGAAGTGGGGGAACTCCTTCTCGAGCTCGGGAAACTCGACGAGCGCGTTCTGACGGGCGACCGGCTTCGGGGGATGAGCGACGAAGCGGACCGGCTCCGTGCGGAAACGCACGTTCTCGTCCTTGAGGTAGCCGGTTAGGTAGGTGTTGATCGCCGAGCGCATCGGGAGGGGATGGCTGATGACGCCGAACGCGGCGGCCTCGCCGTAGAGGAGGTGGGCGGTGTCGGCGAGATAGTCGAGCAGGCCGAGGTCGTGCTCGACGACGAGAACGCTCTTCGTCGCTCCGAGGCGACGCAGCACGCGCGCGACGCGGAGCCGGTGCACGATGTCGAGATAGCTCGATGGTTCGTCGATGAGATAGAGGTCGGCGTCGGTGGAGAGCGTCCGAGCGATCGCGGCCAGCTGGAGATGGCCGCCGGAGAGCTCGGCGAGCGGCCGGTCGCCCATCGCCCCGAGTCCGAGCTCGTCGAGCACCCTCGGTGCGTTCCCGCCCGCAGCGCGCACGTAGTCGAGCACGGTCCCCGGTTCGTCGGCGAGGCGGTCCACGTACTGGGGCTTGACGACGCTCCTCAGCTCGCCCTTCGCGACCCGCTCGAAGTGAGCCCGGAGCGCGGTGCCGCGGTAGTGCTCGAGGACCCGTGCCCAGCTCCCGGGCGCCCCGTACTCCCCGAGATTCGGCACCTCCGCGCCCGCGAGGAGCCGAAGCGCCGTCGACTTGCCCGTCCCGTTCGGCCCGAGGAGTCCCGTGATCCCCTGGGGAGGGGGCAGCGGCAAGCGGTAGAGGCGGAAGCCGTTGTAGCCGTAGCGGTGGACGATCTCGGACTCGTCGGCCTCGGGAGTGTTGAGGATCTTGATCGCATCGAAAGGGCATTTGTGCACGCAGATCCCGCAGCCGATGCAGAGCGTCTCGGAGATCACCGGCTTTCCGAGCGGCCCCTCCACGATGCACTCCTGACCCATGCGCACCGGCGGGCAGTACGCCTGGCACTCCCACTGGCACTCCTTCGGGTGGCAGCGGTCGGAGAGGAGGATCGCGATACGCGCCATGCTCAGTTCCCCGCGACGTCCCGAACGACCGACCCGTCCCGCATCGTGAGGTGGCGGCCCGCGCGCGCCGCGACCTCGGGGTTGTGCGTGACGAGAAGGAGCGTCGCCGACCGGGCGCTCCGGACGCGCACGAGGAGGTCGAGGATCGCGCGCGTGTTGCCGCTGTCGAGCTCGCCGGTCGGCTCGTCGGCGAGGAGGAGACCGGGTTGGTTCGCGAGGGCCCGGGCAACGGCGACGCGCTGCTCCTCGCCGCCCGAGAGTTGGTGCGGGAACGCACGTCCCCGGTCCGACAGCCCCACCTCGGAGAGCAGCTCGGCGGCGCGGCGGGTCCGATCTTCGCGCGGAAGTCCGAGCGCTCGCATCGGCAGCTCCACGTTCTCCTGGGCCGTCAACGTCGGGAGAAGGTAGAACCGTTGAAAGATGAAACCCACGCTCCGTAGGCGGAGGCGGGCCCGCTCGCGGTCGGAGAGGCCCCCGACCGAATGCCCGTCCCAGCGCACCTCACCCGAGGTGGGCGCGTCGAGCAGGCCGACGAGGTTGAGCATCGTGGTCTTGCCGCAGCCGCTCGGGCCCTCGACGGAGACGAACGAACCGGACGCGATGCGGAGGTCGAGGGTGCGTAGCGCCCGCACCTCCTCGGCGCCCCCCGCGAAGTAGGTGCGCGAGACGTTCGCGAGCTCGAGCTCGGGGGGACGGGGGGCTGCGTCGTTCATCGGAGCGCCTCCCCGATCTCGAGCCGGAGCGCAGCCCGCGACGCGACCGCGCTCGCGAGCAGCGAGAGCCCCGCGACCCCGAGCGCGATCTCCGCGAGCACCGTCGGGTCGAACCGCGCGAGCGCCGCCGCTTCCTGGACGGTCGAGGTAGCCCAGGTCGCAAGGCCCTCGACCACGAGGTATCCCGCGAGGATCCCCGTCAACGCCCCGAGCACGGAGAGCAAGAGGCCCTCGCGCACGATCCCACCGGCGATCGACCAGCCGGGGAGCCCGAGCGCGCGGCGGATGCCGATCGACCGATGCTCGGCCTCTACCCGGCGAAGGAGGACGAGGGCGAGGAACAGGAGTCCGATCGTGAGGCCGACCGAGGAGAGGGCGAGGTAGAAACCGGTGAGGACCGCGTTCGCGCTCTCGAGTTGTTGCGCCTCTTGGGCGAGCGACGTCACGCTGTAGAGCGGGACGAGGGCTTGGATGCTGCCGCGCACGACCGCGAGCGCCGACGGGCTCACGGCGACCGCGCCCGTCACGGCCACCTGGACGGTGTCGGCAGCGTCCGGCACCGTGGCCGAGGCACTCGGCCCAAAGCCGGTCATCGTCTGGAGGTCCGAGAGGGGCAGGAGGACCAGGAAGGCGCCGGTGGGACCCAAGAGGGTCGGCAGCACACCGAACACCCCGGTCACGTTGTACAGGGTGCCGAGCGAGCGGTTCGTGGTCGGGCTCAGCAGCAGCGTGTCCCCGGTCCCGACGTGTTCGGCGGAGGCAAAGGGGAAGGAGATGAGCACGTCGTAGGTCGCTGGGCCGCTATAGGAGCCGTTGTCGAAGTGGCGGAGGTCCGTGGGGTCGCCGAGCGGCAGCGGGGAGGGAAAGAGCCCCCGCTCGGCGGGGCTCAAGGTCGGACCGAACTGGGCCGGAATGACCCCTTCGGCGAGGACGGGAGAGAGCGCCCCCGAGGTCGTGTAGGCGTCGACGTCGACGCTCAGGACGGGCGAAGCGGCGGAGACCGAGCCGACGGCGAGGATCCGCTCGGCGAGCGCGTGCGCGTGCGAGATACCGTGGAGCCCCGCCGCACTCACCACGATCTGGTAGCCGGCGTTCTGGAGCGAGGCGAGCTCGTGAGCCGAGACGCCGCCGCCGACGCTGATGAGTACCACGGGGAGCGCCACGGCCGCGGCGATCGCCGCGACGGCGAGGACTACCTGGAGGCGGGTGTGACGGAGCGCTCGACCGCGACGGGGCCCTCTCATGGCGCCCTCAGCTCCTCGGCCACCGGTAGCTGCATCGCTCGCGCCGCGGGGGCGATCGCGGCGAGCAACCCGACCGCGACCACGGCGAGGACCCCGGACAGGATCACCCCGGCGTCGAACACGACGAAGGAGAACGAGGTGGGAAGCCCGCTGACGAGACGGAGGAGGTAGAAGTTCATCGCGGTCGCGCCGAGGTACGCGATCGGAAGGCCGATCCCGAGGCCGATCGCGGCGAGGACCAGCGATTCCTCCACGACCGCGAGGCCGACGGACGCCCGCGAGTAGCCGATCGCGCGCAGCAGGGCGAGCTCCCGGCTCCGGTCGTCCACGGACATCTGGAGCACCGTTGTCGCGAACAGCGCGGCGACGACGAGCCCGATGAGTCCGATCAACGTCCCGAACGTTCGGTAGAGGTCCACGACATGCTGGATCGCACCGAGGATCTGGGAGAGCGTGAAGATCGTGAGCCCCGGGAAGGCGGCCTGGATCCGCACCTGGTCGGTCGACGCGCTCGTCGGGTCGCGCAGGTGGATGAGCAACACCGACGCGTAGTCGGTTCCCGAGCTGGCGCCTCCCACGATCGTCTGAAGCTCGGAAAGGTAGACGAAGGAGAGGAGGGCGGACGGGATGAGCCAGAACGGCCCCGAGACGCCGACGACCTGGAACGCCGAGGCGTTCGCGTACCATCCGGGGATCTCGGAGTTCGTCGCCGGGCTCGCCGGACTCGCCCAGACCCGGTCCCCGACGGTGACCCGGAGCACCGCGGCGAGCGCCTGGTCGAGCACGATCTCGTGGGTCGTGGGTCCGGAGTAGGTCCCGTTCGCGTAGTGCGGATCTCCCGGTTGCGTGAATCCGGTGCCGTTGTAGAGGTCCGGCGTCTCGATCCCTCCGTTGTTCGAGGGGATCCAACCGACCGTCCCCGACCCGGTAGGGGTCCAGCCGGCCGGCACCGCGCTCGCGTTAGCGGCGGACCACAGCGAGGCGTTCCCGAAGACCAGATTCGCGACGAGCCAGGGACTCGCCGTCACGACGTTCGGATCGACCCGGGGGACCTCGGAAGCGAGCGAGTGGGCGCCCGGGATCGGCGGGAACTCGGTCGACGTGATGGACGTGTTCGCGCTCGCCCCGATCAGGTCGACCCCGCTCGCGGTCGCGAGCTCCGCCGCGCTCGTCTGGACGCCGTTCGAGAGAGCGAGCAGCGTCACGACCAAGCCGATCGCGAGGCCGAGGCCGAGCGACGTGAGCACGGAACGGCGGGGTCGTCGCCGTATCGCATCGAGGGCATAGCGCATCGGAGCCTCGCGGCCTCGCTACGGGCCGAGCGGCCGGCGCAGCTCTCCGAGCGTCAGCCGGTGGGCCGCATCGACGTTGTACTTGTGGATCGACTCCTCGCTGACGGTGCTCGCCCGGACCCCGGTCGCGTCCGCGAGCTCGGGGAATCGGTCGGGGATGCTCGCGAGGAGGTCTCGGACGACGTCTTCGACGAACTTCGGGTGGCGGTGGGCGTCCAGCACGACCTGACCCTCATCGCCGCGCTTCAGGATGGCGTACGTGGGGCTCGACTGCGAGGCCTCGATCGCGGCGATCACCCGGTCGACCTCGATCTCGACCGCGTCCTCGAGCTCGAAGACGAGTCGGGTCCGGTTCCGCTGATTGTGCGAGATCATCGGGAGTGTCTCGAACTGAGGATCGGCGAGCCCCGGGTATTCCTGCAGGAGTTTGGCGCGACAGGTCTCCATCGCGCACGGACACGCGGTCATCCCCACCGCCTCGGCGCCGACGGATCGACGGAGCGTGACGTGGCCGTCCGGCTCCCGGACCGCTCGGGCTTCCGCAAGCAGTGTGTAATCCTCGTAGCTACGCTTCTCCTCCGAAATGCCCTTGCGGAGAAAGTATTCGGCGGACGCCTCGACGTACGCCTCGGTGGCGTAGGCGTGGCGCACGAGGAGTTCCCGGGCGATCGACGAGCAGGCGGACTCGAGGCTATCGACCGGACGGGTCACGGTAGTGTCGACGACCTCGGCGAGGATCTCCGCATTGCGCGAAAGGTCCGAGCCCTTGCGATCGGAGGGGAGGTCGACCGCGACGCGGAAGGTGACCGCGAGCGTGTTCTGCCGGTCGGGACGCTGGACGACGAGCGGTTTGCGGATCCCCGAGAGCCCGACGGACCGCAGTCGAAGGCGCCCGTGCGCCGGCGCCTCGGCGTGAACGTCCCGCATCGGTCGCGCCACGAGCGGTTCGTTTAAACAGGTTGGGGGTCGCTCGCGCCGGAGTAACTAACGCCAGACACACCCTTATACGGGGCCGGAGGGTGTGAGGGGCGATGACCGAGCCCGCCTCCACCGCGCCATCGGCCCCGACGCCCGCGACCCCCACGGTGCCGTCGGCTACTTCGCCCTCGGGACCGTACGCCGAGCGCGAGCGGCTGATCACGGAGAACCTGAAACAGATCTACGACCCCGAGATCCCGATGAACATCGTCGACCTTGGGCTCATCTACGGCTTCGAGTGGGACGGGGATCGCGTCACGCTCAAGATGACCCTGACCGCGCCCGGTTGCCCGGTCGCCGGGATCCTCGCGGAAGAGGTCAAGCTCGCGATCGAGAAGGTCCCCAACGTCGCGACCGCCACGGTGGACCTGACGTGGGACCCGCCGTGGACGCCAGAGCGCATGAGCGAGTTCGCGAAGCGCCAGTTCGGCTACGCCTGAGCGAGGCAGATACGCGCCCGCCCCCGTCGGTGCGCGACCGGCACGGCCGGGTACGGGACCGCGCGGGGGTACGGCGGGAAGGCGGAAGACCACGCCCTCTTCGGACCGACCCTCCGTGACCGATCCCGAGATCCCGTCGGAACCGTCGCAAGAGGCTGGCCTCACTTCGCTCGAGGTGGAGCGCCGCCGCGCGCAGTTCGGGCCCAACGAGGTCGCCGAGGAGCGGCCCCATCCGGCCCGTCTCTTCCTCGGCAAGCTCTGGGGGCCGATCCCGTGGATGCTCGAGATCGCCCTCGGGCTCGAGCTCGCGATCGACCACCTTCCCGAGGCGTTGATCCTCGCGGGCCTCCTGCTGTTCAATGGCGCGCTCGCCGTCAGCCAGGAACAACAGGCTCGAGCGGCGGTCGAGCTCCTGCGGAGCCGACTCCGCGTCCTGGCGCGCGCGCGGCGGGACGGCGAGTGGCGGAACGTCGCAGCCCGCGAGCTCGTGCCGGGCGATTTCGTGCACCTGCGGATGGGGGACATCGTCCCGGCCGACTGTCGCGTCCGCGACGGTCGGGTGGAGGTCGACCAATCGATGCTGACCGGAGAGTCCACGACCGTAAGTCGCGGCCCCGGGGAGGCCCTCTACTCCGGGTCGGTCCTGCGACGGGGCGAGGCGAGCGGCACAGTGACCGCGACGGGACCGCACAGCTTCTTCGGCCGAACGACCGAGCTCGTCCGTTCGGCGCACGGCCGGGGCCACCTCCAGGAGCTGATGTTCCGCATCGTGCGCTACCTCGTAGCGGTCGACGCGTTCTTCGCGATTCTCGTGCTCGCGGACGCGGCCCTCCTGCGCGCGGACCTGCTCCTCGCGACGGTCCCGTTCGTGCTGGTCGTGCTCATCTCCTCCATCCCCGCCGCGATGCCGGCGACGTTCACCGTCGCGAACGCGATCGAGGCCCGCCACCTCGCCGGCCGGGGCGTGCTCGTCACGGACCTCTCGGCGATCGAGGAGGCGGCGGGGATGGACGTCCTCTGCACGGACAAGACCGGGACCTTGACGCAGAACCGGCAGTCCGTCGCCGCGGTCGAGCCCCTGACCGACGGGGGACCCGACCCCCTGCTCGCGCTCGCCCGCGCCGCGTGCGACGAAGCGACCCAGGACCCGATCGACCTCGCGATCCTCCGGGCGGCCGACGCGCGAAACACCGCCCGGCTCGAGCGGACGTCGTTCGTCCCGTTCGACCCCGCGACGAAGCGCTCCGAGGCCTCGGTCGTGGTCGACGGGCAGGCGCTCCGCGTGGTCCTCGGCCAGCCCGCGATCGTGGCGAGCCTGGCCACGGCCCCGGCCGACCTCGCCGCCCGCGTCGAGCATCTCGCGGAGAGCGGCGCTCGGGTCCTAGCGGTGGGCGCGGGGCCGTTGGGGGCCCTCGCCCTGGTCGGCCTGCTCGCGCTCGAGGACCCCGTACGGGAGGATGCCGCCGCGCTGATCGCGACGCTGCGCTCGATGGGCGTGCGGGTCGTCGTGCTCACCGGCGACACCGTCCCCACGGCGCGGAGCGTGCTGCGCACGCTCGGGCTCCCAGGGGAGGTAGGAACCCGCGAGGACCTCCGGCGGGACTCCGAGGCGTTCGCGGGATTCGCCGGGGTCTACCCCGAGGAGAAGCTCGAGCTGGTCCGGTCGCTCCAAGCGTCGGGCCGGATCGCCGGCATGACCGGTGACGGGGTGAACGACGCCCCGGCGCTCAAACAAGCCGAGGTGGGAATCGCGGTCGCCGCGGCCACCGACGTCGCGAAAGCGGCCGCCAAGATCGTCCTGACCCGCCCGGGGCTCTCCGACATCGTGGAAGCGGTCGAGGGCGGCCGTCGCGTCTACCGGCGCATGATGACCTGGATGCTCAACAAGATCTCGAAGAACCTCGAGCTGGTCGTCCTCCTCTCCGTCGGCTTCCTCGTCTTCGGCGTCTTCGTCACGACGCCGCTGCTGGTCCTGGTGATGATCCTCGCCGGCGATTTCGTGACGATTGCGATCGGGACGGACCGGGCCCGAGTATCCCGCGAGCCCGACCGGTGGAACGTCCGCCGCCTCGTGACGCTGAGCGGGGCGATGGCAGCGGGCTGGCTCGTCCTGTCGTTCACCCTGGTCGTGCTCTCCCTGCGCGTTTTTGGCCTCAGCGTCGGGAGCCTCCAGACGGTCGTCTTTCTCTACCTCCTATTCTCGGGTCAGGCGACGCTCTACCTCATGCGCGAGCGCGGCCCGCTCTGGAGCTCGCGGCCGAGCCGTGCCCTCGTAACGGCCTCGGCGCTCGACGTCCTCGTGCTGAGCCTGCTGGCGGTCGGAGGGGTCTTCATGACGCCGATCCCCGTGACCTGGGTCCTCGCGCTCCTCGGGATCATCGCGCTCATGGCGCTCGCCCTCGATCGACTGAAGCTTTGGCTCTTCGCGGTCACCGGCGAGTCGCTCGTCCGGGAGTCCACGGGCGCGGGGACCGCGCCGGTCGTCGGCGCCGCCGGAAGGTAGATGGGGGGCGGGAGTACTTGCTCCCCGCCATGCTCGTTCGCAACGTCGCCTGGAGCGACTTCCCTGAGCTCCGGGAGATCTACTATCTGCTCTACGAGGAGCGCGACCAAGGTTTCCCGATCGGCATCACGCTCTTCGCGGACCGACCCTCGTTGGTCGACGAGATCGACTGGTTCGCCGGGGGGTACCGCCACGTGCTCGCCGGGGAGGACCTCTGGTCGGTCGCGGAGATCGACGGCCACGTGGTCGGGGCGTGTACGATCCAGCGGCTCGGTCGGGGCCCCGGCTCCGAGCACGGACACGTCGGAGTCCTCGGGATCCTGGTCCACCGCGAGCACCGGGGGAAGGGCGTCGGCTCGGCGCTCCTCGATCACGCCCTGGCGGCCGCCCGGGGTCGGTTCGACCTCGTGCGCCTCTCGGTGTTCTCGGTCAACACCGGCGCCCGGCGCCTGTACGAGCGCTTCGGCTTCGTGGTCTCGGGGCACGTGCCCCGGGGGGTGAAGCGGGGGTCGGAGTACCTCGACGAGGAGGAGATGGTGCTCCTTCTCGACCCCGTCCCGGCTCCGCTCACGAACGCTTAAGCGCCCCCGCTCCTCGCCGGACCGATGGTCGGCATCCGCACCTGGCGTCGCGAGCTCGAGACCGAGCGCGAGATGAAGGACGAGTTCATGGCCCGCCACCCCGAGTCCCCCTTCGTGGCCGGCCGCGTCCCGTTCCACGCGCTCCGTTACTTCCCGCCCGACCCGGTCTACCGCGTAGCGGCCCGGCTCGAGCGCCGCCCGGTCCCCGAGGAGGCATACCTCCGGACGAACCGGGATAACCAGGCGGTCATGCGCTATCTCGGCGACCTCGTCTTCTCGCTGCGGGGCCAGTCGCACCGACTGAGGCTCTTCCACGCCGGCGAGGGGGTGGGTACCTCCGTCTTCGTTCCGTTCCGCGATGGGACGAGCGGGCGCGACAGCTACGGACCGGGCCGCTACCTCACGCTCGAGATGAACGAGCAGGACGAGTACGAGCTCGACTTCAACCGGGCGTTCAACCCCTACTGCGCGTACACGGACGAGTTCGAGTGCGGGTTCCCGCCGGTCGAGAACGACCTCTCGGTGCCGATCCGGGCCGGCGAGATGGTCTGGGCGACCGAGCGCAACCCGGCGAGCGCGTCGAGCCTGATGCTGAGCCGTGCCGGGAAGCCCCCGCGGGTCGCTCGACCGGCGCGCCGGGAGCCGAGGACGCGGCCGAGCTCCGCCGCTCGGAGCCCGCAGCGGGCTACGGGAGCGGCCCGAGCGCGAAGATCCCGTTGATCACGAACTGCACCGCGACGGCCGCGAGCAGGAGGCCGAGGACCCGGGTCATCGCCATCACGCCGACGCGTCCGAGGGCCCGCAGGATCCGCTGACCGTAGCGCAGGATGAGGAAGGCCGCGACCGTGGTGAGGGCGATCCCGACGAACGTCGCGAGGATCAGAACCGGGTCGGAGCCGGCGCTCCCCTCGTAGATCATCACGGTCGAGATCGCCCCCGGACCCGCGAGCAGCGGGATCCCGAGCGGCATCACGGAGATCTCGTCCCGCCGGGCGATCGCCTCTTCCCGGTCCTGGGGAGAGAGCCGCGTGCGACCGAGCTCCCCCTGGAGCATGTCGTAGGCGACCACGAACAGGAGGATCCCCCCGGCGATCTCGAACGCCGCGAGGGTGAACCCGAACGCCGCGAAGAGGAACCGCCCGATGAGGGCGAAGATCGTGAGGAGACCGCCGAGGACCATCACCGCTCGGTTGAGGACGACGTGGCGGTCCTCCTCGCTGAACCCGTCCGTGAGCGAGACAAAGAACGGAAGGGTGCCGATCGGGTCGACGATCGCAAAGATGCTGACGATGACCGCGGCGTAGAAGGCGAGCTCCGACATCTCCTCGAGACGGCCCCCTACCGTGCCCCGGGAGCGGGGAGCGTCCGAGCCCATCAATCCTTCGACCGCGGAGCGGACGGGGGGTGGCGGGCGCCCGAGCATTCCGGAGGCTTCGGCGGATCCCTTCCGGTGCTCGTCGGGTCGAGACCGCAGTCTCGAGCTCCGTCCCGAATACCTCGGGGGACGTAACCAGAGCTCCTGCCACTCCGCCCGAGGTCGCCCGGCGCAGGGCCCTCGAACTGCTCGCACGGCATGCGGTACTCGACGGTCTCGGATTCAGGGAGGGGTCTACCAGCGGAGGATCGTGGTCGGCCGCGACGTTGGCCGTGCCAGCGAGAAGATCGAACTCCGACGCCGGGACCGCTCCTCCCGCCGCCGCGAAACGCTCTCCCTTGGGTGGAACCGGAATCGCGGGCCTGTCGTTGCCTCGGCCGAGGCCCCGCCCCCGCTCGGCGCGGCTCCCGTCGGCTCCCCCCGGAGCGACCCTCCCGGCCTCGCTACCGGACCGCGGCCAGGACGCGGTTTCGCCACCGCCCCCAGATCACTTCGACCTCTCGGAACCCGGAGTCCCGCAACAGCCGCTCGTGCCCGCGAAGGTCCGGGGTCGGGGTCCGCTCGTGATGACCGGGGAACCGCGCGCGATGCATCGCGGCCTCGTCCGCGAGGCGAGGCTCCCGGAGGACGGCCCGCCACCACGCAGCCCACGACTCCCCGCCCCCCGGAGACGGGTCGGGGGCATCGCTCGCCGCACGGGCCAGTCGTGCGAGGCGTTTGGAATCGGGTGCGAAGCCGAACGAATCGCCGTTCAGGAAAACCCCTCGGGGACGGAGCAGGTCGCCGAGCCTGTGATAGACCCGGCGAAGCTCGGGTTCGGTGAGCCAGTGGAGCGCGGTCGTGGAGACGGCGGCGTCGAACCTTCCGGCAGGTACGCTCACGCTCCACCGGGGATCCCGTAGGTCGGCCTCCACCCAGGTCACTCGACCTGCTCTATCACCGAGCGCCGTGCGGCCCAGACGGAGCGTTATCGGGTCGAAGTCGAGGGCGACGACCCGGGCTTCGGGATAACGATCGAGGAGGCGCTCGGTGAGCGATCCCGTGCCGCAGCCGAGGTCGAGCGCCCGAAATCGGGGCCCGACGGCCCGGCCTATCGCGTCCAGGATCGCGTCGAATCGCTCCTCCCGCCCCGGGATCAGGCGCTCTTGCTGACGGTCCCACCGGCGGCGCCACGCACGCGCCACCCCCACGGTCAGCCGGGCTCGAGAGCTCGTCATGTCGGCGATACCGGCCTCGCCCCGATAGCGGTTCGCCCCCTCTCCGCTCGACCGCCGCCTCGCCCTTCCGCGGGGGCTAGGTACGCCGGGCCCTCCGAGCCCGGGGCGTCGCTCGGCGAGCCCCGCGGCGTCGACCGTGCGAACCGGTTCGTGTCGCGTTCCGCGACCTTCCTCTACTCTGCGCCACCGTCGCGACCGGAGCGCCGACGCCCCGGCCCCGCAGGCGTAACACGATCGGGAGACGGTCCGGGTTCGCGAACAGCAGCACGTAATCCCCCGGAGTCTGGGGGTCGAAGAAGATCCGCGCCCGCCCGGCCAGCCGAACGCGTTGCACGTAGGGGCCGCCGGCGTGGCCGATCAGGAGCACGAACGACCGGCCGGGCCGGGGGTTATCGAGCGAGACATCGATCTCGCAGGCCGGGGAGTCGAGACGCATGTCGACCCGGAGGGTCGACGCCGGCTCGATCACGACGTACCTGGGGAGGTCCCGGAGTGCGACGGCCACGCGAGCCAGACACGGCGACTTGAGAAAAGCCTTGGTCGCTCGCCCGACCGATGCCACGAGCGCCGGGTTAAATCGCGCCGCACGGTGACGGCCCCATGGCAGCGAAGCGAGCGGCCGAAGCGGTCTGGGAACACGATCTTCTGCACGGGCACGGCACGGTGAAGGGGACGAGCGGCGCCCTCGGGGAACTCGCGGTGAGCTGGTCCGCCCGAACCGAGGCCTCGGGAGGGAAGACCAGCCCGGAGGAGTTGCTGGCAGCGGCCCACGCCGCGTGTTTCTCGATGGCGCTCTCGGCGGGTCTCGGCCGGATGCAGAAGCCTCCCGAGCGGCTGAACGTGACGGCGACCGCGACGTTCGACAAGGTCGGCGACGCGTGGAAAGTGACCACGATGGAGCTGAACGTCGTCGGCAAGGTCCCGGGAATCTCTTTGGCGGAGTTCGAGAACGCGGCGAAGGCGGCCGGCGCGGGATGCCCCATCTCGGGCGCCCTTAAGGGGAACGTGGCGATCACGGTCCAGGCCCGGCTCGCCTAGGCCCCCCGCGCGCCGGCGCTCGCCCGGTCGTTAGCCTCCGAAGTCGGAGAGCTGGCGCTGCTTGCCTCGCGCGGGGGACTCCGGGCGATCCGTGGCCGCCGAATCCTCCTCCTCCTCGGGGACCGTCACCGGCCCCGAGGCGGTGGGCTCGAGGAGGTCGCGCACCTCCTTCGAGTCGGGCTCGGCCCCGACCAGGAACGCCACTTCCTCGTCGGTGAGCTCGAGCTCGCGCGCGATCCTTCGGGCGACCGACCGGAGCTCGGAGGCGCCCCGGGTCGTCCCCTCGGGACGGAAGACCCGCTCGAGGAACGGCAAGCAGAACTCCCGGGTCTTCTCGTGCGATAGGTGGAATCGCCCTCCGGCCTTCGCCACCAGCGCTTCCCGGGTGGCGCGCATCCCCCTCGAGCGGCCCATCTCCCCCAGGAATTGGGGGAACGCCACCCCGCCGCCTCGGCTCGGTACGGGAGCGTCGCGCAGCGCGAGTCCGACCCCACCCGTCAACAGTTCCGAGGCGTAGCTCCATTGGGACCAGACCCGCGCTCGGCGGGCCCGGGAGAGGAACCGCTCGGCCACCGCGAGCACGTCGAATGCGCTCGCCCGGTGGGCCGCGTCGGGCGCGAAGTGCGGGAGGTTCTCCTCGATCCAGGGAAGCAGGTCATCGGGCGGAGCGTCCAGGCGATCCTGGATCTCGACCGACCGGTAGTAGCGCGACGCCGTCAGCGCCTCCTCGACCAGCGCCGCGAGGTCCGCCGCGACGTCGCGTACTCCGAGCACGGCGAGTTGCGCGGGCCCGGGTTCGAGCGGAGAGATGGCATCGAGATCGTTGAGTGCCCCCCGAAGGTCGCCGTGGGCGCGGCGCACGATCGCCTCGACGCACCCGGGGGCCAGGCGGATCGACTCGCTCCGTGCGATCTCCTCGAGCCGGGAGCCTAGCTCGGGATCGCGGATGGGATAGAAGGGGATCCGTGCAACCGAGGTTCGGAAGAGGGGTGAATATCGCGTCAGCACCCGCTCGTCGTTCACCGTCAGCACCACGGGCTGCCGCGTCGTACGGATGAGGCGCGCGATCGCGCCCATGCCCCCCCGATCGCTCTGGTCGCGGGCGCGATGGATCCCTCGCCAATCCTCGATGTCGCGCCGGGCCGGAGGAAGGCGGGCCCACACGGCGTTCCCCGGCGAACGAGGGATCGACTCCCACCCCTCGAACGGGACGGGCTTGCCGCCGGGTCTCAGTGCGTACGCGGCGTTGAGGGCGTCGATCGAACGGTAGCGGTCTCGGAGGAACTCTCGCAACGCGGGGGGCTCGGCCCGTACCGCGGTAGCCTCGGTCAGGCGACCCGTCAGGCAGTCCGCCTCGTCGAGGAGGATGAGCGCCCGCCGACGGCCCCCGGGCCCCGAGCCCTCGTCGAGGGTATGCGTGATCGAGGCTCGGCCCGCGACCTGGTCGATCGCGGTCTCGTTGCGGGCATCCGACGCGTTCATCTCCACGACGGTCCAACCAAAGTCGTTCGCGAGCGCGATCGCGGCGCTGGTCTTGCCCACTCCGGCCGGGCCCGAAAGCACGGCGGCCCGTCGCGCCGGGGGCCGGGTCGCGCGGGCCCATTGCTCCGCCCACGATCGCAGGTCGGTCTTCGCGCGCGGGTTGCCGACCAGGTCGGCGAGACGGACCGGTCGCAATCGCTCGGCGAGCGGGAGCCGGGGGGCCGTCGCCCGGGACATCGTCCGGGCACGGCATGGAGGCCATAAGGAGTCCCGGTCCCGAAGCGGGCGTCGCCGCGTACTCTATCCGAATCCCCCCGGTGGAGTTCACCGAGTCCGTCGTCTCGTCGGTCGGAGGACACATGGAACGACGCCCAGTCCCCGGAACCCCATTCGAGGTCTCGACCCTCGGCCTCGAGCTCGACCCGGACCCGGTAGCGCCTCCGGCGGCCGACCGACAGTTCGTGAGCCGCCTGCGCGAGGCCCGGAGTCGGGGGATCACTCTGTTCGATCTCGCTCGGGCACGGGTCCCTGCCCGGGCGGAGCGGTTAGTGGCATCGGCGTTCCCCGAGCCGGATCCCGAGATCATCGTCCGGGTGGGCCGGGGTACCTCTCCCGCGACGCCGCACCACTCTCCGGGGAGACCCCCGCGGGAGGAAGGCGCGCTCGGTGGGGTCGACCGGCTCCGGGCCTCCCTCGCCGAGACTCGCGCCCGGCTCGGCGCGAACCACCGACTGCTCGTCGAGGTCCACCTCGAGGCCGCGACGCGACTACCAGCTGGCCCTTTCCTTCGCGCGGTGGAGGAGCTCGCCCAGCGGAAGGAGATCGCCTCCTGGTCGCTCTACTTCGAGCCGTCCGCCGAGGTGCCGGGGGCCGAGGTCGAGGGTATCGAGGTCTCCCAACTATCCACCGAGCTCTCGCTTCTCGACCCGACGCTCGTGCGAGCGCTCGACGACCGGGCCGCTTCTCATCCGACGACCGTTTTCGCCCGCGGACCGTTTGCCGGGGGCCGGCTCGACGGCACGCGCTTCGCGACGGACCTTTCCGAACGGCGGACTTCCGCCGGCCCGGTCGATGTGCGGACGCTGCGCGCGGAGTTCGCGCCGGTGCTGCGCCTCGGCTTCCTGACGGCGGGCCGGCAACGGACGCTCGCCCAGGCGGCGATCCAGTACCTTCTCACGAGGCGGTGGGTCGTCTCCGTCCTGGTCCCGGTTCCGCGGCCCGAGCGGTGGACGGAGATCCTCGCGACGGCCGAGGCGCCCTCGCTGTCCACCGAGCAGGTTGCCGGGATCGAAGGGGAGGGCGACGGAACGCACGCGTAGATCGGCCGGGCAGCTGAAATAGCCCACGTCCCCTTGATGACCGTGGTCGCGGTCGGAGAGGTCGCCCCGGACTTCTCGGGGGTCACGGCGGACGGCTCCCCGTTCGTCCTCTCGTCTCAGCGCGGGCGACCGGTGGTGCTGTACTTCTACCCGAAGGCCAGTAGTCCGGGGTGCACGTCTGAGGCCCGAGGATTTATCGAGCACTACGACGACTTCGCTCGCGCGGGAGTCGCGGTCGTCGGGGTAAGCGTCGATACGGTCGACGCCCAGCGTCGGTTCCAGGAGAAGTGCGGGATCCCGTTCCCGCTCGTCGCCGATCACGACCGTTCGATCGCCCGGGCGTACCGGGTCCTCGGGATGCTCGGCATGGCGAAGCGGGTGACGCTCTTCCTCGACAGCGAAGGGTGCGTGCGCGAGATCCACGAGGGCCTGCTGCCGGGGCCGCACGTGCGGCGAGCGCTCGAGCGCCTCGCGAGCTCCCGGCCGATGTGAGCCGCCCAAGACGGCGTTGCCGGGCGCCGGCAACCCTCTAATTCCACGCTGGCTTCGGCGGCCGCGAGGATTCAAATGAAGATCCAGACGGTGGAGCCCATCGAAGTCGCAGCGCCAGCGGGCGAGCTCTCCTCCCCATGGAGCTCGACCGTGATCTTGGTGCGGGTCACGACATCCACCGGGGCCGTCGGCTGGGGCGAGGCCCCGACGACGCTCATGACCCACCCCGTGCGCGAGAGCGTGCGGGAGGTGGCACGGTTCTACACCGGGCATGACCTCGCCGACCACGCCGCGTGCCTGCGGGAGTTCGAGCGCTACTCGTTCTACCGCTCCCGCTCGATGGAGGCCACGAGCGCGCTCTCCGCCGTGGACATCGCCTGCTACGACCTTCTCGGGCGCGAGCTCGGTGCGCCGGTGTCGACGCTTCTCGGGGGCGCGGTCCGTTCGAAAGTCCGGGCGTACTCGAACGGATGGTACTCGGATGCGATCACGCCCGAGGAGTTCGCCGAGAAAGCCGAAGCGATGGTGCGGCAGGGTTTCCGGGCACTGAAGTTCGACCCTTTCGGGGACCAGTACCGCACCCTCTCGACCGAGGGGTTGACCGCGGCCGTCGATCGCGTCGGGGCGGTACGCGAGGCGGTCGGACCGACGGTCGACCTCCTGATCGAGTACCACGGCCGGTTCCTCCCCGAGGCGGCGATGCGCGCGGGCCGGGCGCTGGACGCGTTCGAGCCGCGCTTCATGGAAGAGCCCGTGATCCCCGAGCTCTCGGATGCGCTCGCCGGGTTCCGACGGGTGGTCCGCACTCCGGTCGCCCTCGGGGAGCGCCTCCTGACGGCCGCCGATTTCGAAAGCTTCCTCGCACGGGGACTGGTCGACATCCTCCAGCCCGACATCACGAACTCGGGCGGGTTCACCTACGGGCGAGAGATCGCGGGGGTCGCCGCGGCCCACGGGGCTCCGATCGCCTACCACAACGCTTTCGGTCCCGTCCAGACGGCGGCGACCCTGCAGATGGACGCGGTCCTCCCGACCTTCTTCCTCCAGGAGAGCTTCGAGGCGAGCTGGCCCGACTGGAAACGAACGCTCGTTCGGGGGTACGCGATCGAAGGCGGGACCTTCGCCATCCCGTCGAAGCCCGGGCTGGGCATCGAGGTCGACGAGCGCGCGGTCGAGCGGTACCGCTCCGACATCGTCGACCCGATCGGACCCGAGCCGCCGTGGGTCATTGGCGGCACGTGGGTGCGCCGCCCACCCTCCGCCCGAGGGACGTCTCGGCCCTCCCCCGAGCGGGGGAAACCTCGGCGTCGCTAGCCGCGCGACCCTCAGCCGCTCGGCCCGGGGTCGGCGGTCAGGTGATCGTGACGGTGAGGGCGAGGGAGAACGTGGCGCCCCCATCGTTCGGGGCCTGTATCGTGAGGTCCAGTAGGCCCGAATCTTCTCCGGCCGGCACGTTCAGGGGCGGAACGATCGACGGCTGGCTCGACACGAACCGGAAGGGGGAAGCGGCCGAGATCGAAACGATGCTGTGCGACGAGAGATCGTGGTTCGAGAACGTCCAGACCACGACGAACGTGTGGCCGGGGGGGACCTCGACCGGGTAGGCGGGGTAGGTGTAGTTGAACTCACTCGGTCCGAACCAGCCGAACCCGTGCCCCGTCGACCCTTGAACGAGCGTCCAGTGCACGGAGGAGACGGTCACTTGGGCGGCGGGCTGGGCCGGCAGCACGAGGACCCCGAGCGCGATCAGGACCACCAGGAGCGCGACGACCACGGCGCCGATCACGACCCCGAGCCCGATGAGCCTTCGGCGGTCCCAACGCCTCACGGCTCGAACCTCCCCTCTTCGCGGGCCGGGCCGACCCGACGGGCGTCGGGCCGGGGGGGCGAGGAGCAGCGGACGAACGGTAGCACGGTGCCCTCCCGCTCGGCCTAGAACCCCGTCGGGGGCGCCAGGGAGTAGACGGGGATGGTGGCCAGGATCTCCTGCGGGTTCCCCAGGTAGGTGAGGTGGATCGTACAGGCGCCCGGAGTCGTGAAACACCACGGCGGCGCGCCGTGGTAGTCGTCATCGTCGAGGATCGGGTTCCCGTTGTTCAGGAAGCAACCGTAGAGATCCGGGTCGACGCACTGGTAGTCCATCGGCCATCCGCCGTTGTGAATGTACAGCAGGAAGGTGTCCCCGGCCTCGAGGGAAGAGACGTTCTGGCGGATCGGAATGAACATTCCGAGTCGATTATACAGGGTTCCGAACGCCCCACCTCCGTAGTTCCCGGCGTTGAAGTCGCCGCAGTACCCGAGCTTCGGGGCGTTCGGCGCGGGAGACGAGCTCGATCCGGGGAACCACGTCATCGCGGCGAGCGTTCCGCTCAGGAGCACGGTGGTACCCCCGGAGGAGGTCGCGTTGTTGCAGATGAAATCGAATCCGATGTCGCTGAGCGGGATGTTCAGGGGGGAAGCGGAGGAGATGATGATCTCGCTCGTGTTGAGCAGCGAGAAGTTTCCGCTCACTTGCGGTGGATAGCACTGGTTGAGCCAGTCATTCCCCCAGGTTCCGCTGATCCACCATGGATACTGGGAGCTCGGCAGCGGGTAGGTCCAGTGACCGGTCGGCTGGCAGTCGGTGGGATCTCCCCAGACCGGGTTACTACCCCCGGAAGTGATGTGGAACGACACGTTGGGGGGGCTCGGCGGCAGGGCGATCCGGAAGCTCCACAGGATGACGCCGGCGACGATCGTTAGGCCGAGCAAGAGGATCGTCCCAATGATCGGGGAGACCCCTCGGCGTCGATGCAGTCGCCAACGCCGGCGCCGGTCCATTGATGTATTCATCCGTACTGGGGATTATCAACCTTCCGACCGCCCACAACCTTTCCTATCGGCCGGAAACCCGCCCAAACCGTGCGGGCCGCCCCTCGCGATAGCTCGGGAGCGCGGCGAAGATGGCGGTCGGCCCCCTCCGTCGGGCGGGGCCCGATCCGGTCGAGGGGCCACGGGCTCGAGGACGAGGCGCGGCGAATCGTCCCGTCGGATCCCCTCCCCCCTCGCCGCGGGCTCGATCCCCGTCTGCCCGAAGCCTCGTCCGTTTCGCGGAGGAGCCGCCGGAGAGAATCGAACTCCCGACCTGCTGATTACAAATCAGCCGCTCTACCGACTGAGCTACGGCGGCGTACCGTGTCGGATCGATTCCGCCCCGGGTTCTTAACCCTCCGTCTCCAGCGTCCGAACTTCGCCGTGGGCGGGAAGCCTATAGCCGCCCACCGTGTGGGGCCGTCGATGACCCGCACCCTCGAGTCGGATCGGGTGGTCCGCGCTCCCCGGGGTCGCGAGCTCCACTGCCGGAACTGGGGCGCCGAGGCAGCTCTTCGACTGTTGATGAACAACCTCGACCCCGAGGTAGCCCGCGACCCGCGTCATCTCATCGTGTACGGGGGACGCGGGAAGGCCGCGCGCGACTGGGAATCCTATGACCGCATCGTGGAGGCGCTCCGCCACCTCTCGGAGGAGGAGACCTTACTCGTCCAGTCGGGGAAACCGGTCGGCGTCTTTCCGACCCACCCCGACGCCCCGCGGGTCCTGATCGCGAACGCGCTCTTGGTGCCCCGCTGGGCGACGGACGAGGTGTTCTGGGACCTCGAAAGCCGTGGGCTCACGATGTTCGGGCAAATGACCGCGGGTAGCTGGGTCTACATCGGTACCCAGGGCATCCTTCAAGGGACCTACGAGACCCTCGCGGCGCTCGCCCGCATCGAGTTCGGCGCTTCCGACCTCGCGGGACGCTGGATGCTTACCTCCGGACTCGGCGAGATGGGGGGCGCGCAACCCCTCGCGATCACGATGCTCGGAGGCGTTGGCCTGATCGTCGACGTCGACCCGAGGGCGATCGCCCGACGGCTCACCCACCACTACCTCGACGTCGAAGCCCACTCCCTCGAGGAGGCGCTCGAGCTCGTCCGTCGGTCGGTCGCGGGCCGGCAGCCTCTTTCGATCGGTCTCTGCGCGAACGCGGCCGACGTCTACCCGGCGGTCGAACGGGGCGCTACTCGACCCGATATCGTCAGCGACCAGACGGCGGCCCACGACCTCCGGGTCGGCTACATCCCGCAGGGAATGACGGTCGAAGAGGCGGAGATCGCCCGCGCGGGCAACCTAGACGAGTATCTTTCGCGGGTCCGTACGTCGATCGCCGTCGAGGCGCGGGCGATCCTGGGCCTGGTCGAGCAGGGGGCGAAGGCGTTCGACTACGGCAACAATTTCCGCACGCAGGCCCGGGAGGCGGGGGTCGACCGAGCCTTCGACATCGCCGGCTACGTGCCGCGCTACATCCGCCCCCTGTTCGCCGTGGGTAGCGGTCCCTTCCGGTGGCTGGCCCTGAGCGGAGAGGCCGACGATATCCGCCGGATCGACCGGATGATCCTCCGGGAGTTCGCCTCGAACGAGCACCTGGGGCGCTGGATCCGGCTCGCCGGTGAGCGGGTGAGATTCCAGGGCCTGCCGGCGCGCATCTGCTACATGGGCTACGGGGAGCGAGAACGGTTCGGCCATCTCGTCAACGCGCTCGTCCGAGACGGTGAGGTATCGGCGCCGATCGCGATCGGCCGGGACCACCACGACACGGGAAGCGTCGCGAGCCCGTTCCGCGAGACCGAAGCGATGCGGGACGGATCGGACGCGATCGCCGATTGGCCGATCCTGAACGCCCTCCTCAACGTCGCGAGCGGCGCCACCTGGGTCTCGGTTCACCACGGAGGGGGAGTGGGGATCGGCAACTCGATCCACGCGGGCCTGGTCGTCGTCGCGGACGGGACCTCCGAGGCCGATCGGCGCCTCGGCCGCGTGCTTCACAACGACCCGGGGATCGGCGTCGCGCGCCACGCCGATGCGGGTTACCCGGAGTCGACCGAGATCGCCCGCACCGCCCGGTTCCGTCTGCCGTAACGGGCACTCCGGGCGTTCGCTCCGCCGTGGGGACAGACCTCGACCGCGCGTCCGGGGGTCGTGCGGGGCGAGTTCTTGCTACGGTCTAGCATGGTGTCCAAATCCCCGCCCGATTCCCGGGCCCTTCCCTTATGTCGCAGGGTCCAGGTCGACTCCTCTGACGGACAGGGCTCCGTCGGAAGGAACCATGACCAAACTTGGCGGAACGAAGAGCTGGGTCGCGGCGGTCGGTATCGCGCTCCTCGCGGGGTTCGTGGTGGTGCCGGCGCTCTCGGGCGCCGCGAGCGCCACGACGCTCCCGAGCGCGACCTCGGCCCCCTCGACTCAGTGGGCGTACGGCGGAGAAGGCTGGTCGAACAACTCGCTCCTGATCGGCAACGCTTCGATCGGTTGGGACGCGATGTTCGGCTGGACCGTGGTCCTCACGGCGACTCCGATGGGGAACGGGACTTTGATGCTCGAGGAGCAGCGGACGGTCGGGATAACGATCGGCGAGAAGGCGTTCTCTCCCAAGGGTTCGCTCGTCTTCCACTCTCACGCACAGGAGGTCGACACCGCGTTCGCAAACCTCACGACCCGGTCGACCGTATACGTCGGCGGCCAGGCCGTTCCGGCGCTCGGGATCCTGAACGCCTCCGCGACGGTCCGGGCCGAGATCGATCAGTCGATCAGCGAGACGCTCGGCGGCCTCACGCGCAGCGCGTCGTTCGACGCGACCGGCGTCGCCCAGGCCGCGGTCGCTTTCGCCCCGTCCCTCGGCTTGGTCCCACTCAATCTGAGCGGCGTCAGCCAGTGGAACTCTTCCGCGGTGGCGACCCCGTCCGCGAGCTGGACCATCAGCTGGAACTGGGCGGACCAGGGGTACAATGGGACCGTCGGCTCGGGCTCGTCGTCGAAGTCCGGCAATCTGAGCGGGATCGCGAGCGTCAACCTCACGGGCTACACGGTACTGCCCGACCATCCGTTCGACGACCACGTCGCGCGGCTCGGGGTCGTGCTGGTCATCCAGGGCCCCTTCGACAGTTACGACGGGTTCATCCTGGTGCCCCACGACTTTGACCTGTTCGGGGACGCGGTGCACGACTTCAGCTCGGTCGAGCTCGGCTCCTCCGCGATCTCTGCGGAGCGCCTCTACGTGAGCCTCGGCTCGAACGGCCCCGAGGTCTCCGCCGCCGACACCACGTTCGGCGCGAACAACTACGGAGTGGGCGCCACGGCGCTCACCTCCTCGGGTGCCTCCCCGTCCGTGACCTCGGGCCCGGTCGCGACGGTCCAGGGACAACCGATGAGCGTCAGCCAGGCGCACTCCGAGGCGAACGGACTCACCCAGACCGGCAACAGCCCCGCGTCTTCCGCGATGAGCGGAGCGCTCGTGGCGGGCCTCGTCATCGCGGCGATCGCGGTGGCCGTCGGGGCGTTCGGTGTCGTCGAATGGCGCGCCTACGCCCGCCGCCGCGCTCAGAGCCGGCTGGTGGGGAGCTACAGTGAGAGCTGGCCGAACGGCGTGCCTCACGCCTCGGCCTTGCCGTCGGTCCCGGAGGGACCTACGGCCCCCGGGAACGTCCCGGCGTCCGTGAAGGACCCGGGGCGTCGCCTCTAGGTCGGATCGACCCCCGGTGGGCTCCCGAACGGGGCCCACCGGAACCCTTTCCCGACAATCCTTCGTTTTTCGAGCGAGGGCGGAAGCTCTCCGTCTATCTCCGCGCGCCGGGCCGGCCGACCGAGCGACGGGCGAGGCGTTCGCGGGCGGCCGAGAGCATCCGGCGGTCGGTAGCGAACGGTACCCGCTCGAGCGCGTTCGCGACCGACACCCATTCGGCCCGGTCGAAGATCGGCTCCGGGTGCGAATTGCGCTCGGGGGTGGTCGCGAAGAAGTACACGACGCTCTTGTACACGTTCTCCCGCCGCGTGGGCTCGAAGAACCGGTACGAGACCTCGCCGAGCTCCTCGAGCAGCGTGATGTGGGTAAACCCCGTCTCCTCGCGCGTCTCGCGGATCGCGGTCGCGGCGAGCGATTCTCCCGGGTCCACGTGCCCCTTCGGAAGTCCCCAGCGCCCCTCCGTGAGATAGTGGAGCAGGAAGACCTCGGGTTCCGTATCGTGGGCCAGTACGACCCCGGCGGCCAGCTCGGGCACGATCGCCGCGTCCGGTCGGAACGGCTCGGTCGCCTTCGGCACGGGGGCGACCGACGGGTCGGCGGCCTAAGAAGCCTTTGCGGGGCGGGGGTGCCGGGCCTGGGACCCGAACGCCTTGGGCCGACGGCTCTTTAGGAGCGGGAGGCGTCGCCGGCGACCGATGCTCGAGCCCGGCGAAGAGTACCACGACCTTGCGACCCTCATCCGTCGCAAGGCCGAAAAGAACCGGGACCGGGCGGCCCTGCGCTTCGCGGAACGCACGATCACTTACCGGGAGCTCGACCGGGAAACCGACCGGGTCGCTTCCGGACTGCATCGGGATGGGATCCGACGGGGGGATCGGGTGGCGGCCCTCCTTTTCAATACTCCCGAGTTCCCGCTCCTCTGGTTCGGAGCGGCGAAGGCCGGCGCGGTCCTCGTGCCGCTCAACACCGCGCTCAAGGGAGAGATCCTCCGCTACGAGCTCGCGGACAGCACTCCCGTCGGGATCGTCGTGGACCGGCGACTCTGGGCCGGCTACGCGCCGGTCCGCGAGGGGCTTCGAATCCCCCGCGAATGGGTCGTCGATCCCACCGGATCGGGCGAACCGGTGCCCCCCGGTCCACGGCCGTTCGACGAGCTCCCCTCGGACCGCGCCCTCGAATCACCGCCCGAGCTCCGTCCGGGCGACCCGGTCTCCGTGATGTACACGAGCGGCACGACCGGACCACCGAAAGGCGCGGTCATTCCCCACGAGAAGCAGATCCTCACGCCCCTCGAGATCGGACGCCGCAGCCGGCTCGCACCGTCGTCCGTCCTGTTCACCGCGCTGCCCCTCTTCCACTGCAACGCCCAGGAGATGACGATGCTGACGGCCCTCCTGAACGACCTCACGGCCGCGTTCGACGAGCGGTTCCACGCCTCGAACTACTGGGAGACCGCTCGGCGGTTCGACGCGACACATGTGTCGCTCCTGATCTCGATGGTGAACGTCCTGTACAAGCAGCCCCCCCGTCCCGCCGACGAGGAACACTCCGTGACCACCGCCCTCACGGCGGGCGCGACCCGGGCGATCTGGCCGGAGTTCGAGCGGCGGTTCCACCTGACGATCGTCGAGCTGTACGGCATGACCGAGTGCGGTTGCACGACCCTCATGAACCCGCCCGACCGCATCCGGGTCGGCTCCGTGGGCACCCCGCTCGGATTCGTCGAGGCGGATGTGGTCGACGAGGAGGATCGGCCGGTCGCCGCCGGGGCCCGCGGCGAGCTCGTGGTCCGGCCTACGCGGCCGTTCGCGATGTTCCTCGGCTACCTCAACAAGCCGGAGAAGACCGTCGAATCCTGGCGGAACCTGTGGTTCCACACCGGTGACTTCGTCACCCGCGACGTGGACGGCTACTACTACTTCGTCGACCGCAAGAAGGACATCATCCGCCGCCGGGGCGAGAACCTCGCGCCCTACGACGTCGAATCGGCCCTCAACCGCCATCCGGCGGTGTTCGAATCGGTCGTCGTCGGGGTCCCGTCGCCCCTCGGGGAAGAGGATGTCAAGGCGTTCGTCCAATTGCGACCGGGGGCCGAGGTCGGTGCGAAGGAGCTCTTCGAGTTCTGCGTCCGAGAGCTTCCGTTCTTCATGGTGCCGAAGTATCTCGAGTTCCTGGACGAGATCCCCAAGACGGCGAACCAGAAGGCCCAGCGGTTCGTCCTGCGCGACCGCAAGGGAGGGACCGAGTACGACCGGGACCAGCTCGGCGTCCACGTCGGCCGAACCTAGGCGACGGCGCGCGACGGAGCGGCGCCTCGTCCTCCTCGACACGAACGCCCTCTTTCTGCCGGTGCGGGCCGGCTTTCCGCTCGAGGCCGAGGTCGAGCGCCTGCGACCCGGGGCCACCCTCGCGATCCCGGCGTCGGTGCTCGGCGAGCTCGACCGCCTGCTCGACCGCGAGACCCCGGACGCGGCATCGGCCCGCGCGCTCGCCTCCCGCTTCCTCGCCGTCGCAACGATCGGCCGGGGAGACGCCGCGGTACGTTGGGCCGCGCTCCGCCACGATGCCTGGGTCGTCACGGGCGACCGCGAGCTCCGCGAACGGCTTCGGAGGGATGGCATTCCGGTGCTCTACCCTCGCGACCGCCACCGTCTCGAGTGCTTTGCCGCCGAAAAGATGCCCGTGCCGGCCCGACGGGGCCGACGGGCCCGTCATGGTTAAAAAGCGCTCCCGGCTCGACACGCTCGAAGAGGACGGCCCCGACCGATGCGCGACGACGACCGGCTACTGGACCTCCCTGAGGCCGAGTTCGGCAGCGGCGTCATCGGTGTGTGCGACCTCTGCGGGACCCGCCAGGCCGTCATCGTCCTTCGTAAGGAGCGCTTCAAGCTCTGCGTCATCGACTTTCTCAACAAGGCCTGGATCAAGTCGGAGAAGAAGCCGGGGGTCCCCGCCCCACTGTATCAGAGTGAGCGGGTCTGGTTCGAGACCGATGCGACCTCGACCGGCCGCGCGCAAGGCGTCGTGCTCCGCCCGACCAGGATCGTGCGCCACCCGGTCATCCTGGTGACCCCCGACATCTTTGGCCTGACGACCACGATGCTGGACGCTGCGATCCGCTTCGCTCGGGAGGGCTTCGAGGTCTTCCTGCCGGACGTCGGCAAGACCGAGGGGATCGGGACCGGCCTGCACGTCGCGATGCGCGCCGGCGCCCGGCTGCGGGGCGGGGTGCCGGTCACTTCGACACGCGTGGGGGGTCTTGTCCACCTCTACGCGGACGCGCTCGAGTATCTTCGGAGTCGCGAGATGGTCGACCCGGCGAAGTCGGGGGTCTTCGGCGCTTCGTACGGCGCGAGCCTCGCGCTCGCACTCGCCGCGCAGGACACGCAGCTCGGCGCCGTCGTGCTCGCCTACCCGATGCCGGTCTCGCCCGCCAACCACGCGCGCCTCGTCACCGCGCCGCTCCTCTTCGTAGGGGGCGACCACGACGCGGCTGCCGAACGGACACGGCGCCAGCTCGAGGCCGTCCGCGCGTCGTCGAAGGCCCGATTCGAGCTCATCGTCGTGGAGGGGGTCCGGCACCATTACCTCTCGCGCGACCTCGGCGCCTACGACCTTCCGAGGGCCGAGGAGACCTGGAGTCGCATCGTCGCCTTCCTGAAGCGGGCCGAAGCCGAGGACTACTACGATACGCGGACCAACTTCACGCCCTTCTCGCTGCGGGCCTGAAATTCGCTTGTTTCGCGGCGTGACCGGCGCCTAGGATAGCCGATGGGGGAACGACCGAGAAT
>DAIDCO010000020.1:0-24767 GCA_027309555.1 bacterium
GGTGGGCACGGCGCCCGTTGGCGCGGGCCCTCCGCCGAGCAACGACCGGAACACGACGACGAACAGGATCAGGATCAGGATGACGACCAGGAAGTTGAGCCACGTACGGGTACCGAACCCGACGGCGGGGCCCGAGAGCCGCTGGTAGACGAAAAACCCGAGCAGAATCCCGAAGAAACCGAGGATCGCGACCACGATCGCCTCGTTCGGCAGGACGAGCTCGGTGACCCGGATCGGCGTTCCGCCCGACGCGGTGGCGGCGCCGATGATGAGGCTCGCTGCCGCGCCGGTCGCCAAGGAGACGAGCAGGGCGACCACGAGGATGGGCGACGGACCGAGCGGCTTGCGCTCCGGCGGCACGGTGAGCGGCTCCGAGCGCCGAGGCGGCCGGGAGGCTTATACGCTTCCCGTCGGGGACGACGGCGTCGGGCCTGGCGCGAGGAGGTAGAAGCTGCGCCGCCCGCGGTCAGTCGAGAGGACCGCGAAGTCGTCCACGACGTACCCGAGGTCGAAGGCGGCCCGGAAGGCATCGCGCGTCGCGTGTCGCCAGCGACGCATCCCCGCGGGGTCGTGCTCGCGCAGGGCCATCACATCGAACGGCACCTCGAGGTGCGCGCTCGGCCCGCTCGGCTCGGCGACCGCGGTCGGGAGCGGGAGGCCTGTCTCCCCGATCTCGGTCTCGACGATCGCGCTCGAGCGCTCCCAGCGCTGACGGTCCTCTTCGGGCGACGGGATCGTACCGGCGAGCCGCGCTTCGACGCCCGGCGACGTGAGCGCCCACCGGTAGCGAATCCGGTCGGTCTCACTACCGCGGTTCACCGAGTCGGAGAGCTGGCCGAAGTAGTGAGGGAGGTACCGGTCCGGGATCCCGCCGAGTCGCCGCACGAACAGCCCGGCGCTCCGGCTCTGGAGGGGGTCGAACGCACCCCGGATCTCGGAGAGACCGAGCGCGAGGACCTCGTCCCGTTGGAACGCCTTCAGTCGGAACCCCAGATGGTGGTTCTGGTACTCGGGGCGGACGACCACGAAGTGGGAGAAGTGGTAGAGACCCGCCCCGTCCCAGCCGATGAGGGAGACCGCCGCCCCGGCGAGATAGATGTCGACGAACGCACCGAGGACGAGCCCCCCGTTGTCCTGGAGGACCCGCTGCATAGGAGGCGGGACCCCGACGGTCCCTTCGGTCCCCCAGACCGCCTCGCGGAGCTCCTCGACCTGCCGGAACTCCTCCGGCTTTTCCAGACGCCGGAAGACGAAGCCCTCCCCCGCCCCGCGCGCGCTCGTGCTGCTCCCTGGACGTGAACCGGACCGCGATACTTAACGCGGACGACCCCGGGTCGCCCGCTAGCGCCGGACGCGGAGCTCGGCGCACTTCTGCTCATAGCGGACCTCGTCGCGGGGCGTGAGGTCCCACAGCAGTTGCTCGAGCTCGGGGATGTGCCGAAGGAACTCGGCCTTGCTCTTCGTCACCATGAGCTGCTCGAACTGGTAGCGAGCGTTGTAGTACGCCCCCACGAGGTACGCCCCGACGATGACGACGATCGGTCCCACGATGACGAATACGAGATTGTAGTTCGCGTTCGGCTGGGCGGTGGCGCCGTTGATCGAGGAGAACGGGGAGAGATTCGCCAACGGAGTGAAGTAGCCGGCGGCGAGCACGGTCAGTAGCGTCCCGACGGCGAGCACGAAGACCGAAATCGCCGCGCGATAGCTCCGCAGCCCGAGCCGGAACCGCTGGTCGAACGGGGCGGGCTCGGGCTCGGGGGGCATGCCTTCGGCCGGATGCGAAGCCCCTTAAGGCCTTAACCCGCGAGCGGGCGAGTCGCGGCAATCGAGGCTCCCCGACTACGGCCGGTCCGCGCGCGGTCCCCCCCTTGCTCCAGAACCACCGTCCGTGCGCCCGTAGGAGGGGGGCGTGCCGCTGCGGGGAGGGGGCGGTCCCGCGGAGGGCGCCGGAACGGAGGCGAGAATCGACCGCAGGCGTCGGTAGACCAGGACCGCCCCGAAGAGCGCGACCAACGCGCCCGCGAACGCCGCCGCTTCCCCGCCGATCGGTCCGAGCCCGAGCAGGAAGAATCCCACGGCCCCGAAGATCGCACCCGAGGCCGGCCCCCCGCCGACCTGACCACTTCCGGGAGCCCCCCGCAGGGACAGGAGAGCGCCGGCGACCTCGAGCGCGACCACGGCGGTCGAGTCGAGCACGACGAGCGCGATGCCGTCCGCGGTCGCGGTCGCCACCGAGAGGTATTGGGTGACGAGGGCGAGCCCGACGATCCCCCCGATCGCCGCCCGATAGCCGAGCGCGTAGAACGGCCCGCTGTCGCTCCGGCCCCAGAACCGGCTGCGGAGCAGCGCCCACTGTGCGACCTCCGTACCTCCCACGAGCAGTCCGAGGAACAGGAGAGCGCTCGGGAGGGCTCCGTTCGATAGAGAGAGCGCGAAGAGGACGTACGCGATGGCGATCGGCACCCCGACGAAGAGCCCGGCGGTGTAGCCGAACAGTTCTCGGCGCTCGTCGAACAGCGTTACCGGCACCTGGGGCGTGGCGTACCGACCGACCTCCCACCAGACGAATCCGCCCGAGAGCCCGATCCCGACGAGCGCGCCGAGCGACAGGGGCAACGAGGCGATCGCCATCGTTAGTCGACCTTCCGGCCCGAGGCGAGAAAGCCGGTGTGGCCGAGCATCTCGAAGTCGGGTCGGGTTCCCCCGTCGCCGACGTGGAGCGATCGCTCGAGCACTTCGACGGCCCGTACCTCGTCGTATCCGATCGAGCGAAAGGCACGGACCGTGCGCTCGAGCTGGTTGTAGGTCGGCGAGAACGTGGCGGCGTACGCTCCCGGCTCGAGCGCGGAGTGCGCCGAGGCGAGGACCTCCCACGGCTCGGGGAGATCGAGGAGGACGCTCGTGAGCCCGGTCTCGTCGAGCCCGTCCCGCGCCACGTCGCGTACCCGGAACGTTACCCGCTCGGCGAGCCCCGCGCGCCGGACGTTCGCTTGTGCCGCGTCGAGGAACTCCGGGCGTCGATCGTACGTGACGACCCGCCCCGCGGGCCCCACCGCGTGGGCGAGCACGATCGTGAGCGCTCCGCTGCCCGCCCCGGCCTCTGCGACCCGGCCGCCCGGTCCGACTCCCCCGAGAAAGAGGAGTTCGGCGGCGTCCTTGGGCGTGACGATCTGCGGGCCGCGGCGGATCGTCGCGAGGAGGTCGGCGAGCGACGGGCGAAGGACCCGATAGGAAGCATCGAGCCACGAGACGGTGCCGCCCGGCGGCCGCCCGAGCTGGGAGCTTAGGTCGAGGACCCCGTACTCCCCGATCCGCTGCGGACCCCGTGCGAGGCGCAGCACGATCGGGGGAACCCCCCGGCGACGGAGGACGACGGTATCCCCCTCGTTCCAGAGATCGGACACAGAGGACGCCTCCTTTGGCCTAGGGCGGCGCGACGGTACTAATAACGCCGCGGGCCGCGCCGCGCCCCGCCGCGAGGTCCCCGAGGAGCGCTGGGGAGCTGTCCGGCAGGAGCCGGACCGGGGGCGGCCGCGCGGCTCTCCCCGCCCCGGGACTCGAGGGCCGGCGCGCACAGAGCGACCGGTCCGGCGTGGCCGCGCCCCCGACTTTATATGTCGGGAACCATCGCCTCCCCGGCCCGCGCGCGTACGACGACGGTCCGACCGGAACGCGAAGGCGGGTGGAGAGACGGAGCGGGGTCACGCGGGCATAGTGTAGTCTGGTTATCACATAGGCTTGCCAAGCCTATAACTCGGGTTCAAATCCCGGTGCCCGCACTTTCCCCGGCCCCGGAACTTCGTCCGGGTCCCGCGCCACCGCCTCGACCGTGATCGGGGAGAGCAGCCGCGCGATGCGCCCCGCCCCGGTCCCCTCGCCAGCGCCTTAGTCCGTGGGGGATTCGGCAGGGCCGTGCACGGCGCGATCGCGACGGGCCACCCCCTCGGCACGGCCGTCGGTCGGGCGATCCTCGACCGCGGCGGAAACGCGTACGACGCACTTCTCTCGGCGAGCGCCGCGCTCACGGTGGTACTGCCCCACACGAACGGGCTCGGCTCCGACTTCTTTGCGGTCGTCCACGACCGGGAGGTCCGGTCGGTCAACGGGAGCGGGTGGGCCGCTTCCCTCGCGACTCCCGAGCGCTTCCGCGCCCTCGGTCACTCCTCGATCCCGTCCACCGGTCCGCTCTCGAGCTTCTCGATCCCGGGGCTGGTCGCGTCGTGGACGCTCCTCGCCGATCGGGCGAGCCTCCCTTTCCACGAACTGCTGGCCCCCGCGGTACGACTCGCCCGGGAGGGTTTCCCGGCGAGCCCGGGGCTCGCGAGGGCCGCCGCGGCCACGGCGGCCGAGGCCTCCCGTGCGGACGACGACTGGAGGCGCACCTACGACGCCGTGCGACCGGGCGAACCGCTGCGACAGCCCGCGCTCGCTCGGACCCTGGCCGCGATCCAGGACGACCGCGGACACTCGTTCTACCACGGTGCGATCGCTCGGGCGATCGAGCAGGACATGGTTCGCAAAGGAGGACTCCTTCGGTTCGCGGACCTCGATGGGTACCACCCGGACTGGACGACCCCCCTCTCCGTCCGCTACCGCGGTTACGAGGTGTTCACGACGCCCCCCAACAGCCAGGGAGCCACCGCGCTCCTGTGGCTGAACCTGCTCGGCCGACTCGACCTCGCAGGCGCCACCGAGGAGGAGTACCTCGACCACCTCCTGCGCACCCTCCCGGTGGCCTACGGCTATCGGGCGCGATACATCGGGGATCCGGTCCACGTTCGGTTTCCCCCCGAGCTGCTCGACCCAGACCACCTCTACCGGGCCTTCCGTGCCCCGCCGCTCGGAGGCGAGGGAAGGGGCGACACCACTGCGTTCTCGGTGACCGACGGGACGGTCGGTATCAGCGCGATCCAGAGCAACTACATGGGCTTCGGAAGCGGCCAATCGGTCGCGGGAACGGGGATCAACCTCAACAATCGGGGGGCCTACTTCACCCTCGACCCGAGCCACCACAACGCCCTCGCCCCGGGAAAGAGGACGTTCCATACGCTGATGGCCCTCTATGCTCGGCGACCCGGAACCGAGCTCCTCCTCGGGACGATGGGCGGCGACGTGCAGCCTCAGACGAACGTGCAGATCTTGACCCGCCTCATCGATCGAGGCGTCGGCCTCCAGGCCGCGATCGACGCACCCCGGTTCGCTGTCCCGGCGTCCATCTACCGCTCGGCCGACCTCTTCGCGGAGGACGGGCTCCGGCTCCGTCGTGCCCGACCCGTGGGAAACGACCCGGACCTCGTGGGCCATGCGCACGGCCTCCGCACGGCCGGAGAAACCGAGGTCGGGATCGACCCGCGCGGCGACGGGGGGATCGACCCGCCCGCTCGACGCCGCCGCGGCGCGAGGGACCGCTAGCGCGAAGAGCCCCGGCGCTCTCGTCAAGGTCGGCCTCCGCGAAGGGCGGGGACTGCCCACCACGATGTTTCGAACGGTTCCTGACTCCGGGAAACCTGCCTCGTCGGCTTCCGACCGCCGCGTCGCGAGGCTTTTGGGAGGGAAGGGCTAGCTCCGGACAATGGCTCGCGTGCGGACGGTGACGGTTCCGGGAGGACGGTCCTTCGAATACGTAGCGCAGGGCGATGGTCCGGCGACCCTGCTCGTCCACCCGGGCGGCCCCGGTCTCACCTACCACTACCTGCGCGGTCTCCTCAAGCTCGCGAACGCGAACCTGCGAGTCGTACTGTACAACCCGCGGGGCGTGGGCCACAGCTGGGCGCCAAAGAACTCGCGGGAGTACACGATCCCCAACATGGCGGAGGACGTCGAGGCGATCCGCCGGGCGCTCAAGATCCGGGAACTGCATCTGCTCGGCTACTCCGCGGGCGGGTTCGTCGCGCTCGAGTACGCCCATCGGTACGAACCCCGGCTCACGTCCCTCCTGCTCTGCGCGACGGCCGGCAGCGCCGAGGAGGTGCGGGTGGCGAACCGGACGATGCTGCTCGCCGCGTCCCCCCGCCAACGGGCCCGGTTGCGGGGGCTCGTACGCGCGAAGGCGTTCGAGTCCGCCGAGTACACCCAACTCGTGGGGGAGATCACCCGACCGTTCTCGACGCGCTTCCTGACCGCGACGCCGGCCGACTGGAAGGCGACGAGGTCGAGCCCGGCGGTCTACCAGGCGATGATGACCCGCACGGGCGACGAGTTCGCGGTCGATGGGACGATCGCGACGTGGGACGGTCGCAAGTACTACTCCAAGATCGAGGTGCCGAGCGTGGTCGTGGTCGGCAAGTACGATTTCTTCCTCGAGGCCTCGATGGAGATGGCCGAGCGGATCGAGCCCGCCCACCTGCGGGTCCTCCCGCACAGCAGCCACATGGAGGTCCTCGAGCAGCCCCGAGAGTTCCTCGGAACGACCCGCGAGTTCCTTCAGGACGTGACGGGCGGCTGACGCGCACGGCCGCCGGGCCGGTCCGATAGGGGTAAACGCGCGGTGCCGCTCTCCATCGCTCGTCCATGCCCGAGCGTCGTGCGCCGGAAGCGGCCGGAACGCCCGCGGACGTGCGGACCGAGACCGTTCGCCTTCGGGTAACCCCCGAGGCGCGGAACGCCCTCGCCGCGGCCCTCGGCGGCCGCGCGGAGGGCTCGGGCGTTCGGATCTGGGTCGAGCGGGGCATGCGTCCGCACGCACAGATGATGATCGACCGACCCTCCCATCGCGACCGACCGCTCGAGGTCGATGGCCTCCTCCTTCTCCTCGACGAAAGCAGCCTGCGCTTCCTCCGCGACGCCGAGGTCCGCTACCGCACCGACCAGGACCCGCCGGGCTTCGAGGTCGTGGGTCCGTTCCTCCCGTCGGCGACCGCTCCTCCGGCCGCGACCGAGTCCGCGGCGCCCACCCCTCCGGGCGTCGCGAGCGTGGCCCCGTCCGCCGACCGCGTAGCGGTCGAAGCGCGCATCCGCGACGCCCTGAAGAACGTCTACGACCCCGAGATCCCGCTCAACGTCGTCGACCTCGGGCTCATCTACGGTATGGAGTGGAGGGAGTCGGGGGAGCTCACGATCCGCATGACCCTGACGAGCCCGGGTTGCCCGGCGGTCGAGGCGTTCTCCGAGGAGGTCGTGCGCACCGCGCGCGCCGCGTCGGGCCTTGCCTCCGTCAAGGTCGAGATCGTCTGGGAGCCACCCTGGGGCCCCGACCGGATGTCCGACTTCGCCCGCCGCCAGTTCGGCTACGCCTGACGCGACGGACCGTTACTGGCGGTCGACCGCGGTCGGGGTCTCCGAAGGTATTTCCGAAGGCGCGGCGATGCTACCTCGGAGGGAGACCAAGTGCGCGCCCTGGGAGGTTCTCGGAACGCCGCGGAGCCGGGGCTCGACCCGAAGCCGGTCGTCCGACGGGGCTGGACTCGTGCGTCCGCGATCGACCGACCGTCCGAGACGGGCGCCGACCGCTTCGGCCATTCCCTCGCCGACCACGATGCGTGGCTGCTCCCGTTCTTCCGCTCGATACCTCGCGGGGCCGAGGTCCTCGACCTCGGATGCGGCTGCGGGGTGCCCGACGCCCGCCTCCTCACCGAGCGGTTCCGCGTCACCGGGGTCGATATCTCGGATGTTCAGGTCGAGCGTGCGAAACGGTTCGTGCCGGGGGCGCGGTTCCTCCGGGCCGACCTGACCGAGGTCCGGTTCCGGCCGGGGTCGTTCGGCGGAGTCCTCTGCCTCTACGCGCTCATCCACGTTCCCCTCGACGAGCAACGACCGCTCCTCGAACGGGTCTTCCGCTGGCTGATGCCGGGGGGCTACTTCCTGGTCATCACCGGAGCGCAGGCGTATACCGGCGTCGAGGAGAACTGGCTCGGCTCGAACGCAAAGATGTACTGGAGCCCCGCCGACGCCCAGACATACCAGGGTTGGCTCGAGAACGTCGGTTTCGAGGTCCTGAGCCGGACGCGCCTCCCCGAGCCCGGCGCCGAGCACGCGCTCTTCCTGGCGCAGCGGCCGCCGCTCCCCTCCTCGTGAGAAGGGCCGTTTCGTCACCCCTCCGGCACGACCAAGCCCCGGGCACGGGAACTCCCCCGCACGTCCGCGTTCCAGGTCCGCATCTTTCGCACCCCGGCCGGCTACCTCGCCTGGATCGACGGGCTCGGCACCGTCGAGGGAAGGACGCTGGCCGAGACGCGGCGCGAGGCGCGCCACTTCGTCCTCGCGGTCCTTTCGGGCGCCTTTCCCGACCGCCCCGCCATCGATCCCGCCGGCGCGCACGAGATCCTGCAGTTCGCGGTCCACGTGCGCCGCCACCGGGCGCCCCGCCCGCAGGCGCTCAGGGACGCATGGTGAGCTTCGGGACCTTGAGCTGCCAGTCCCAGTAGTGTGCCTCGGGAAAGCCGCACCATCGGGCCCGGACCTCCCGGTCCTCGTAATGGGAGAGCGGCTTTCCGCACTTCGGACAGCGCTCCTCGGACATCGCTCATCCCCCGCGAGGCGGGGGCCCTCCGCACGCCGAGCTCCGGCCGGGGGAAAGCCCTGACTCCACAGGGGCCCGTCGCCCCCCCGACGCGGCCCCGGGGGTCCTCGAAGTCACTTCGCCGCGGCGTTCCGGTCGGGATCGGGAAGACCGGGGGAGGGCGCCGCGGCGAGCCCGGCGGCCGCGCGCCGGAACAGGATCGCGCCCACGAGCGTCGTCAGGATCGACATCAGCACGATCTCCCCGAGCATGGAGCGGTCGAGCACCCCGCTCGTCAACCCGATCGAGCCGACAATGAGGCCGATCTCCCCGCGCGGGACCATCCCGGCCGATACGGCGAAGGAGATCCGGCGGTCGAAGCGGAGCCGGGCGAACGGGTAGACCCCGAGGAGCTTTCCCGCCGCCGCCACGAGCGCGAGGATCCCCGCGAGGGCGACCACATCGGGCTGGAGGAAGAGGCGGACATCGAACTCCGCCCCCGTCACGACGAAGAACAGGGAACCGAAGAGCACCAGCAGGATCTCGGTGATCTCCCGCGTTCGGCTCGCCACCAGGCTCTCGGCGACCGCGATCCCCGCGATGAAGGCGCCGATGACCGCGGAGAAGCCGAGCGCGATGACGACCACGACGAGGACGAAGAGGAAGAGAAACGGCATTCCCCGCGTCTCCCGGAGGCGGGGGAGCCGCAGGAGACGCGGGATGATCAACACCGACGCGAGGAGCAGGACGACCCACGCCACCACGAGCTCGAGCGCGTTGCCGGTCACCGCCAGGACATCGAACGGCCCTCCCACGACCGCCAACGCGACCGATAGGAGAACGAGCGCGACCACGTCGTCCAGCGCCGCGACGTTCATGTGGAACTGGCCGGCCGGCACGGTCGTCAGGCGATTCGTCTGCAAGAGCGAAGCGACGACCGCCGAGCTCGTGGCCGCCGCGGCAACGGCGATCAGGAGCGCGGCATTCGTCCCGTAGAAGGGAGCGAAAACGACGTACGTGGCGGCGAACGGGATCAGGTCGCCCGCGATGGCCGCGCCGACCGCATACGGCCCCGCGCGACGGAGTCCGGTGAAGCCGCTCCCGAGCCCGGCGGCGAACAGGAGGAGGATGACCGAGAAGTCCGCGAAGAGCAGCACCGCGTTGTTGACGACGAAGATCGGGGTCCCGAGCAGCGCATTCAGGATCCCCCCGAGCGCGAAACCGCTCAAGAGGATCCCGAGCAGGAGGTCCGACACGAGGGTCGGGAGCCCGATCTTCTCCGAGAACGAACGCAAGAGCTCCGCGACGGCCAGGAAGATGAACACCTCGAGGAGAGCGTAGTACGCTTCCCCCGCCGCGATCGCCATCGGCCGCGAGAAGGGCCGGGCGCTTAAAGGCCCCCTCGCCGCCGGTCGATCAGCGACCCTGGTCCACGCCGAACCAGTGGCGGAATCGCGCGGTGTTGGCCAGTACCCCGAGGAGGATCACCGCGTCGCCCGGCGAGAGTGCGGCGTCGGCCGGAGGGTTCACGAACGTCGCGTACTCCCCGTTCGGACCCGGCCGGGCATACCCGATCAAGAGACATCCGGTGTGCTGGCGGACCTCGGCCGCGGCCCGGTCGAACGGGAGACCCGTGAGCGGAGTGTGCTCCGAGAGTCGATACTCCTGAATGTCGGAACGAACATCGCCCGCGCTGAGGTCCTCGAGCGCGGTCGCGACGTCCGGCTCGAACGCGGCGCTCGCGCAGAGCCGGCCGCCCATGTCGGCCGGGCTCGCGACGTAGGTGACGCCGGCCGAGCGGAGCGTGTCGCGGAGCTCGGGATGTCCCACCGAGACGACGACCCGCATCGCGGGGGCGATCGCGCGGATGTTGAGCGCCGCGATCATGTTGGCCGCGTCATCGTTCGTACAGACGATCACGCTGTGCGCCTTCGACACATTCGCTCGCTCGAGGATGTCCCGTTCGGCGGCCGCGCCGTACGTGACGTAGAGACGGTCCTCCGGCGCGAGCGCCCGGATGTTCGGGACCTCCTCGGCGGTCTGCGCGACCACCGCGACGCGCTGCTCCTGCCCGAGGAGCTCCCGGACCGCGGCCTTCCCGACCGAAGAGTAACCGAGGACGACGATGTGGTCTTTCAGGTCGGTCCCGAGGAGACCCAGGGACCGCTTCTGCTGCTCGCTCGCGACCGTCGTCGAGATCACGCTGATCAGGAAGCCCAAGAGGAAGATCTGGATAAACAGCGTGGCCATCGCGTCGACCTTCGCGGCGGTGTTGTTCGGCACGATATCGCCGTAGCCGGCGGTCGAGATCGTCACGATCGCCCAGTAGAACGAGTTGAAGAGCGTCATCCCGCTGCTGCGTTCGAGGAAGTAGAAGACCAGGGACGTCGCGATGTAGACCGCCGCGAACACGGTGAGGAACGGGGCGATCCGTCGGATCAACTGAGCGAGATACTTCCGTCGGAGCCCCGGCACGACCGGGCCTAGCCCGGGCCCTTCGTTACTCTTGCGGGAAGCACCGGCCCGACGGTCGGCGCCGCAGCAAATGGTAAATACGGTGCCCCGAGTGGCCCCGCCCTTGACGGCCGCAGCGCCTGCCGCGGCCTTGGGGAGCGGGACCGTGAGCGACCGACCGGTACCTCGACCCCTCGGCGCCGCGGACTACACTCGGTTCGAGCGCGCGCGCATCCTCGGCGCCCGGGCGCTCCAGGTCTCTCTCGGCGCGCCCATCCTGATCGACGTGCCGTCGACCTTGGTCGACCCGGTCGAGATCGCGGAGCTCGAGTTCGCGGCTGGTCGGATCCCGATCACGGTCCGCCGGGGCCCCCACGCCTAACGGCGCGCGACCCCCCCGCCCCGATCGGATCCGAACCGTCGGCGCGCGCCGCCGACCCTCCTATACGCCCGCCGCATCGAGCGCGCGGGCGCACTCGCAGTCGGGCGGGGTCGCGACCCGCGGCAGGAATCGGGACAGGATCCGACCCATCCGCTCGACGTTCCGGTGCATCGTCTCCACGATCTCCTTCGCCTCGACCGGCCGCTCGGCCCAGACGTCGAAGTCGGTGACCATCGCGAGGCAGACGTAGCAGATCGCGCGTTCGCGTGCGAGGGTGACTTCGGGTACGAGCGTCATGCCGATGACGTCCGCGATCGTCCGAAAGAACGCGGACTCGGCCCGGGTGCTGAACCGGGGGCCTTCGACGCAGACGTACGTCTTCCCTTCGGCGAACGGCGTCCGCAGCTCCCGGCCGGTGGCGGCGGCGCCGCGGGAGAGGTCCGGGCAGAACGGGTCGGCGAGGGAGACGTGGTAGACTCGACCGCCATCGTAGAAGGTCGTCGGTCGCTGCTTCGTGAAGTCGACGAACTGCTTCGGTAGGACGAACGTCCCGGGGGGGAGCTCCTCCTTGAGGGAACCGACGGAGCTCACCGTCACGATCGCGTCGGCGCCGAGCGAGCGCAGGGCGTCGACGTTCGCCCGGTAGTTCACGCGGTGGGGCGGGATGGTGTGGCCGGGGCCGTGGCGCGGAAGGAACAGCACCCGGACCCCACCGACCTCCCCTTCCTCGATGGGGCCCGAGGGCGCCCCCCACGGCGTCGTCACCCGGTGGGGCCGCGTCGGACCTCCCTCGAAGATCCCCGTGATCCCCGAGCCCCCGATGACGCCGACCGCTCGGCGGGCCGACGGGCTCACGGGGTGCCTCCGCCGGTCGCCTCCGACGGGCGGGCGCGCGCGAGGAAGCGCGCCATCACGACCTCGCCGCGCGTCCGTTCGAGCAGCGCCCGCGCGGTGTCCTGCTTCGGCTTGAGCTGGACGATCGCGCGGGTCGTATCGAATCGGAGGAGCGCGCGCGTGAGGCGTTCCATGAGCGTGAGGGAACGCTCCGCACCCGCGAGGTCGTCGTGCGCGAGCCGGTCGAGCGTCAACCGTCGGACCTCGCCCACCACATCGCCGAGGCCGAGGAGATAGGGTTCGGGGTCGACCCCGAGGTCGGAAGGGCCCGGAAGCGACGTGCCCGCCACGACCGCACCGAGGAGGACCGCCTCGACGGCCTCCTGGAAAGCATCGAGCGCGAGCGGTTCGTCTCCCCGGCCCTCGCGCCGCAGCCAGTCGGCCAGCTCGGCCATCGCCCGTCGGATCTCGGCGAGGTCCGCCGACGCGGTTCCTTCCGCGTGAAGGCGGGACATCGTCCCCTGGGCGAGGCGACGGAGACGGCGCGCCCGCTGGTACAGGTCCTCGCGCCGTAGCTCGCGCTGTCGCAGGTGCGCTTCGATCTCGACGAGTACGCTCTCGGGGACTCCCTCGGAGGCGGGCCGGCCGGCGTCAGCGATAGAGCGTGAATCGCTGGTCATCGTTCCCTCCATCGAGCAGGCCGAGACGGACCCCGGCATCGAGCCATCCGTGCGCGTAGCTTGCCGCGGCGAGTGCCCGGTCGGGCTCGCCGGTGCGGGAGAAATGCTCGGCATCCGAGAGGTACGCCCGTGCCATCGCGAGGAAGTCGTCCGAAGCCCCGCGCAGATACGAGCGCGCGGGCGCGGCCGGCTGGACGCGCTCGAGCGCCTCCCGGGTGAGCCGAAGGTACCGCTCGAGCAGGGGACCGTCCGTCACGGGCGGACCCCGTAACGGAGGGGTCGATATAATCCGTCGGCCCGCGCGCGGCCGTTCACGCCTTCGGGACCTTCTCCCAGTCCTTCAGGAATTGGGCGAGGCCGAGGTCGGTGAGGGGATGCCGCGCGAGCTTCTCCATGACGGCATAGGGCATCGTCGCGATATCGGCCCCCGCCTTCGCCGCCTCGAGCACGTGGACCGGATGGCGGATGCTCGCCACGAGCACTTGGGTCGGGAACTTGTAGTTCCGGTAGATCTGCACGATGTCCCGGATCAGTTCCATCCCGTCCTGTCCCTGATCGTCGAGCCGCCCGATGAACGGGCTGACGTACGACGCGCCGACCTTCGCGGCGAGGAGCGCCTGATTCGCGCTGAAGATGAGCGTCATGTTGACCCGGGTCTTCTCCCGCGCCAGGATCCGGGTCGCGCGGAGGCCCGCCGGGGTCATCGGGACCTTGACGTAGATCGACGGGTGGATCTCGCGGAGGTGGCGTCCCTCGCGCAACATCCCGTCCGTCTCCGTCGCCACGACCTCTGCGGAGACCGAGGGGACCCCGAGCGCGCAGATCTCGCGGAGGACCTCTTCGAATCGGCGTCCCTCCTTCGCGACTAGGGTCGGGTTGGTCGTGACCCCGTCGAGGATCCCGATCTCCCACATCGTCCGAATGTCGGTCACGCTCGCCGTGTCGAGGAACAGCTGCATCGTCGACCTCCCCTACTCCGCGGGAGCTACTGAACCTTCCCTCGCAGCCGGAGGAGCTCCCAGGCCTCCTCGCGGATCCGCTCCTTCGACATCCCGTAGCGGTCGAGGAGCGCCCACGGCTCGCCGGATTCCCCGAAGACGTCGGGAACTCCGACCCGGCGGACCGGCACGGGATAGTTCTCGGCGGTCGTCGCGGCGACGAGCGCCCCCACTCCGGTAAGGACCGAGTGCTCTTCGAGAACCAGGAGCGCCCCGGTCTCCCGCGCGGCCCGGAGCAGGGCCGGCGCGTCGAACGGTTTCACGGAGGCAAGGTCGAGGACCCGGGTCGAGACCCCGACGTGGGAGAGCTCCTCGGCGACTTCGAGCGCCCGGGCGACGAGCGCACCCACTGCGACGATCGTGAGGTCGGCCCCGCTCCGTAGCTCGGCCGCGACCCCGATCTTGAAGCTGCCGTCCGTGACGACCGGCAGGTTCTCGCGGGGCAGCCGGAGGTAGGCAGGGCCGTCCCGCTCGGCGACGGCCCGGACCGCCGCGCGCGTCGTCGGTGCGTCCGCGGGCACGACCACCGTCATGCCGGGAAGTCCGCGCATCAGCCCGATATCTTCCACCATCTGGTGGGTCCCGCCGTCCCCGCCGACGAGGAGCCCCCCGTGGGTCGCCACGATCTTGACGTTGGCGTGGTTGTAGCAGATCGACTGGCGCACCGTGTTGTACGCCTGGCCTGCCGCGAAGACGGCGAACGTGCTCGCGAAGACCGTGCGACCGCCGAGCGCGAGCCCCGCCGCGATCGTCATCATCGTCGGCTCCATCACGCCGACGTTGAAGAACCGTTCCGGGAACTTCTGGCCAAAGAGGGCGGTGCGGGTCGACCCGGAGAGGTCGGCGTCCAGCACGACCATGCGCGGGTCGAGCGCACCCAGCTCGGCGAGCGTCTGGCCGTAGGCGTCCCGTAAGCTCTCCTTCGGCCGCGACGCGCTCATCGGGCCGGTGCCTCCAGGGACGCTCCGAGCTCGGCGAGGGCCTGCTCGGCCTCCGCGCGCGAGGGCGCCTTCCCGTGCCAGGAATGTTGCCCTTCCATGAACGACACGCCCTTCCCCTTGACCGTTCGGGCCACGATCGCGGTCGGCTGCTCCGTGACCCGACGCGCTTCCGCGAGCGCCCCCAGGATCTGACGGAAGTCGTGCCCATCGATCTCGATCGTGTGGTAGCGGAACGCGCGGAACTTGTCGGCGATCGGCTCGATGCTCATGATCGACTCGGTCGATCCGTCGGTCTCGAGCCCGTTGCGGTCGAGGATCACCGTGAGATTGCTGAGGCGGTAGTGGCCGCCCGCCATCAGCGCTTCCCAAGTGAGGCCCGCTTGGCACTCGCCATCACCGAGGATCGCGTACACCCGGCTTGGTCGGCGGGCGAGCCGCGCATCCAGGGCCATGCCGACCGACATCCCGATTCCCTGACCGAGACAACCGGTCGCCGCCTCCACCCAAGGGAGCTTGTTCCGATCGACATGCCCCTGTAGCCGGCTACCGAGCTTGCGCAGCGTGAGCAGCTCCGCGGCCGGAATCACGCCGCGCGCCGCAAGGGCGCCGTAGAACGCCGGCGCAGCGTGGCCTTTCGACAGCACGAGCCGGTCGCGGTCCGGCCCGTCGGGATGCTCGGGGTCGTACCGCATCTCCCCAAAGAACAGGGCGGTCAGTAGATCCGTGACCGAAAGGCTCCCACCGGGATGGCCGCCGCCGGCGGCGTACGTCATCCGGATGATCGAACGGCGGATCTCGCGGGCCTTCGCCTCGAGGGACGAAACGAGCTCGGCCGAGATCTCCTCCGCCATGCGCGGCGCGCGGAGGTGGGCCTGTCTATTTTACGGTTGAGGAACGGCGAGTCGGCCGGGACGGCTTCTGCCCCTTCGCCCCTCGGGTCGCGAGCGGAGCGAGGAGGTCGCGCAGGGTCGCGAGATCCTCCGCGTAGCGCGCGTAGCCCTGGTCGTCGAGCGGCGTCTCGAGGTAGGCGGGGACTCCCTCCCAACGCGCGTCGGCGAGAAGATGCCGAAACCCATCGAGACCGATCGCACCCCGGCCGATGTTCTCGTGCCGGTCGAGGTGGGAGCCGAGCTCGGCCTTGGCGTCGTTGACGTGGAAGGCCCGGACGGCGCCCCGCCCGACCGTGCGATCGATCGTGTCCAGCAGTCGGCCGTATGTCTCGTCCGTGCGGAAGTCGATTCCGGACGCGAACAAGTGGCACGTGTCGATCGCGATCCCGAGGCGATCGGGAGCGTCGACCTCGGCCAGCACCGTCGCAAGCTCCTCGAACCTCGAGCCGAGCGTCGTGCCCTGACCCGCGGCGTTCTCGAGCAGCAGGCGCACCTTCCCCTCCGGGACCGCCGCGATCGACTGACGCAAGCTCTCCGCGATCGTCGCGAGTCCGGCGGCGGTCCCGCTCCCGAGGTGAGCTCCCGGATGAAAGATGAGCGCGTCCACGCCGAGCCGTTCGGACCGTCCGACCTCGTCGAGGAAGGCCCGTCGGGAGCGCTCGAGCATCGGCCGCTTCGGGCTCCCGAGGTTCGCGAGGTAGCCGTGGTGGACCGCCGTGGCCCGCAGCCCTTCGGAACGGACCGCCGCGCGGAACTCCTCCACCGCCTCGGATGTCAGGGGCGGGCCGGCCCACATCTGCGGGCTCTTCGCGAAGATCTGGATCGCCTCACAGCCGATCTCCCGGCCCGTCCGTACCGCCGCGCCAAGCCCGCCCGCGATTCCGATGTGCGCGCCGAGGATCATCGGGCGAGCGACCGACCGGGCAGGTTTAGCCTATCCTATCGGCGGGTCGGGGGCGTCCGGGAGGGGAGGCTGACAGCTTTCCGCGTTTCCCGTAGGCTCGCGCACTTCAGTACCGCGCGGAACGCCAGCGGGCTTAACTGCCGGGTTCGGAATGGGACCGGGTGTTTCCCCACCGCTTTGGCCGTCAGCCGTAGGGGCCGACCGGCGACCGATATTTAACGTTGGTTCGTTCGTGCGCGGGAAGGGGGGCCGTCCGACCGCATCGGGAAAACCTTCATCTCGCGGGCGGCCTCCGTCGCCCGGATCCGCGGGGAGCTCGCTCTTCGCGTCGCGAGGAACCGGGCGTGCCCTCCACCGAACCCCCGACCATCGCCGAGTATCGATTGCGACTCGAGGTCGACGTCGCCCGACCACGCTGGGCCGGTTCCGTCGAGTTCGACCCACCGGTAGGACTCAGGTCGATCGCGCTCGACGCGGACGGGCTCGAGGTCCGATCGGTCCGGTGCGGCGATAAGAGCACTCCCTTCCGGCTCCGAGCCGAGGAGCGAGTCCTCGAGATCGACCTCCCGGCGGCCGACCCCGGATCGGTCCGGATCGACTTCGAGGGGCAGGTGGTCGACGGCTCGCTGATGGGACTCTACCGCTGCCCGCAGGGCGACGGGCAGATGCTGACGACCCAGTGCGCGCCGATCGGCGCCGGCCGGATCTTTCCCTGCCTCGACCGCCCCGACCGCAGGGCGCGCATCCTCCTCACGGTCATCACCGACCCAGCCCACGAGGTGGTCTCCAATGCCCCGGTGCAGGCGACCCGGGAGCGAGCGGGACGTCGGGAATGGATCTTCGCCCCGTCCCCGTCGATGGCACCGTACCTCTTCTATCTCGCCGTCGGCGTGTTCGACCACGCCGAGGATCGGTCCGGCCGCGTCCCCGTGCGGGCCCTCACCCCCCCGGGACGGGGCGCGGCCGGCCGCTTCGCCGCCACGAGCGCCGCGCGCATCCTCGCGGCCTACGAGGCCTACTACGGGATCCCCTACCCGCTCCCGAAGCTGGACCTCATCGCGGTCAGCGAACAAGCGTTCGGGGCGATGGAGAACTGGGGTGCGATCTGCTTCCGCGACATGCGCCTTCTGGTCGACGAGGCCTCCTCTTCGTTCGCGCGGCGGGACGTCTTCGAGACGATCTCCCACGAGGTCGCGCACCAGTGGTTCGGCAATCTGGTGACGATGGAGTGGTGGGACGACATCTGGCTCAACGAGAGCTTCGCGATGCTGCTCGAGACGAAGATCACCGAGGCGCTCGCACCGGAGTTCGAGCCGATGCAGGAGTTCCTGCTCCGCCCGTGGGGGATGGGCGGAGCGCTCACCGGCGACTCGCTCCGGGCGACCCATCCGGTGCGTGGCCGGGTCCATCGGCCCGAGGAGATCAGCCAGATCTTCGACGCGATCAGCTACGGCAAGGGCGCGAGCGTGCTGCGAATGCTCGAGGGATACCTCGGAGCGGAACGGTTCCGGGCCGGGGTCACGGAGTATCTCGAGCGCTTCCGGTTCGGGAACGCCCGCACCGAGGACCTCTGGGCGGCCCTCGCTCGGAGCGCCGGTCGGCCCGTCGCCCCCCTGATCGGACCGTGGATCGACCGGGCGGGTCTCCCCGTGGTCTCGGCTCGGCTCGGCGCCCAGGGACTCGAGCTCACGCAGCAGCGATTCACCTTTTCGGAGGGGGAGGAGGCGGAGCCCTGGCCGATCCCCCTCCAGATCGACGTCGACGGCGAGCGACGGAGCCTGCTGTTCGACCAGCGGGAACTGTCGGTCCCGGTCGGACCCGGGTCGACGGTCCACCTCAACCCAGCGGCCCTCGGCTTCTACCGCGTTCGCTACGACCGACCGCTCCTCGAGCGTCTCCTCACCGTCCTTCCGGCGCGGCCCCCCGTGGACCGGTGGATCGTCCTCAACGATCTCGCCGCGTTCGTCGTCGCGGGGACCGTCGACTGGACCACGTACGCGCACGTGGTGGACGTCCTCGGCCGAACCGGGGACCGCCTCGTGGTGGAGGAGCTCCTCAGCACGCTCACCGATTGGGCGCTCGCCTTCCCCTTGGCCGCCGCGCTCCAGGACCTCGCCCGACGTTTCCTCGCGGACCATCTCGACCGGGTCGGGCTCGAGCGACGGCCGGGAGAACGGGAGGACGACGGCATCCTTCGGGAGTCCCTCGCGTTCTCCCGCGCGCGGATCGATGCGGGGTTCGCTCGCGACCTCGCGGAGCGGTTCGTCGATTGGGACCACCTCGACCCGGACGCGCGCCAGGCGGTCGCCGTGTGGCGCGCGCACGCTCGGAGGGGGAGGCCGGCTACGACGAGATCCTGCGGGCCACGGAACGCGCGACGACGCAGACCGAGCGGCTGCGCTTCGAACGCGCCCTCGCGTGGAGCGGCGAGCCCCGCCTGCTCCGACGCACGCTCGAGCTCGTGATGTCGGGAGGGATCCGGTCGGGTCACGTGGTCCCCGTACTGTCGAACCTGGCGGCGAACCCGGTCGGTCGTTCCTTCCTCGGTCCTTGGCTCGAGGAGCACCTTCCGACGCTCGCCACGCGTTTCCGGGGCTCGGGCGACCTTTCGCTGCTGCTCGAACGGACGCTGCCCCTCGTGGGCCTCGACCGAGCCGCGGCGACGCGCGAGTACTTCCGGCGGCACTCGTTCCCCGAGGGCGCCCAAGGGATCGCGAAGGGGCTCGAGGGGCTCGAGCTGCTCGGACGGCTGGGGGACCGTCTCAACGGCGCGTAGGACGGGTCGGACGGGAACGCCGCGCGCCCGTCCGCTCGTCCGACCAGATGTACCAGGTGCCCCGCGCCTGACTCAGTCGTTGACCCTCGGCGTCGAAGAGGTTCCCCTCCGCGAACGCGATGTGGCGACCCCGGCGGAGCACCTCGCCCCGCGCGGTCAGGGTGTCCCCCCGGCGGGCCGCCCGCAGGAACTCGACGTAGAGCGAGGTCGTCGCGGTCGTCTCCCCTTCTGCAAGGAGGCTCACGACCGCCGCGCCCATCGCCGTGTCGAGGATCGTGGCGTAGACGCCCCCGTGAACGACCTCGTTGATGTTGAGGTGCCGCCGCTCGACCGTGCCGGTGACCGTGCAGACCCCGCGGCCGCTCCGGGCGGCATCGATGCGGAAACCGACCTCGGCGTGAAAGCCGCCACGGCGCGTCACGGTCCGGTGGAGCGGCCGTCGGGGATAAGTACTGCGCGGCCCCGTCCGGCCGGAATCCTCATGGCGCGCCCGAGAGCGTTCGCGGCGACCTATGTGGCTCCGCCAAACATCGCGCTCGTGAAGTACTGGGGCGTCCGCGACCCCGAGCGGGCCCTCCCCTACAACTCCTCGATCTCCGTAACGCTCGAGCGGCTGCGCTCGCGTACGACGGTCCGCTTCGACCCCTCGCTTGCCGAGGACCGCGTCACCCTGAACGGCTCGCCCGCGGACGGCGGGCCGCGCGAGGGGGTCGTCCGCTTCCTCGACCGGGTGCGCGCCCGCGCCGGCCGCCCGTGGTCGGCGGTCGTGCGCTCGACGAACAACTTTCCTACGGCCAGCGGCCTCGCCTCGAGCGCGAGCGGCTTCGCCGCGCTCGCGGGGGCGGCGACGGCCGCCGCCGGTCTCCGGCTCACTCCCCGGGCCCTCTCCCAGCTCGCGCGCTTCGGCTCGGGAAGTGCCGCCCGGTCCGTCTTTGGGGGGTTCGTCGAATGGCGAGCCGGGACCCGCGCGGACGGGCGGGACTGCTACGCTCGGCCGCTCCACGGGCCCGGCCACTGGCCCGACCTGGTCGACCTGGTCCTCTTGGTCGACCGGGCCCCGGTGAAGCAGGTCCGATCGGCGGACGCGATGCAACGGACCGTCCGCACGAGCCCGGGGTACGCCCGCCGGCTCGAGGAGCTCCCCGGCCGCCTCCGCGGGATCCGACGAGCCCTTCGCGACCGGGACGCGGAGGCGTTGTTCCCCCTCGTCATGGAGGAGTGCGACAGCTTCCGCGAGGTCTGTGAGACGACCCGGCCCGCCCTCGACTACCTCACTGCGACGTCCCGGGCCATCCTGGCCCAAGTCCGTACGCTCAATCGGGCGGCCGGGCGCCCTCTCGCGGCCTACACCCACGATGCGGGCGCGCATGTCCATGTCTTCACGCTCGAGCCGGACTTCGCCCGGGTGCGGGCTCGCCTCGCCCGGCTCCCCGGAGTGCGCCGGGCGCTCCAGGTGCGCCCCGGACCGGGCGGGCGGCGGATCGACTGACGAGCGGGAGGGCCGGGGGCCCCGGCGACCGCCGTCGCCCTACAGCACCCGGCGGTCGAAGTCGACCGGCGGCAGCTCCAGTCCGACCTGCGTCATGAGGCCTTGGACCTCGTGCACGAAACGGTCCCGGGCCTCCTCGTTCGTCCAGCGCTTCAGGCCATACTCGATCGCGCGCCGGCTCGTCTCGGAATGGGAGTGGCCGAACATGTCGAGCGCCCGAGGATACCACTTCGTCACCGCCTCCTGGGCCTCGTGCTTCGTCCCGCAGTACTGGGGCCCGTCCTGGACCATGCGGCGCAGGACCGAGAGTCCGAAATTGAGGTGCAGCTGCTCTTCGCTCAGCATCAGCGGCATCGCCCGGGCGAGGGGGCCGTAGGAACACTCCTGGAACGCCCGCAACTGGTAGACGCCGACCCGGTCGACGAAGCAGGTGAACGCCCCGACGTCGCTCCACCGGTCGAACTTCATGTTGAACGCGTCGAGCTTGTGCTCCCCCTCCCGCTTCCGGAGGAGCTCGTCGATGTATCGCTGACCCTCCTCCCCGAAGTCCCGGAGGATCCGACACGCCTGGAGCCCGTGCCGCGCCTCATCGGCGATGATCCGCGACTCGATCCATCGGTCCTCGAGGGTGGGCGCGCTGTCGAGCCACGGCCGATGCTGCTGGATCGACGCGAACTCGGTGTCCGCCTGCACGACCATGAGCTTGACGACGAGCTTGCGCATGTCGCCGGGCAGCTCCTCCGCGGTCTCGTACTTGCGCGCACCGGCCGCGGAACCCCACAGGATCTCGCGGACGGGCTCGACCGTCCCGCCTTCCTTGAGGCTCTTGAGCGCGGGCGGGCTCTTCGCGGGTTCGGGAGACAGCGACATGGCAGGGTCGACCCTCTCCTACGGCTCAGTGGCCCTTAAAGGTGGGCTTCCGCTTCTCGACGAACGCGGTCAAACCTTCCTTCGCGTCGTTGGTGATGAACAGCCGGTTCTGGAGCTCCCGCTCGAGTGCGAGCCCCGCGGTGAGCGGCATCTCGATCCCCTCGACGACCGAGCGCTTGATGAGGCTCACGGCGCGCACCGGTCCGTGGGCGAGGCCCCCGGCATACGCCTGGACATCCTGGGCGAACGACTCCTTCGGATAGACATAGTTCACGAGGCCGATGGCGAGCGCCTCCTCGGGACTGAGGAGCTTGCCCGTGATCATCATGTCGAGGGCGCGCGAGGTCCCCACGAGGCGCGGCAGTCGTTGGGTTCCCCCGGTCCCTGGGAGGACCCCGAGGGTCACCTCGGGCAGACCGATCCGACCGGAGCCCTCCGCCATCATCCGCAGGTCGCACGAGAGCGCGATCTCGAGGCCGCCGCCGACGCAGTGGCCGTTGATGGCGGCGATCACGATCTTCGGGGTCTTCGCGAACTTGTCGAGCGTCTCCTGGCAATGGAGACAGAACATCGCCTTGAAATCCGGCTGGCTCTTCTTGAGCATCTCGATGTCCGCGCCCGCGCTGAAGAATCCCGGCACGGTGCTCGCGAGAACGATCACCCGGGCGGTCTCATCAAAGCGGAACTCTTCGACCGCCTGGTCGAACTCGCGCATCATGTCGAGGTCGTAGGTGTTCGCCTTCGGCTTCCCGATCTCGATGTAGCCGACGTGATCGTCGATGCGCGTCCGGATGTACTTGCCCTGCATGGTTCTCCCCGCCCGGGGGCGGGGCTCGTTTCACCGCACCGTCCCGGGCGGATAACGGCGACGCCCGCGCTACGGGGCGGAAGCGGACGGGGCCGGCCGCGTCCGCTCCTCGACCCCTCCGTCGGGCCGTCCGACGAGCACCCGATGGGCGAGGCCGACGAACAGGCCCGACTCGACCACGCCCGGGATCTCTCGGAGCGCGCGCTCGTCGGAGGTGGGGTCCTCGAGCGGAGCGGCCGGGGCGAGGTCGAGGACCTCGTTGCCGTTGTCCGTGCGGAACGGACGTCCGTCCGGTCGGGTCCTCAGGTGCGGACGGAAGCGCAGCCGCATTACCGCCCGCTCGACGACCGGCCGCGCGAAAGGGACGACCTCGACCGGAATGCGGTGGCGCTCCCCGAGGGCGCGGACGAGCTTCGTCGGATCGACGAGGATCACAAGCTCGGCAGAGAGCCGGGCGAGCAGCTTCTCGCGGAAGAGGGCCCCGCCCCCGCCTTTCGTGAGGTCGAGCGCAGGGGATACCTCATCCGCGCCATCGAGCATGAGGTCGAACCGGTCATCCCCCGTCAGCGGACGAACCGCGAGGTCGAGCGAGCGAGCGAGTTCCGCGGTCGCCTCCGAGCTCGCCACGCAGTCGAACCCTCCGTCCGGGAACCGGGTGACGAGGGCCCGCACCGCGTAGGCGGTGGTCGAGCCGGTGCCGAGGGCGATGCGCTGGCCGGGCCGGACCCGTCGCTCGACCGCGAATCGGGCCGCTGCCGCTTTGGCCCGCTCGAGGTCTCCCGCCATGGCTAGCTATCGGCAGGTCTTGCTCCTCTTGAATGCGCCGGGGGGAGGCCGACACGCATAAGTCGCAGGGGTAGCTCCCCGGCCTGCGATGCCCGCGAAACGTGGAGGGCCCACCGCCCCGGTGGTCGTTTCGGTGGGTGGCTCGGTCCTCTTCCGAGACGAGGGGGATCGAGAATATCTCGCGAAGCTCTCCGAACTGCTGCGCGATCTCGGACGGAGCTCGACGCTCCTCGTGACCACGGGCGGGGGCCGGACGGCGCGCCAGTACATCCGGCTCGGACGGGAGCTCGGGCTGACGGAAGTCGAGCTGGATGAGATCGGCATCGAGGTAACGCGGCTCCACGCCCGGCTCCTGGCGGCTCGCATCGGGCCCCCGTGCCCCGCCCGGCCGCCGACGACGCTCGCCGAAGCGGTCCATGAGGCCCACCGAGCCTCGCCGGTCGTGCTCGGCGGCACCGAACCCGGCCACACGACCGACGGCGTCGCCGCGATGCTCGCGGTCCGGTTGCGCGCCCGTACGCTCGTGAACGCGACCGACGTCGACGGCGTGTACGACCGCGACCCGCACCGGTTTCCCGACGCTCGTCGCGTCGAGCGGATGGCCTGGCCCCAGTTTCGAGGACTCGTCGCGGCCGGGACCTCGACCGAGGCAGGGCAGAACTTCCTCTTCGACCGCCTCGGCGCGGAGCTGCTCGCGCGGGCCGGGATCCCGCTCGCGATCGTGGACGGCCGGGATCTCCCGAATCTCGAGAAGGCGGTCCGTGGGGAACGCTTCCGCGGCAGCCGCATTGATGGGTAGGTAGCCCGACCCCGGAGCCCGCCCGCGAAATACCATTTTGTATCCGCCGCCGGGTGGGGCGCCTATGCACCGCATCGTCTTCCTCGGACCGCCCGGCGCGGGAAAGGGCACCCAAGCCTTGGTCCTCGCCCGGGAGCTCGGGATCCCGCATCTCTCGACGGGGGACCTCCTCCGGGCCGCGGTAGCGGCGAAGACCCCGCTCGGCCACGAGGCGGACGGGTACATGCGCTCCGGTCGGCTCGTCCCGGACGGTCTCGTGCTAGGGATCCTCGGCGAACGGCTCGAGTCGGCCGACGCCCGCGAGGGGTTCATCCTCGATGGATTCCCCCGGAACCTCGCGCAGGCGGAAACCCTCGAACGCCGGACCCAGCTCGACCGGGTCATCTCCTTCGAGATCCCGGCGGAGGAGCTGGTCCGGCGGCTCTCCGCGCGGCGCGTCTGCCCTCTCTGCCAATCGGTCTACAACCTCGTCTCGAGGCCGCCTCGGACTCCGGGACGGTGCGACCGAGACGGGGCCGAGTTGCTGCAGCGCCCGGACGACCGGCCCGAAGCCGTCGCGACCCGGCTGGAAGTCTATTCCGTGCAGACCGCCCCCCTCCTCGAGTTCTACCGTCGTAAGGGTCTCCTGCGCGCGCTCGACGCGAGCGGGGTCCCCGACGAGGTCACGCGCCACCTTCGCTCGCTCCTTGGGTGACCCGGGACCCGCGGAGGTCGGG
>DAIDCO010000020.1:24777-32890 GCA_027309555.1 bacterium
CCCCCCCCCCCCCCGCGGCTCCAACGTCCGGCGATCTCGGCCAGTAGCACTCCGTCCAGGGGAGCCAACGGGGCCCCCCAGGTGCCGGCGGGGATCGGCGCTGCCGCGGCGACCCCGAGCTCGATGAGCCCCCCGTGCGAGACCATCAGAAGTCGGCCACCGTCCGGCAGTCGTTCGAGCTCCTCCCTCCAGAGGGTGGCCTGGGACCGGGCGAACCCGCCCACGACCTCGCTCGCCCCGACGAGCGTGACGTACGCCCCGAAGGAGCGGGGGCGGGCCACGTCCACGCGAGCGCTGACCTCCTCCGGCAGGGGCCCGAGTTCGGCCCGCTGCGCGTCGACCCGGAACCCGAGCGCCTCCACCGTCTCGACCGCGCGGGGCACCGGTGACGAGACCACCCGGTCGAAGGGCCCGATCGTCGCTCCCACCCGCCGGGCGAGCTCCCGGCCGGCCGGGCTGAGATGCCCGCCCACGGCCTCGCGGAGGCTGTGCCGGCGATGCTCGAGGACCCGCATGGGGCGCGAACGGCGGAGGTCGTCGCAGAGTTTATAGGCCGCACACCGGTCGGACCGTCATCCCGGCTTAGCTCAGTGGTAGAGCGGGGGACTGTAGGCGAGACTGCCGGACCTCCGGCAGCCCCCGTGGATATCCTCAGGTCGCCTGTTCGAGTCAGGCAGCCGGGACCTGAGACAGGGAGCGAGGTCAATCCGGATTGACTTGCCCGTTAACTCCGACGCGCGGCCGTGGATGGTCGTGGAGCCTGCTGCTGTCCCCTCCTCGAGCGAGGGCCCGCCGTCGGTCGACAGCCCTCACCACCGGACGTACGGGATCGAGATCCTGCGGATCGGGGTCGGGTTCATCTGGGCGCTGAATCTCGTCTACATCCTCGCGCCGGGCAACCACTGGTTCGCGAACTTCGCGACGACCGCACAGTCGTACGGCCCGACGACGGTCGGAGGACCGGGGCTCGCGGAGTACGTCGCGGCCCATGCCGCCGTGTTCTCCTGGGTGGTCGCCATCGTCACCACGTACTTGGCGGTCGCGTTCCTCCTCGGAGCGACCACGCGCCTCGCCTGCCTGGTCGGGGGGGTCTTCTCGGCCGTCCTGCTCGCGACGCAGGTCGGGAGCACCTTCTCCTTTCCCGGCGGGACGGATGTCGGGGAGCACCCGCTCTACCTGCTCATCTACGCCGCGCTCGTGGTGGGAGGTGCCGGCCGGGCGCTCTCGGTGGACCACTGGCTCTCCTCCGCCTGGGCCCGCCAGCGCGCGGACCGCGCCCGCCACGGCATTCCGGTGCCCCGGCGCGCCTGGACCGCGCCGCTCGACTACCGGTTCTTCCTCGCGTACTTCGCGGCCGGCATCCTGATCGCGTTCTCGGTCACCCTCGGACTGATGGTCGCTGTGCCGTCGACGGGACCCGCCGGCGGGGCCACCTCGAGCGTCGCCTACGAGAATCTGACCGTCACGCTCAACCCGGTGAACGGATGGCCCCAGTTCGCCCCCGCGAACTTCACGGTCCCTACGGGTCGGGTGATCTTCACGATCACCGATTACGACTCGGTGATGAATTGGTCCCAATGTCCCTGCGTGACGAGCGGGACGGTCAACGGGATCGAGTCGGTCAACGGCACCAATCTCCATGTCCTCCCCTCGACGAACATCGCGCACACGTTCAACGTGCCGAGCCTCGGCCTCGAGGTCTACAGCCCCGGACAGAGCATCGTTCGGTTCACGGTCGACCTCGTCAATCCCGGCGCCTTCCAGTGGTTCTGCCTCGCCCCGTGCGGGACCGGCGCGAATCCCTACTCGACCCCGCCGATGGGCACGCCCGGGTACATGACCGGTACGATGACCGTCGGCTAGGTTCCGAGCGGGCCACGCGACCCGCGCTTCGACGGCGCCGGCAGAGTACCGGTCCGCAACGGAACGGCGGGAAGTTCGACCCACCCCGGGATCCGTTGGGGGGCGGACGCCCGGCGTCGATCGACGTCCGAGCGGGACCGTCGGTCCGCCCACCGCCGACTCGGAGTCGGCTCGCCGCGACCTGCTTCGGTTCCCCGCGACATCGCGGTCTCGGCGCCGTACCTCAGGAGGCCCACGGAGGGTGGGAGGGTCATCCTTCGGTCGACCCCGGACCCCGAGGCGGGCTCGATCCTCCCCCGGTGCGGGAACGAGAACCCACGAGCGGTCCCGGGCGACGGGGGCGTCGACTCCGCTTGCTCCGAGGGGACCCCACCGCGAGGGGGCGGCCGGCGGGGGTGCGATCCATGGCCATGGGCCGCCGTGCGACCCCACGGACGAACGCGTTCCTGCCACCGGTACATGCGGTTGTCGGGATTCGTTCTACCTGTAGTTCGAATACTCTATATTCCCGTGCGTCATGAGTCCTTCCGACACTCATGAAGCCGCCTCGAATCAATCACCAGGGGCTGCTGAAAGACCCGCTCATCGGCCCCTGGTACGATGAAGCCGCACTCCGGTCGAAGCTGACCGCCCGGGTTAACCTGCGTAGACTGGGGCTACTCCTCCATCAGTTCGATCTCCCGCCGCCAGAGATGCTGGCGTTGGCAAAGCACCAACCGGAACTACTCCGGTCGAAGTTCGTGGCCTATGCGACGCGGGTTATGGCGGAGGGACGGGCGGGAGCCTACGTCGCCAAGATGTTCTCTGCACCCCGCTCCTGGTTCGCCTATCACCGAATCCCCTTCGACGGGTTTCCAAAGCTGAAAGTGATCCAGGGCGAGAGCATTCGAGAAGAGCGGGTCCCCACGCCCCAGGAGCTGCGTCGCATCGTGGGGCTGTACACGCCGCGAGCTCGGGTCGTCGCGCTGATGATGGCTCACGCGGCCGTGCGTCCGGGTGTTCTCGCGAATATCGATGGCACGGACGGCCTCACTCTGGGAGATATCAAGGACCTTAGACTGTCACCCACCGTCGAGCTCGCAAAGACCCCTTTCCATGTCGTCGTCCCCGCTCGGCTCTCCAAGAACGGCCACGAGTACCACACCTTCGGAACCGAAGAGTTGGCCGAGGCGATCTTGACCTACCTCGGCGAGCGATCGGCCCGCGGCGAGAAGCTGACGCCGAAGTCTCCTCTCATCACCGTGGAGCCGATGGGGGCCCGAACTCGCTTCCGAGCAGGTTCGGAAGCTGGATTCATCACCACTCCGAAGATGATGGAGACCTTGCGGAAGGGGCTATGGTCCGTGCTCAAGGCTCGGACCTACATCTTCAGATCCTACGCGTCCACCCAACTGTGGGTGGCGACGAATCACGGAAAGATCACGCGCGACGGCGTCGAAGCGATGATGGGTCACAATTTGGGAGTTGCCGGGCGATACAACCTGGGAAAGAAGCTCCATCCGTCTTTGGTCGAGGAGCTCCGCGAGGCATACGCCCGATGCCAGCCTTACCTGACGACCACCCCCAGCAATGGCGAGAGCGCGACGCAGGCCAGGATCGCGAAGGTCATGCTCATGGGGCTGGGTTACACGGAGGAGGATCTCGCTGCCGTGGATTTCGAGTCTCTCGATATGGCGACCTTCCAAGAGCTTGTCACAAAGAAAGTTCCTCCCCCAGGGTCGCCGGCCAGACAGCGTCTCGTCGATGCAGAAGAGCTACCCCGGTACCTCGAGGAGGGCTGGACGGTCGTCGCAGCAGTCAACGGTCACCAGGTTGTCCTGAACCCGCCGGTGTCACGATGAGGCGGAACCATCCGACCACCTTCGCGGCGTATTCCTGACGTGGGATCTCGTCGGGTTCGCCGAGGATGAGAACGCGGAGCGGGTGGGAAGGCTCGAGACCCTGGGCCATCGCCTTCATCTCGCGGAGCGAGACCATCAAGTCTGCTCCCCCGAATCCCAGGAGAGATGGCGCCCGGGAGGACGAAGTTAGGGCTCCCGCCCTGGTAACCGAAGTTCCGCGAGCCATCCCGGACGCCACCGCGACTTCGCATGGGTTTCGGGGATAAGCGGTGTCACCGTTCCTCGGACGATGAACTGTGGCGAAGATTCAGGGTCTCACCTGGGTCGCTCACGCTGCGGTATGGATTCATCCGCGGGCCACCCGCGAACCGAAGGAGGCGATGGCTGGACGCCTCGCCTCCTCCCCTATACGTGGACGAGGGAGACCAGGAGTCCAATCACGCTCAGGCCCGTGACGACACCGAACGACACATACAAACCGGCGCAAAAGCGGCCGAACTTGACCCGCAACCCGCTCCTTCGATCCGGCGCCTCAGGTGGCTTGACGCCGATCTGCGTTGCCATCAGAAGCTCCGAACCCACGCCCAAACGGCTCTCGACCCGCTTCATTACGTCCAGCGCGCCGTACAGGGTGTTGAAGGCGGAATCCGCCTGACCCTTCGACTCGTGAGTCATGCCAATCCCAGCGACTCCGATGATCAGCCCCGCAATGTAACCGAGCACGTACTGCGACGCAGCGGTGACGGCCAGCACGGATAGACCGACACCTGCGAGCGCGGGGATATAGGTGAGGACCGACGAAACGATCTGATTGACCCGATCGTCAGCCGCTTCCAGTGTCTGGCGGCACCCGTCCCAATAGGCCACCTTGTCCGCGGTCACCCATCCGGGACCGAATTCCTTCGATGGCGCGGCCATCCAGACAGTGCATGACGTTCTCCGTAATGAATCACCATGGCGCAGCGCCATGCCTCGGACCCCGACGAACCGTATACGGATTCCTCGAGCAGCGTTCAGCGTTCGCCGAGCGAAGAGCGCAGATGACCCTCGGTGACGACTCGCACGCATGCCGGATGCCTCCGTCCACCGCGAACTCGTCCTGCCGAACCCTCGTGGCTCCCACGAACTCCGCCCCGCCTCGAAGGCTACCCTCACCGTCGCCTCGCCGCACCCGTCGTGGCTCGAGATCCATCACCGCACCGACGGGACCCTCCGATACCACCTCGGCGCGGCGGGCGCGACCGAGCTCGCCCACACGCTTCGCTGCCTCGCGGAGGTCTACCCCGGTCTCGAGCTCGGAGCGCCGTCCCTCTTTCCCTTCCGCACCATCTCGCGCACCGACACGCGGCTTCTCCGGGCGCTCCCGAACGGGAAACATCACTACTGGCCGATGCGCCTCCTCCACGACTCCGACCGCGTGGGGCTACTGCTGCAAGCGATCTCGGCGCGGGAGCTTCTCGGACATGAGCTCCTCCTCCAGTTCCTGTTCCGCCGCGTCCCCTTCTGGGAGCAGGGCCTGCTGACCCCGAGCTATCCTCGGTTCCTCGCCGAGAAGGTCCGCGGGCACGACCGCAACCTCCTCCCCGTCCTGCTCCGCCGCCGGGCCGAGCCCGCCTATCACGTCGAGATCCGCACGGCGATCCGCGGTCCCACCGACCGGCACGCGGAGGAGGCCCTCCTCGGCTGGCTCCGTTCTTGGACCTCGGTCCACGGCAACCTCTGGTGGAACCTCCGGCCCGTTGCGGGAAGGGCGCGTCCTGCGTTCCTTTCCGCCTTCCGCGCCCACGACATGACCCGCTTCGCGGCTCGGAAGAGCCGTCGCGACCTCTCCGCTACCGAGCTCGCCCAGGTCCTGCCGATCCCGTGGCGCGAGCATCACGCGGGACTCGTCTACGCGGGAGCGCCGGCCGCGATCGCGGCACCATCGGCGTCAGTCGCGCGCGCCCTTCCGAGTTATGCGTCACAGGGTGGGATCGAGGTGGGAACAGCGGGCGATGGAGAGGTCCACCTTCCACCCGGCTGGCACCACCTCGCCATCCTAGGGAAGACTCGCACAGGGAAGTCCACCCTGGCGCTCAATGTCGCCTGTCAGATCCTCGCGCAGGAACCCTCGGCGCGGGTCGTGGTCCTCGAGCCGACGGGCACGCTCATCCAGGCGCTCGTGGAGCGGATCCCTCTCGCGGTCGCGGAGGACGCGGTCGAGATCGACCCCTCGCACCCCACGACCGAGCGGGAGGGGCAGCAGCTGGCCAATGTCCCCCTGAACCTGCTCCACCTCCGGGGCCGCAGGGAGATCGGAGCCTCGGAGTTCGAGCGCAGGGCGGAGCGGGTTGCGGGAGACCTCTTCCAGGCGATCCGCAACGCCTGGGGCGAGGAGAGCATCGGTGGGAGGGCGGAGTTCGTCCTCCGTGCCGTGCTGCAAGGCCTCCTCGCGGTCGAAGGGACGAATCTCGTCGACGCCTACTCCGCCCTCTCCGACAGGAAGGTCCTCCAGCGGCTCGAGCGCCTCGCGAGTGGCGCCCAGCTCAAGCACGCCCTCCGGGTTCACCTGCCGAAGCTCGACTACTCGTTCACCATCTCCTCCCTCGACAAGGTCGGCAAGGTCGCCACCAACCCCCTCCTCCGCAAGGCGCTCTGCCAGCGCTACCACGTCACCTCGTTCGACCGGCTGCTCCGGCATCGTCTGCTGCTGTTGAACCTCGCGAAGGGGGCGCTCGGGACCGAAGCCTCCACGTTCCTGGGGGCCGTCCTGCTGTCCCAGCTCTGGTCCGCGGTCCAGGAGCGCCCGCCCGCGGAGCGCGGACCGATCTACCTCGTGGTCGACGAGTTCCACAACTTCGCGATCCCCGCCTTTGCGGACATGCTGAGCGAGGGGGCTCGGCTCGGCCTCCACGTGGTCGCCATCACCCAGTACCTGGACCGGATCCCGCCGAAGGTGCGGTCCGCGCTGGTCGGCAACGTCGACGCCTGGGCGTTCTTCGCGGTCGGACCCGAGGACGCGAAGGCGGCCTGGGAGATCGCGCAGGGGGCGAAGTTCGGGTGGAGACCCGAGCACTTCTCGGGGGGTCTCCGACCCCACCAGGCCGCGCTCGTGACGCGGGACTCGCTGGTTCGGGTCGATACCGAGCCCGCACGACCGCCCTCCCTCCACTCGGACCGGAACGGTGAGGCCATCCGCGCCAGCGTTCGGCGCTACTCGCATCCCGAAGATTCCGAGGTCTCGCCGCTCCAGCAGACCGATGAAGGGATCAAGGTGCTCTTGAGGACCCTGCGCGGCCTCGAGAACGGCCGGTGGGTCCAGTGGCAGGAGAGCCCTGTCGGACCCAGCGCGGAGTTGCACGCCACGGTTGCCCTCTGTGAAGCGTTCGAGGACGTGAAGCGCGAGGGGGACGACCTTCTCCTCACTTCGCGGGGGGAGATCCATCTCAGTGCGCTCGAGGTCGCCCGCAACGAGCGTTCGCCCCATTCCGACCTGCTGGCCGACGGCATCGCCCCTCTGCGGGACCTCGACGCGCGAGTTGCAGACCAGGGTCCCCTCCTGTCCCGGCCGGATGGTGATTTCGAGTGGAATGGCCAGACGTACAACATCGAGGTCGAAACAACCAACCTCGCCAAGCACCCGGAGCAGATCGTCCGGAACCTTTGGAAGGCGGTCGCGGCGGGGATGTCGGTTCCCCAAATTCTGACCCCAAGTCTTCCCGAAATTATGGCACCTCACTTCCTGCTCGGGGGGGTGGCTCCTCGTGACCGCGATGTACTCCCTGACCTCCTCTTGCCCACCTTCGGGAGGAAGCCCTGTGCACGATCGAATGAAGCGTCACGAGATCCTCGTTCTACGCCGAGCGGGCCTGACCCTTCGTGAGGTCGCGCGAAAGACGGAGGTGGGCCTCCGGACGGTCAAGCGCATCGTTCATCAAGGGAGCCTCGACCCTCCCCCTCGACGCCCGGTGGGCCGCCCGCCGATCGCGTTCTCCTTCGAAGACACGGTCCGGGCGATCCTCTCGACCGACGGAGATCTCCCGACGGTGGAGGTCCTCCGCCGTCTGCGCGAGAAGGGCTATGCCGGTGGCAAGAACCCCGTCTATCGACTGGTTCGACGACTCCGTCGGATTGTAACACCGCCGATGGTTCGCTTCGAAGGCCTCGTCGGTGAGTTCTGCCAGAACGACTTCGGCCATGTCCGGGTCCGCTACGACAGCGGCACCGAGGAGCTCCTCCACTTCTTTGCGAGCCGCCTCAAGTGGTCCCGCTGGGTCCACGTCGAGCTCGTCCCCAACGAGCAGGTCGAGGCACTCGTCCGGGCTCTCCTCACCGCCTTCGACTCCTTCGGTGGAGTGCCCCTCGCCTGTGTCTTCGACAACCCGAAGACCGTGGTGATCTCCCGACAGGGCGGCGCCATCCAGTGGAAC
>DAIDCO010000021.1 GCA_027309555.1 bacterium
GCATCGGACGTGGCTTTCTCAGACGGAACCCGAGCCGACGGAAGAGTCGCTGGCACTGGCGCACTCCCAGATCGACCTCGAACTGATGCTCGAGGTACGCGGAGAGGGTCTTGCCATCCCAAAGGGTCCCGGAGAGCCCCACTTCCTCGGGCCGCTTTCGTAAAGCGACCTCCACCGCGTGCATCTGGGTCTCGGTGAGACGGCGTGGCCGACCGGGGCGATCACCCTCCGCCAGGCCCGAGAGCCCCTCCTCCTCGAACCGTCGGACCCAGTACTGGACGGTTCGAGGAGAATCTCCGAGCATTCGACTGACGTCGGGGGCTGTCATGCCCTGAGCCACGAGAAGGAGCCCGTGGAGGCGGTGGTCGTACCGGGATTCGTCGGACCGACGAATTTCATCCTGGAGGGCGAGGATCACATTCTCGGCGTCGGGGACGGTGAGCGGGCGCATAGGACCTCGAAGGTCCCATACACTCGCAATTATTTATGACGCTCTGTTTAGGTCGTTGCAGTAGGACGGTTCCGCTGGAGTTGAGTTCTAGCGGCCCCGTCCATAGCGGTTTAGGGGCCCCCTGCGGGAGGGGGGACCCGTGAGCGAAGCAAACGGGGGGGACCCGCGCTCGAGTCCCCCATGGGACTTCCCAATTCGCTGCGGTTCAATGGGACGCCGCCGGGGGTCCCCGCCGAGCCGCTACCACGCCGGGTGAAGGCCGGACCAGGACGAACGCCGCAAAGACGAGCGTGAGGGCCAGGGTCGCGAGCGCGGTCACTTCCAGCGTCGCGATCGCCGTAGGAGGCACCGCTCCACCCAACCCCGAGAGGTCTAGGAGCGTTACCGCGATCATCCCGGTCGCGAAGGCGATTGCCAAGACCGCGGAGAACCACGGATGGTTCTTTGCCAACACGACTGCGACGACCGCGGCGACCATCAGGGATGGGAACACGACCATCGAGATCCCTTGGAACCAGGGCGCGAAGGTCGAAAGGTTGCGCGTCTCGAGCCCGGTGCCCGGGAACATCGGTATCTGGACGAGCAAGGCAGCCACGAGGGCGCCCATCAGCCCGAAGACCCTTCGCTCGACCGGCACGGACGGTCACTCTGCTCGTCGGAGGATGAAGCTCTCGTAAGGGAGATTGCACCTGTTCGCAGGGTGCAAGTGCGGTGAAGCGGCATGACGGACTCGGTGACTGCGCAGGAGGAGCCCACGAGCGGACCGAGCGGAGGGACCCGCGCCACACCCGAGCCGAGATACCTTCATGGGCCGCCCCTCCATTTGTTCGGGGTGCGGGGAACGCGAGCGTGAAACTGTGGCTTCGTGCCTTGGTGCTCTACGCACCGGGACTCGCCCTGTTCGTAGCCGGGATTGTCCTGCTGGTAGGGACCCCGGTGGGGAGTACGCCACCGTGCACGTGCTACACCGGACCGAACGGGACGGTCTGTCCGCCCTGCGCGCCGGTCTCCACTCCGGCCCCTTTCGGGCTCTTGCTGCTAGTCGCCTCTGGGCTCTACGCGCTTTCCGCGTTCCTCGTCCGTCTCACGATCCGGTGGAATCCCCCGAGCCGAACGTGAACCCCCCCTCGACCCGGTCCCGGCCACCGCCCGCGCGATCCCGGCCCTCAAGGCCGCGAGCGAAGCGAGTGGGGGGACCCGAACGGAGCATGCAAGACGAGCCGTCTCGGCCGCGGCAGCTCTCCCGATTCAAGCTTGGACTCCAATCCTCCGGGGGCAGCGGGGACGCTGCCCCGTCCGTACCGGATATGGCCTCGGGATCACGCGTGGGCCCGGTCCGGTTTCGCGGGAACGCTGGGACGCGCCAGCGCATCCCGCTCCGAGCCAAAGACTCCCTTCGCCTTCGCCGCCGCGTCGACAGCGAGAGACGTTTCGGGAGGGTCGAACACCCGCTGGCACTCCGGACAGACCCAAACCTCGAACCGACCGAGGTCGACCCCCGCGACGACCACCGGGCGCAGCTCCGACCGTAGCACCGAGTGGTCGCGGGGACAGGTGGTCGTGCGCTTCCTCATAGCCGCTCCCGGAACACGGTGACGACGAACAAGTGGCACTGACCTATTTCTAGCCTCGCGAGCCACTTGCCCCGCCGAACATCCCAGAGACCGTCGGCGCGGGCGAGCCATACACCCTTGCGGATCACCACGACCAGCTCGGGGTACTCGAGACCCCGAAGGATCCGTCGGTCCCGGGCGTGATCCTCCAGGACGATCGCGCAATCGACCCGTGGGTTGACCATCGGTCCCCCTCGTCCATGGAAGGGGGACCGATGGCCGCGGATAGCGGCTGCGCCCATCTCCCGGCGATTGGGATCCCGCAGGGGAGGATTCGCAACCATCGGGCACGTACGGGGCGGGCCCACTCCATCGTCGCTATGAGCGCGGACGGCTTCGGTCGCAATCGTGCCCGCGGGTCCCGCGACCTTCGCCGCCGATCGGATCCCGCGATGGGACGCGCGTGCCAGCCACCCCGCGAGCGCGGCAGGGGAGGTCGACTTCGGCCAGTGGCACAAGGACGCGTTGCCCCACGACTCCTACTGTATGGACGTGGACAAGGTCGAGTATCGCATCGACGCGAGCGGCCGCGTGCGGGTCGTGGGGGTCTACGAGCTCATCCGATGGGGCTGGCATCACGACCTGGACGACATCCCCGAGCGGCTGGCGCCCTACGAGGGCAAGATCGCGCTGCTGCGGCGGATCAGCGCGGCGATCGCGGAGGGACAGGGCGCGTCCTTCCCGACGTTCTTCGTGTGGCACCGACCCGACCTCTCCGAGGTCGTGGTGTGTCGGTTGGAAGAGTGGGCGGAGGGCTCCCGCAGGGCGCTCGGACTGGGGTGGCGGGCGTTCGCCGAACTGATCGGGGGTCTGCCTCGGTGGGATGGCGGCCCAGTCGCACCGACCCCCGCACCGGGTCGCTAGTGAGCGTCACTGCAGGGGCCCGAGCGCCGGGCGAGAGGGATGTGCGCCGTGACCTTGTGTCTCGCAGCTCTCCCATTGCGATCACACGAATCGGTTTATATCTGCACAAACAATTTTCAGATTGAGAGACCATCCTCTTTCGAGGAATCCCGTCGCGCGGTACATGGACACAGAGTCAGGCGAGGCGGCAGCGCCGAAGGTCGAGTCCGTAATGTCGAGGACGCCTCCGGTGTCCGACGATTTCCCCTCGAAGCTCCGATGGACCAAGAGGCGGCGCTGGATCCTCGCTATCGGAATCGCGGCCGCCGTGGTCGCTGCCGGCGTTGGATACGTCATCTACTATGAGTACTACGCGCCTCCCTTCCACAACCTCGCATGGCAGGACTCCAATCCCGGGTCCAACGTTTACGACGATGTGGTTGGGAATTCGCTCTTTGTCGTAAACGTGTTGTCCAGCAATCTCTCTGGGAACAGTACTCTGCTCCTCCGGTCGATCTCGATAAGCTCCGGTTCCATAAACTGGCAGGTGACCACGACCGCATCGGACTACTTTCCGAGCTCCTCTGTCACTGCCTTGATCGCAGAATCAGGTACCATCGTCTTCGCGTACTACGAATGGCTCTCTTGGCGGCTCGCAGTTGACTTCTTCAACGAGACAACCGGGCTGCCGTCGGGCAACTCGTCGTACTTTGTGGGAATCGTCGACAACCAGGATCTCCGGTGCATCGGAACGACGCTATTCTTCTCCGGCATCGGAGGAGCGCGGAACGAGAGCGGCTTAACCTACGAGCAGAGCGCCTACGATCTCGAACCGAACCGGGTGACTCCGGCGTGGAACACGACCGTCTGGCTCGGACACGCCAACGGCTTGACGTCCACGGGAAGCGAGAACCTCCTGGACTCCCAATTCGCCGTCGGGTGGATTAACCAATTCGGCAAGGTGGTTGCGACCAACCTTACGAGCTTGGTCACGAAGAGTTTCACGAACGGCTCGCTGGACGACTCGGTACCCGCATTGGAGGATGGGTCGGTCTACACCCTCCAACCGACGCTGTCCTCGTGGTCCGTGGGGGAATTCAATCTCTCCTCCGGCGTGGGCCAGAAACTCTTCTCCCACCCTGGCCGGCTGAACTCGAGCTTCGAGTACGGCGTCCTATACCGCACAGATGGGCAAGTTCTCGTGGGAACGTTCTGCGGTTACGTGGGCTTTGGCCCTTGCGGAGGGAGCCTTTCGGGCTACTCGTCCACAGGCTCGCTTCTCTGGCAAGTCAGCATCGACGGTTCGATGAACCCCGCTTCGACTAGCTACTGGGTGTACTTTCCCACGAATCAGACCGCACTGTTCGTGGGAACGCCCAGTGCGTACCTGGGCCCCCAAGGCACCACCTCGAACTACAAGACGGCCCTCGTACTCGTCGACCTAGATTCGGGACAAGTTCTCGATCGTGTGACGTATGGGTACTCTCTCAACTTTCCGGGCGAATCCCCAGGTTTCGGCTCCGCCATTCCAATAACGACCGTGTATGCTGCCGCCGACGACAGAGTCATCTATTCGTACGGGTCCAACATCGCAGCTTCGACCGTGTAACCCGCGCCTTGCGCTTCGATGCCAAGGGTTCCGATTCGCCCCGGTCGTCACACGGCCATTAGAATCCACGCGCCCATCGCGACCTCGCGGTGCTGGACGAGCTGGTACCGCGTGCTCACGACCGAGACGATCTCGGAGGTGTCGCGCCGGCGGACGCCGCGGTAGGCGTCGAGGGGCTCGCCCGCGGGGCCCTTCACGAGAACTAGGTCGTACAGGGGGACCTGGTCGGGGGCGGCTACGGTCTCGTACGGTCGGCGGTGGGATTCACTCTCGGCTCGGGCTGCCAGTGCTGTCGCGAACATCGCGGTCCTCGGTCGCGAAGGACAGCGATGCGAGCCTGCTTCGCCACTGTTGGCTCGAGGAGGGGACCTATGGTCCCGGCAACAGCTGGTTCCCTCAGGAACAGTAACCTCGGTCGACCCCCAGGCCACCACTCCATACCCGTGCGGTCTCGTTGTAGCTCGGATTGAAGACGGTCGCGAGTGCATTCCGGACTGGCACCGACACGTTGACGACGAGCTTGTCGATCGGTCCCCATGAGTACATCGGGTCCGTAACGACTGGGGTCCGATTGCTCGCGTTGTAGTGGAATCCGGACACATTGGTCACGTACACGAAAACAGGCACGCTCGCGTTGATGTCGATCACCAACCAGACAGGAAGCGCGCAGCTCGATGCGTTAGTCCCCCACCCGCCTGTTCCGAAGTAATACCGTGGGGGCAGCGTGGTCACGCTCCACTGACTGCTGGGAGGAGTGGATGGATTCGGATTCGGGTAGAGCGTCAGAGAAGCCACGATGATTATTCCGACAACCACCGACGAAAGCACGACGGCGGTCACCCGGTCGGGGTTCTGCCACCACCGTGTGCGCGGTGGAACCGGGCTCTCCATTGGTGTAACCCAATAACAACGACTTTACTGATTTAGCACTTCGGAGGGACCGCCCTTTTCGCCCAAAGCCGGGGGTCCCTCCTGCGAAGCCACCTCTTCCCGAACCTCGAGTCGCAACCGCAGGATCTCGATCCCTTCAGCCTGCTCGGCTACGGTACGGGGCGGGAACGCCCCGTCCACGATCTCGCGGACGAGCCGCTTCGCCTCCTCGCGGACCCCGCGGAGCGTCGGCGACCGAACCGTGCCCCAGCCGTCCACGACCGCGAGGTAGTCACTCTGCTCGCGGAAGATGCGGACCACGAACGCGGCCATACCGAAGGCAGTCGAGACTGGTGATACAAGACGCGGTCCGAGAGCCGGCGAAACGCCCGGCTCTTGCTCCCGAAGGAGCACGGCTTCTTCCGCGCCCTCGCCCTTGTCGCGGTTCGGAACCCCCGACTCGAACCACGTGCATCCATTGAAACGTCATTTAAGCGTACGACTTGGGTGAGACAGGGGACGGCGGCCGTGCGCACGCAATCGAAGATGGTCACGGTAGGGGCGATCGCGATCACCGTCTCAGTCCTTGCCGTGGCACTTCCCGCATATCTCTCGCCCGCTTCGCCTTCAACAGGTTCATCCCCGCCTCACGTGAAAATCGGCGCGACCTGGAGCGAGTTAGGTGACTATGGCGTGGGCATCGCGAACGCCATGATTCTCGGACCGATCACCGTTCCCGCCGGGACCGCGCCTGTGGGGTTCCAAGGCAACGTCACGACGCTCTCTTGGCACCGTTTCGTGAACGGTACCGGCTACGTCTCGGGTTCGTGCGGGGCTTCGTTGCCCGCACCCGGGGCGTGCAACATCTTCCTCGGAGTCTGGACCCCAACTGCCTGGGCGGCATATGCCGCGGGGGGCTCGGCCTCGCCTATCTGGTGCGATACTGCCGCCGGCACGTCGAGCCCCTGCGTGAACTCAAGCACCATCCAGTTCTCGACCGGCGACCAGAGCGCCTACGACGGCGTTCCCTGGGAGATCGTCGTGTGGAACCTTGTCCCGTGGGGCCTGTACGGCTATGTCAACGCCTCCGAGGTCATCGGACCGGGCGGTTCGGCGGGGTGAGCTTTCGGGCCTCGACACCACGATCTGCTGCGCAGACTTGGATTACCCATACCTGAGCGGACGCGATCTTCTCCTCGTGAGACTCTCCTGCGCTGTCTGCGACACCACGGCGGAACGTGTCTTCCGTAATCTCGAAGCGCGCGTAGAATCTCGCCGCCTTTCGCCAATCGCTCGCGAGGACTTCCGCGAGCCCCGGCGTGGTCGCCACGACCGCCCGCGCCGCCTTCACGCGGGAGCGCAGGTCGCGAAGTCGGCGTTCCTCGCCCCGCTCATCAGCTTCTCGGGAGGCGTCGGGCAGACCGCTCGTGATTACGATGCTACGTTTCGAACGGGGCGCCACAGAGCCGGCAGTATCTCGAGTCTCCACCGGCGGTCACTCCACCACACTTGTTGCATCCGCGTCGTGTGATGATGGGCCGAGCGGTCGCGGACGTGGACCCACCTGGGCTCGAGGTAGCAAAGGCTCGGGCACCGGGAACCCAGTACTTCTCAGGTTTCTCCGGTCCCAGATGAGCGTCGACCACCTCGTCGGGGACGATGTCGACGCCGAGCACCCCGAGAAGCCCCGGGAACGGCGTCCCGTCGAACTCCTCTACCGCTCGATGGGCCCAGGCCACGCTCAGGCCGAAACCGAGCAGGGCGATGACCCCGAAAAACACGACAAACCCCGCCGCGCCCGAACCGCCCACCGCGAGGAACACGGCTGCTAAAACAAGGAAGAGGAGACCCCCGATGATCCCCTGAAGGAGGACGTAGCGTGAGTATCGCATGATGACTCACCTCGCGGTGAGTGAATACCTGTTTCCCCTCTTAATGAGTGATGTACCGAATCGGTCCACTCCGTCCGTGACGCCATAGCGGGCACAGAATGCCGCTGCCTTCTGCCAGTCTCTCGCAAGGATCTCGGCCAAGCCCGCGTGGTCGCGACCACCGCCCGGGCGCGTTTGACGCGTGCACGCTGATCGCGAACTCGCCGCTCCACCGCCCGCTCGTCCTCCTCCCGCGAGTCGTCGCGAACATCGCGCCAATAATGTACCCAATGAATATGGTGTTCCGAAGATAGGCGAGCAGAAAGTGGTGCCCGAGTCAGCTGATTGCGTATTCTGTCAACTCGTCGCAGGCCGCCTCCCTCTGAGCCTCGTGCACCAGGACGACCGCGTCCTCGCCGTGATGGACATACGACCGGTTACCCTCGGCCACATCATCATCTTCCCGAGGGAGCACTTCGTCTATCTTTCCGATGTTCCCGAGGAGACCTGGAGTAGGATGGCCAAGGTCGGCCGAAGGGTAGGCGAGGCGGTTCGGAGGAGCGGCATCCCTTGCGAAGGCATCAACCTCTTCTACGCCGACGGAAAGGTCGCCGGTCAGGTGGTCTTCCATTCGCATCTTCATGTGATCCCCCGAACCCTCGGGGATGGCTTCAGGATTGATTTCGAGGCCACGAATCCCCCACGGGAGGATTTGGATCGTGTTGGGCACATGATTTCGGAAGCCTACGCGACGATTCCCTAACGCAAGCGGTAGCGCTAATCCCCTTCCCGTTCGTGTGGAGGGGATCAGGCGTAACGAGGGAGGGGGCCCTACCCATACGACCACTCGACCCGAGGCGGGACGGCCGCCTCCCGCGCCCTCACCTCCGCGACTCGATCCACCCTCGACCACATCGCGCCTCCGAGGTCCGCGTCCTCGGACACCTCTGCGTCCCGCACCCCGTGCCGGAACTGAGCCTCGCTGATCCCAAACCTCGCGTAGAATCTCGCGGCCCTCTGCCAATCGGCGGCGATGGCTTGCGCCAGGCCGGGTGTCCTGGAAACGACCGCCCGCGCCGCCTTCACGCGGGCGCGCGGAGCCGGTACTCGGCCGCACGGTCGTTCAGCTCACGGCCAGTGGCGGTGGCTTACGTGGCCTCGATGACCCAACCGGATCCATTCGATTGGATCCAGCTCACGCATTCCACCGAGTAGAGGTCCGCGAGAGCCGTGCCCGAGAACCCAGCGTAAGCAATCCAAGGGACACTTGGCAGGAAGCTCGTCCAAGATTGGCCGTTGAACGCGTTTATCTCGATACTGTCCGCGTAGTTCACAACCGCAGGGTAGTAGTCGAAGCTGTCCGTATCGAACTCCAGATAGCCGCTGTTCGCCCCACCGTTAGGCCAATATGTCTGGCCCTCCAGAGTAGTGAGCTCATTGCTCATGTACGTGTATCCAGCGGCGATCAAGAATCCCCCAAGAGCTCCTCCTATGACATCCCCTGCCACAAGGCCCGCCAGGAGTGCTGCGATATCGTCCGCCCAGCCCAAGTAACCCCACTCAGTGATGAAATTCGCGGCAAATGATCCGCCGAAGTACACGTTGATGTTGTCCGATTCCCCGTACGGGATGCCGTAGAATGTAAGGAAGTTGATGTTGACCATGACCTTCAGCTGGGACCCGGTGAAGAACTCCACGGCGATACCGCTGATCGAAGGCGTTTGCGTGTTTCCGACGTGCCACGTGAACGTAACCGTTCCTGAACCTGTGTCGTCGTCACCGTACAGCGATTGAGCGGTGCCGAGGGATGCGGTGCCGGTGTACGGCTGCGCTACCGGCCAAGTACTTCCGCTCGAGACTGTTACGGAGGGACTCCCCGTGGGACGGGTAGCGCCGAACAGTGCCATCAGCAACGAGGGTTCGTGTATGGCAGTATTCGTTACGCTCAAACTTTCGCCGGCCGAAGTACTGTCGCCCTGTCCAACGACCCCGACCGCCGTGCCCGGTGAGAGCCCGACCGCAGTACACGAGCCATATTCCGCGGCAGTGAGCGTGACGTAGAGCGTGACCCCGCCACCGTGCTCCGACGTAACGTCATAGAAGGCGACCGATTGCGAGTTGGCAAACTCACCGCCGACGAACGTGAACTGATCCACTCCTCCGTCGCTGACTCCGCCGATGAGATTGCCATCCGCCTTGTAGTTGATTGCGATTAGCATGAAGTCGCCCGCGGTTTCATAGACGTTGGACATAACGCACGAGGTCCCGGGGCCAAGGCAGGAGCCACCCCCGAAACAGTTGCTCGGAATGCCGGGAAGGAAGAACTCGGCAACGATGCCGCTGATGGATGGCGTTTGGGTGTTTCCGACTTGCCACGTGAACGAGCCCGGTATAGAAGATGTGTCGTCGTCACCGTACAGCGATTGGGCGGTTCCGAGATATGTGCCACCGGTGAACGGCTGCGCTATCTGCCAGATGCGCCCGCTCCACGGAGTGACTGTCACCGTGGGATTGCCGGTGGGACGGGTCGCGCCAAAGAGGGCCATATTCAACGAGGGTGCGCGCGTACCAAAAGCCCATGCGCTCAAACTCTCGCCCACCGTACTGCTACCCGGTCCCACTAATCCTACCTCCGTGCCCGCGCTGAGTTGTCCCGCCGTGCACGAACCATACTCAGCCGTGCTCAGCGTGATCGTGAGCGTGGTCGCGCCGGTCTGGGATACGACCGGAACATCAAGAAAGACCACCGATTGTGAGCTCGCATACTCACCTCCAATGACACCAATCGCTCCATTACCTCCATCGGTGTAGGAAATCGTTACCTTCGGCCCCGCCCAGTTCACCGCGAAGAAAAGGAAGTCCCCAGCGATCGCAGGGAATCCGGAAACCGAGCACGCCGTCCCCGGGCCCGAACACGCGCCTCCTCCGAAACAGTTGCTCGCGGCCGAGAGTACTGAAGGAAACGTGGACAGCCCCTGAACCGAAGGAATCGGGCCATTACTGCCGGACGTTGCGGCGTTCACGCCACCAGCCGTAGGTACGGCAAAGGACGTGGAAGTCTGACGGGCCGTCTCGAGCTGGCCCAACTGCACAAGACCGGCGTGAGCGGAAGGAGTGGCAGCCCACAGCTTGAAAAGTGTCTTTTCGTTTGTCGCGTTCAAAGGCGGAAGGTTCGCGCTATTCGCATGATACCAAGCGAGAAACTCGCTCTGCAACTGTGCTTGAACTCCCTGAACCGTGTCAGAGGACGCAACAGCCAGGGTAGCCGACGCTTCTTGGGCTGCGCTCTTGGGTGCAATAGCCGCCGCAGCTTGCGAAGGCGTCGGAGAGGCCGCGAGATGCGAGTCGCCAATCGATTTCGCACGGGACACTGCTATGCTCGATACCGACGCCAGCAGCATCACCACGCAGGTACCGATCACCAGCGGAGCGAGACGGCGCGCCCGTCCACGCCGGATCGTCCACCGCCGCGCTCGCGCCCCGCTCCGACCGGCCCCCGCCGTCACACCCCACTCCGATATCCTCACGGTGCCTCCTCTTCGCTCGCAGAAAGAGGAACGTGACACGCGCGCTGTCGAGACCGCCGTCCCGTGGCGCCGGCATCCCCGGCGTCCCGGCCTGTCGCCGCACCCGGATCGGCCCAGGCAGAACGCTCTTCGCGTTCAGCCATACTGTGGGACCTGATCGGCCGGGAGATGGAGACTACGTATTTGAACGTCGCCGAACGTGGCGTAGCCACCCACAGAGGTTACGTGGCGTACCGCGCCCTCCTCTTAGGCCTCCGCTCCCGGGGAGATACCCCACCGAAACATCCCCTCCATGATCCCGAACTTCGCGTGGAACCGCGCCGCCTTGCGCCAGCCGGGCGCGGGCAGCGTGGCTCGACGTCGGGGGCCCCCTAGCAATGGGCTGATTAACAGGCTCGGGAATCACTCGACTGACGTACTGGTGTCAGATATCAAAGAATTTCTAACGGAGAACACGCCTCCGGAGGACCTGGCACTCCTAAGTACCTGGAAGGCAGATAGTCTGGAGATAGGCGTCGACCAGCTCCAGCGCCTGCTCGATCGCTATTACTCTTCCAAAGACGGCATGGCTACGCGCGCTGGAGTAATCATCGGGGCGGCGGCGGCAACTTTGGCAGTGACCTTCGACATCGCCTCTCGAGAGACCGGGATGTCACTCGCCTTTGTCGAAATTGGAGGAGTGCTCGCGACCGCCTGCCTAGTCCTCGCAATAGTGGGCTACGCGATGACCGATTGGGATTTCGTGCCCGATCCAACCGTGTTCGCGAAGCTGATCGCTGAGGAAAAGGACTATGTCCAAAGACGCCTCATCTTAGCACTGCGAAACGCTTGTGTTGATAACGCAGCGAGCTTGAACCGCGGGAAATGGGTCGTGAACATTAGTCTCGTCGCGCTTGCCAGTGCGTTGACCTTTTCAGCCCTGGCTGTGTTCGCATGACGCCACCATCAAAATCGAAACCGCGCAAGGAGGATCCGCTAATCGTCCACATTTCTGCAAGAGGGCCCTCCGGTCGCGGGAGCGGAGGCGGTCGAGTTGGAGGCCAGTACATCCTGCGAGAGAAGGGTTACCTGTACTATCTTGGCAAGGACGGATATCTCTGGAAGACCCCCACGAAGTTGAACAAGTCCGGCAAGAAGTCGCGCGTCGGAACGGAGAAGATCACCCGCCAGGATGGCTACATGTACTTCCTGGACAAGAAGGGCTTCGTTTCGCGCGCCAAGATGAAGAACGCCTGACCTGGTCGAGGTCTTCGGACAAAGCTCGGTCAATCCTGCCGTGGGATGGTGGCATCCTGCCGCGAGTCAGTCGCGGGCGAGCGTCTCGGCCGCGGGCGCGGGGAGGACCCGCCGAAGTTGAGGCGTTGAAACCAGTTCCCACTAAATTGCGGACCTCGCTTCGACTTTGGGTCTTGCGCCACTTTGAAGTATCGATTCCGCTAGCAGACTCCCGAACGGTTTGAGGGACGCGAAATGAGCGCCGTCTTTGTCAGCATGGGGATGTCACTCGATGGATTCATAGCGGGGTCGAACCGGGGTCCTCGGAATCCTCTCGGTGATCGCGGTCTCGACCTTCACCAATGGCTGTTCCAAACGCCCACCTTCCGGCACAACATGAGACTCGGGAAGGGAGGAAGTGCGGGGCCGGATGACGACACGTTGCGAGCGGTAGTCGAACGGACGGGAGCTGTTGTCATGGGGATGCGAATGTTCGAGGAGGGGGAAGCTAACTGGCCAGAGGACGCGCCGTTCCACGCGCCCGTCTTCGTACTCACGCATCACCCGCGGCCGACTTGGGAGCGCAAGGGGGGCACGACGTTTACGTTCGCCACTGACGGTATCGAAAGCTCCTTGCGACAAGCCAGGATTGCCGCCCGCGGTAAGGACGTTCGCATCGCCGGGGGAGCGGAAACTATCCACCAATTCCTGGCTGCGCATCTGGTTGACGAGATTGGCGTCTCCATCGCGCCCATGGTCTTGGGCGCCGGACTCCCCCTTTTCAAAGGCGTGGACGGAAGGGAACTCACGCTCGAACCGAAGCGCGCCGTCCATTCTCCAATGGCCACCCATTTGGAGTACCGCGTCAAGTACAACCGGCCTGGGTAACCACCCTTCTTCGGAGCAAACGCGCGACGAAGGGGCGACGGCTATGGCCCGTGGTCTGAGGGTTGATCCGGTGCCGTAGACCGGTTCCGAACGTGACTGCTACCCGGGATTATCAGCATCATCTCGAGCAGATTCCCGAACCCCCTGCCGGAACTGCTTCTCGGTGATGCCGAAGGATGCGTAGAAGCGGGCCCCCTTAATCCAATCCTGCCGAAGGATCTCTTCCGCGCCGGGCGTAGCCGAAATCGCGGCCCGCGCAGCCTTGACGCGTGTTCGCAACTCGCGCAGCCTCCGCTCCTCGGCCCGCTCGTCCTCCTCCCTGCTGTCATCGGGCATCCCGCCCGTGATCTCGAACACGCTGAACCTCCGCGTCGGGGTCGCGATCTCCTCCGCGTCCTCGGCGCCGCTCCCGTCGTGATACGCAACCCGCGCCTCGGCACGGGTTCGGGAGCCGTCGTGCGCCACGCCCGGGTGGGTCGGGGGCCGCGGTCCCGCTGGTGGGATCGGTCGCGCGGCCGCGTGGGATGGGGCCCGGTCGGTCGAGAACGACTCGATCGCGGGCACGACCTGGGGTCGCAGCCCGTATCGGCGCTGGAGCGGCTCGCCGCGGTCGGCCGTGAGGGCTCCGTGCCAGGCGTGCGAGACGGGGTCCCATCGCAGACCCATGCCGCGGAGGACGTCCCGCACCTCGTAGGTGCGAGCGCTGCCCGGGATCCGTACGTGGGCGAGGGCAGCGGAGGCGGTCGGGGAAGCAGCGGATGGGTTCGCGGTCGAAGGGGTTCCGTTTGCGCTGGGCGCGCTGAGTGCGGTCATCGGCGCGAAGCGAGCGCGCAGGGCTCGCGGCGAGCGGCGCGAGCGAGCCGCGGGCCCGGGTCGCCATTATGGTCGCCGACGACCGCAGGAAGCGAGGGGACGGTGGCGAGGGCGCTGGGCGTTCTCTGCGATCTTCGCCCTCGCCGCCGCGACCTTAAGGAGCGACGCGCGCGGACGATGACGGACCGCACGAAACGCGCGGGACTGAGGAACGACCGCGAATCGTCTACCATCCCCTCATTCGCATTCCGAGAGATTCACGGCAAGCCAAATACGGAGGAAGACGCTTGTAGGTCTCGCACCGGAAGAGTTTAGACCCGCAAGGTCGGGAATCGATGAAGCGCTCTCTGAGCATCGGACTTGTGTTAGGGATTGTCGTTGGGGCTGCGTTGCCCGTTCTGGCCCTCGGCGTCGGAGCAACCCACGTAGTCTGTAGCCAAGGCCCCGTGATTGGGTGGAGCTATCCGCTCGCGACGCCCATGATGGTCGCTCTTGCACCACCAGGCGGATTCGTGAATGCGAGCTACTGGGGGCCCGGCGGAGGCGGATACTCGCAGATTCCGCAGAACGCCTCGTTTGCGGATTTCGATGTCACCAACTGGACTCTGAGCTCGGTCATTTCGAGTTCGGCCTTAGGATGGGGATCGACGACTCCTTGCTCGAAAGTGGTGCTAGGTGACAGTACGACATCTGTCCCTACACCCCCTTGGGGAGGATGCGGTGGGTGTCCTGTCGCCCCGCCGGCTCCTTCGGGAATCGGACAACGTCTCACTATCCCTCAACAGCTGTTCTACGATTCGATGCCCACAGCCATAATGAACGCCTCTTACGGCTCTGAGCCCAACGCGTCTTTCACGTGGCACGAAACAGGCGGAGGCGTTACTTTGTCGAATTTGACGGGATTTGCCGGGCTACCTGTGGCCATCAGTTCATTCTACGAATTCGGGCACCTTTACGGATTAAACATCACTTTCAAGCAGTCGGGAATCAAATTCGGGATTCCAATCCACCTCACCTCGGGCGCGATGGAGGACGTCACCGGATCGTTCCCTCATGACTTCCCATGGGCTCCGCCGGGCGATGACTATCTTTCAATCTCGATGAATTACATCTTCCCCGCGGACACGGCTCAGGGATCGTGGAACGTCTACCTGGCAGGCGCGGGCAGCCCGTATTCCGTAGGGGGACTTCTGTTCGAGCAGACGGCCGGTCCGTGAGAACTCCATCCCGGCGCGAAGTGAGGACGAGATTGGGGCGGCCAGCTCGACGGGGACTCTCGCGTTCGATGAGTGGACCGGGATGAGCGCGCAGGGACGTACCACACCTCCGCTATTCGTCGAACCCCGTGACCGGTGGATCGCGCCCCGCCTGCCACAAGAGGGCGTTCATCTCTCCCCGGTGTTGAAGCTCTTCCTCGATCATGTGAACGAGGAGGGTTCGGAGCTGGATTCTCTTTCCAGTATGGCGAGGCAGCTTGAGGACACGATCCAAATCCCTGGGGGTGAGAGAACCCAGCACGCGGCGGACGGCCCGATCCGACCTTCGCATCTCTCGAGCCGCTTCGGCACGTGTGAACCGTTTCCCCAGCGTGTACTCTTTGGGTTCCGTCCCGCGGCCGCGTACCAACCAAAACCACGAACTGTAGTCGTCGAGAACGTGCATGAATATGTCGACGAGCGAGGGGAACGATGCGCCCCGGTCCCGATACCGCTCTCGGGGCGATAACTTCCAGATTGCTGCAAGGTACTTCGCTCTCGTTCGCGAGTTGTACGCATAGATCCTCCGAATGAGGTCGAGCTCAGGGGTCATCGGCGCACCATCGGCGAATCGAGCATATCTTCAACCTGCTATAGACCGAACATCTTCCCGAACGGCGCGGGCGGTCGGTGACCGACCGCAAGGTGTGCATGTTGAGAGCCCCCGGTTTCATGAACGACGGGCGCGGTCGATGCGGGACGACATTGAGCTCGATGCGAGTGGCAGACGAGCGACAACCACCCGTCCGAGACCACGCCTCAGAGAGCGGCCATGTTCACCAGGGACAGAACCAACGGGTGAGGATGCGCGGGCGTGGAACTCATCTGCGGCACGAACAACGTCCCGAAGAAGAACCGATGTCTCGGAAGCTCCATGATGCGGACCTCGCCGTTCTGGTCGAGACCGGAAGTGTGGAGCCCGGCCTTCTCGATCTCGCTCCGGCGAGCGGGATTCAGTCCGAAGTTGCAGTAGAACCGTTCTTGGGACTCGCCCTGGCCGTAGACTTGGAACGCCCGAGAGCCCGGCAGCACCGTGACTCTCTCGGTCTTGCCCACCAGAGAGCACGAGAGCCGAGTGACGTAGAGATGAGCAGCGTCGGGGTGCTCTTCGGCATGGTCCGCGTCGGTCACACCGAGCACATTGCGGGCGTACTCGACGATCATGTGCTGGAAACCTCCGCAGGTGCCTAAGAGAGGTACGTTGGTCTCCCTGGCCCAGCGAATCGCATTGAGCGCACCTTCCGTGCTTTGGTAGGGGCTGCCCGGGGCTATCAGGAGGCCGTGGAAGTTACCGAGCTTTCGTTCCGCCCCGGAGGAGAGGGTGGAGGTGGGTACCCAACTCGACCGAAGTTCGATTTCGAGGCGATTCCCCACGTGCCGGAACGCTTCCTCTGTTCCGATATGGGTGGGGTACTCTGGGTTCCGGTCGCCGACAATCCCTATGCTTACCGATTGTGGCATAGCAGACAAACCACACGGGACACAAAGCTTCGACGGTGAGTTTCCCGCGCGACCTTCAGCGAAGGCGCGCGCGGCCGATGAAGGACCGCGATCAGCACACGGATCGAGGAACAGCCGCAAGGGGGAGAGGGGAGACGGTCGAACGAAATAGGCACGGCCCCTGACGGAAAGCTGCACCTTTCTGGGCCCCCGGGCCGCACGATTCTGCCCCCGGGACGGGGCCCATCCATCGACGCAACGACCTTTACCATTGACCGTGTTCCGACGTTCATGGTCGTGATCCTCCATGTCCGAGGGGAAGTCCGCTACGGTGAATGGCGACACTTCCGCGAGGCAGTAGAGAAGTATCGAGAGTACCGTCGGAGCAAGAGGTACGTCGTGCCGGACCTCCTGCTGGGCCTGTCCGGGCCGATGAACTCGGCCGTTCTAGTGTACCGGTACGAAGACGCCCAGGCCTTCGAGCGAGAAGACCGCACGATCGCGGAGGATCCCGAATACGGCCGGGTGGCATCCCAGATGCCGTATCGAGACGGGACCCTCGTTTACGAGCTGTTCCGTGAAGCGTAGCGATCGGTTGTTGATCTAGAGCCAACCTTGGGGCGGTCCGGGTCGCTCGATCGAGACGTTGGGTACCGTTGGGGATCCCTCGCGTCTCGCGCGCCCGCGCCGTGGTTCGCGGTCGGGTCGACGTAACGGCCCCCAACCTCCGCGGTATCGGAGGCTCGTGACGGGCGGAGCGCGGACATCGGAACGAGCGAGCGTGCGAGGTCGACCCCGGGAAGAGAGGGCGGGGCCAGCGGATTCGTAGAGCAACCCCGTGGGGCTATCGATGCTCCTTTGAGGTCCGGCCCATCATCCAGCGCTGTTGTCGCGTAGCTCGACTCGGACGATCCGATTGCAGGTGTTCGTTCACGCATCCCCCCGGAAGGTCTTCGAGGCGGTCTCCGTCCCCGAGATACTCGCTCGTTGGATGGTGGACCGTGCGACACTGTCCCCTCGCACCGGCGGCCATTACACGTTCACCTGGGAGGGGGGTCCGACCCACTCGGGGCGAGTGCTGAGATTCCATCGGGGGAAGCGCATCGTCCTGACCTGGCAGTGGCCCGGAGACGAAAAACTGGGAGTGACCCGGCTCGCGCTATCGGTCGAGCGGAGAGGAGGGGGGACGGTGCTCAAGTTTGTCCACTCCGGATTCCGGAGCGACGGGCGATGGAACGACCTGTACGATGGGGCCATCCGGGGCTGGACGTACTTCATGATGAACCTCAAGTCCGTGCTCGAGCACGGGTACGACCTGCGATCTCCGCTCGACTGGTAGGGACCCGGTTCGATGGGCGGCGCCGGGGGTCGAAGCGGATTGGACGCGCCGGGGCGAGTGCAGGGCGAGAAATCCGAACTGCACCGGGGGCCCCGGTCTTGGGGTGCGTGAACCTCCGGCAGATCGAAGACGCTCCCGGCTCTCATTGGCTGCGTTTCTTGGCGGCTACTCGGAAAGAAGCGACGGGTCCGCCGTAGTCATCTAGGGATTCGAGGGAGAGGCCGCCTCTACCTTCGAACTTCAGCTGGGCAAGTCAAGCGAAGTGCATTGCCAGTCCGGGAGGAGTTAATGGAGCTGACCGTGACCGATGGAGGGAGTCGAGTCTGCGACCCGCGCACCATGCTCCTGAGAGAGGACGCGGGACTGGCACCCCACACGATTCGAGATCGAGGGAAGGCCGCCAAGACAGAATGGTCCTAAAGGACGCCCGAGAACAACCGGTACGTCGACCCCCTGAGTCGGGTCGTCCGAGAGCGGGTGGCGTAGGACTCCTAAGAGCGTACCCGGAAACCAACCCATCTGTGGATTCCGGTCGAGAACTCGGTAGATGAGCCCGGTCCCCTCGATCGAGAGGAGGGCCTCCCGATTGCGTCGGCCCGATCGACTCTCGGTACCGGCGTCCCGATGAAGATTCGGCGATACCGACTCCCTGCTTCTGGGTCGCAGATGATTGCGTTCGTCTCGAAGTTCCCCGTGATACTGCAAAGGTCCCAAATCGCAGAACCTACCGAGGTGACGAAGTCGTCGATGGTCACAGCCTTCGCATGCAGGATCCCCTCGTGGTAGGCGAATCTCGGGACCCCGGCCTCGAGCGATTCTCCCAAGTTCGATAGCGAGGCCCAACGGACAGGGGGCTGGTCCGCTTTGCTTGGTATCATGATCCGGACATCGATGCCCGATAGCGCGGCGATCCGGAGAGCCGGCATCACGCCAACGTCTGGGATGAAGTAGGGGGTCGGGAGGTAGGACGTTTGTTTAGCCTCCGAACTTGACCAGGAGGCTTGCATGGCCCAGATAGGTGACCTTGGTCACGGCCGACGGATCCGGCGGGTCGGCCAGGGACTGGGGCCTATTCTCCGAGCCACATGACCTACCCAGCCCCGAGATTTAGCCGATTACGTGGCATGATTGGTGGGCGCCCGGCGCACAGTGGGTGGGAGCCCGACGATGGATTCGCGAAAGGCACCGAGGGTCGGCACAGCCTCGTACGTGGACGGCCCGAGCTTCCCCGGAACCTTGGATCATGAGGGCGGCCGCCGGGGGGTCTTCGAAGGAAAGATCCGGTTCCCACTTCCCCTGCCAGAGTCGAGCTCGTCGATCGAGTTCAGGATCTTGATGGCCCCCTTTCCCCGTGGCGTGAGACGATACCGTTGGCGAGAAACGTGCGCGACCAGTCCGCTCTCGGTCAGTTTGCGGAGATGGAACGCAATCAACGACGTGTCGTCGAGGTGGGCCGCTTCCATGGCCTGCATGAAGCTGCATGAGCCGTCCGCGAGTCGACGGAGGACCAGGCGACGGATCGGGTTCGCCAGGGAATCGAGCGTGGTGCGCGCGTCGTTCGACACAATCGATGCGCGGACCGCGAGCGCACCGGTGGCAGTGATCTTGTTCGGGTCGTACCCCACGGCCAGCGGTCCCTTTCCCTCCAAGAGCGCTCGGATTCCATCGAGGAGGGAGGAAATCTCCTCCTCGCGGTGGCGCGCGAGCAACTCCTCGACCGCCGCGAGGACCACCGCCGCCCTATCTTTCGGAACGACGAAATCCTCGACCGCCTCGTGGATCCGAAACGGATTGTCCGGGTCGAGAGGCAGATGGCTGACCTTCTCGGTAGTAACTCGAACTGGAGGGGGCGAAATAAGGAGTACATCGTATCCACCCTCTACCGCCAACGCACGGGCATATCGGGCGGGGTCGAGCGGCTTAGCGCCCGCACGAGTCAGCGCAAGTTGTTGGCTCACGAGTTCGAGCACGCGCTGGACCTGACCGTCGACGACGGGTTTGCGTAGATAGTCGAAGGCGCCGAGTTGCAGGGCGCGAATTGCCGTCTCCACGGTCGCATTACCGGTCAGCATCACCACGAGGAGGCGAGGCCACTTTTCCCTGGCCTGGCCAAGGAGCTCGAGGCCGCTCCGGCGTCCCATTCTGAGGTCGGTGAACATGACATCGAACTCCTTTCGCTCCAAGGCCGAGGTGGCCTGGGCGGTAGAAGGGACCCCCGCCACCGTATGTCCCCGAGCGCTGAGTAAGCCGCCCAAGTATTCGCGGAACTCTGAATCGTCATCCACCACGAGCACCCGCATTGCGAACCTCCCTGGGCTCCTACTCGACCGGTGATTGGCCTTCTGGCACGGGGGGAGATTCCGGCGGGATATTTCTTTTTCTCGGCACTCTCGCCACGGGGATGGCTCGCGCGACCAGGGCTCGGCCCATTCACCCTCTGCCTAGGTCGACGTGCTGAGCGACCGTCGGCGATCAAGAGCTACGGTCCGTTGCGAATCCCCCGCTCCCTCAACCTCGGCTAAGGAGAGTACTTTGCGCCGGCCGCGATCAACCTCCCCTCAGGGTGGGGAATGGGTTCTCTCCCGAGGGAGAGAGTCGAGAATCACAGTTACTTCCACACTAACAACAACCGCCCATCGCGGAACACGAAGGTGGAGGATCTTTCGGCTCTCGTCGGTATCGCGGCAACCTTCAACGCCCTGTTCGGGGTCTTTCTGGGGGACATTGTCGGCGCCCTCGCCACCCTTCCCGGCCGAGGTATCCCCGGGTAACCGTCGATCCGCGGGTTCGGCGATGCCGGCCGCGGTACGCCGGGGGTGGGCGCTATCGCACGTGTCGTTGGCGCGGTCCCCACCGTGGTCCGACCGGACACAGGGACCTCGAGACGGGGGCCCTTTGGCTCACGGGAATCCTAACTGCCGGCGCGATTGGGATGCTTGTGCGGAGCGCTATGTGCGGCGTGGCCCTGGTTGCCGTGGACGTGATCCTGATCCACTGCCTCGGATCCGGAGCGATCTCTACATTCCCTGGGATCATTCGCGGGCTCGCCCCGATGCTCCGGGCCCCGGAGCGGCGGTCGCCACATGACACGACCTCGGGTTACCGGCGGGCGTCGCTCGGTTCCGGGTAATGCGCCTACGAAGAGCGCTCCCCGGGGAGCCATCGGCCGACCCGAGGTTTTCCCGACCGCCCGCCATCAACTATCGCTTTCGAGAAAGAGCCGGGAGGCGGCAGTCCCACCCGATCCTCGGTTTCCTTGATTTGGGCTGAGGGCGGGGTTAACCCCCAGCCACGGCTCCACGACTCGGTGTGAAAAGGAGAATCGGCATGGAGAACACAATTGTGGACGCGAAGAGGTCCGCCGCTCACGAAGGCGCCAAGGCTCCCGACGAGGCTGGCAGGGCGGTAGTGGGCCAGGTCGAGGCCGCGGGACGGGAGGGCGAGAAGTTACTGGTCGAGGCAGCTACGGTCCTCGTCGACACCGCCAAGACCGTCGCCAGCGGCATCGCCACGGCGGCCGACCGACTGGGTGCGACCGTGGAACCGCCCGTCTCCCGGCTGCCGGAGCCGGTGAAACAATACCCTGCCACCGCCGCAGTTAGCCTAGAGGTCTAGTGATCGAACCATGTTCGGATGGATTGTCCTCATCGCAATCGTCGTCGTCGCGCTCATCCTCCTCGGGTATCTGAGCGTTTGACGGGCGTCCGGGGTACCGGACGCGAGTGTCGCGGTAACCCAGCAACGGGACGGGCGGCTCGAATCCACGCCCGCCAACCCTTTCCTTGCGACCGGGTCGCGGGGCCCGGTTTCGGCGGCCCGGAGGGATCCCGGCGCCCGGACCCGATTTCCGCGCGTACCCTCCCAGCCGGCCGGGAGTCCCGAGAAGAACGGCTCACACCGCATTCGACACGGTGAGCGCCGGTGCGCTTCCCCGATGCTCGAACGGTCCCAAGCATTATCGGACTCGGGGTAGAGCTACCCGGTCCAGTGAGTAAACTCGGGGGTAGAGGCGCACTCATCCTCGTGGGGGAGGGCCGCACAGTTTCTGAGACAAGGGTCGTATCGGCTGAAGGATAAGTCGGAGGTCGAGGAGCCGTAGTCGTCAAGTCGCGGGGGGCGCGTGCGGCGCGCCCCCTGAGCCACGCTACGTTGTCGGCCCTTTCGGCGCGCTCAGCGGCTGCGCGCGTTCGCGCCCTTCTTGGCCATGAAGGTCACTCGGGTTCTCCGCGGCGACTTCTTTCCTTCCAGGAACGACACTCGCTTGGCTCCGGTCGACTTCGGCGCGCTGAACTTGACCCGAGTTCGTCGCGGCATCTTCTTCCCTTCCAGGAAAGTGACCTTCTCTCTGCGCTTCGCTATCATCGGTACTCGCAACCCGAGAGTGAGAGTTAAGGGATCGCTTAACCCGATTCAAGCGAAGAATCATCCCCCCCGGACCGATGGTCCTCATCATGGCGCACACAATCAGTCTCGGAGCTGCCCTGTTGATCATCCTGTTGGCAATCGTGTTTCTGTATCTGATCGGTCCCTTGGGACTGCTGGTGCTCATCGTAGCCGCGGTCCTCCTGTGGTATGCGTTCGGACCCGGGGCCCGCCGCATCGTGGTATCTTCTCCCTAGATCGAGGGCGGATTCCCGGCCGGTGACGAGAACGGATCTCGCTCCGTGGCGGTCGGGGACTCTCCTCCGACGCCCGAATCTGGCCGGACCCGAGAGTCTCCACCCGCGGTATGCCCATGAGCCCCGCTCGTTGGAGCCGCTGAAGCCGTCGGGCGCGCCTCGCAGCCTGAGCTCGGAAGATTCCTAGGGGAACCCGATGGTTGCGCAACCCCCGATCCCGGCGGTGGACGAACCGAAGGGACTCCGGCGGTTCGAGACCGGAGCAATCTTCGGGCTCGCCGGGGGTGTGGCCGGCCTCGTGCTCCCAGTCACGGTCAACCTGCTTGCCTTCTACGACCCGGTGGGCATCTTCACCTTCGGCACGACGCTGGTCGAACTCACCACGATCTGCGTGCTCGCGGGAGCCATCCTCCTCGCCTTTTCCTTGATCCTCTACCGCCTCGGGTTCGGCGCCCTTCGGAAGTTCGACCGGTGGTTTCTCGTCGCGTCCCTTCTCTGCAACATCGGCTCGATCGGCCTTCTCGTGATCGTCACTCCGATGGTGCTGGCGCTCTACTCTACCCCTTCTCTGGTCGAATGCATCCGCGGCGCCCCGAGCCGCTCACTTACGTGCCTCGCGACCGTTCAGCCGCTGTTCGCTTACGCTGTGGTCGTGGGCTTCTGGCTGGCATGGTTGGGTGGCCTCGGTATCGTGGTGGGGCTCGAGCTCGGCGGCCGACGGTACCGGGAGGTGAGCCTCATGAGTGGAGGCGTGGCGTACGCGCTCCTGCTCCTCGTTCTCATCGCCCCTTTCGTGGCCCTGCTGTTTCCCATCGGGGGATGGCAGTATCCTCTGCTGACCGTTCCGCTGCTGGGGTTGCTCGCTCCGGCCTTGGTGTACACGGGCAGCCACCGACTCCTGGGGCCCCAAGTCCCTCCGTGAACTGCCCGCGCCTTCGAAACCCAGATCCTTCCCCAAGCGAGTCGACAAATCGAGGCTACTGCCGCGCGGAGACGCAACACGCACGCGGGTCGGCCAGATGCAGCTCGTGGGCAGCCTGCACTCCGGGTCTGGGGGATGTCGGAATCGTGGTGGCTCGTAAAACTTCGGCGTGAACTTTCCTCACTTCCCGAGGCAGAGCGGACCAGCGAGCTTCGGGCTCGCGTCTCCGCGAGACGGAAGCGGTCATGGGCACGACGCAGCGGAGCGGATGTCGGTATGGGGCTTGAACCGCCTGAGACTCCGAGGGGCAAGCGCGGGGCCATGGATTCGAACTCCCCCCGGGTTCCAACATTGGGAATGCGGGGAGAGGGATTTGAACCCACGAACCCCTACGGGACCAGACCCTGAATCTGGCGCCTTTGGCCAAGCTTGGCAATCCCCGCGCGCGGGGGGCGAGCGAGGTCGCGGTTAAGATAGTTCCGGGCCCCGCGGTCGCCGGCGTCCGTCAGGCCGTTGCGGCCGACGCGCGGGGCGACGGGTGCGCCTTCTCGGCCTCCAACAGGTCGAGCGCCTCGCGGACCGTGGCTTTGTCGTGCACGATCGCCCGCAGCGCCTTCAACATCGCGACGGGGTGGTCCGACTGCCAGATGTTGCGGCCCATATCGATCCCGTGCGCACCTTCATCGATCGCGTTTCGAGCGAGGTCGAGGGCGGCCCGGTCACTATCGAGCTTGGGCCCCCCGGCGACCACGAGCGGGACCGGGCAGCCCTCGACGACCTTCCCGAAGTCCTCGCAGTAGTAGGTCTTGACGAGATGGGCGCCGAGCTCGGCCGAGACCCGGCAGGCCAAGGCGAGGTACCGTGCGTCCCGCTTCTCGAGCTCCTTGCCGACGGCGGTGATCGCCATGACGGGTACGCCGTACTCTTCCCCCTGGTCGACCAGCTGGGCGAGGTGGATGAGCGACTCGTGCTCGTGGGGAGCCCCGACAAAGACGCTCATCGCGACCGCGCTCACGTTCAGGCGGACCGCGTCCTCCATCGAGGTCGTGAGCGCCTCGTGGGAGAGATCGTCCTTCAGGATCGTCGCGCCCCCCGAGACCCGAAGCACGATGGGGGTGCTGGTCGTCGGCTCGACCGCGTGGCGCAGGATCCCTCGCGTGAGCGCGAGGGCGTCCGCGTGCGGGAGGAGCGGCGCGATCGTCGCGCGGGCGTTCTCCAGGTGGCGCGTCGGCCCCATGAAGTAGCCATGGTCGACCGCGAGCATCACGCTGTTGTGACTCGCGATGGAGAACATCCGATTCAGGCGGTTCTGAAGTCCCCAGTCCATGGTACGCCCTCGGTCCCGTCAGGGCGTTCCGGCCCTAATAGCGGTTGCCGAGCCGCCCGGGCGACCGTCCCGGCCCCCGGGGTCGTTCGGACCCTCCCGCTCGGCCGCGAGGCGCGTGACCGGCACCCGTCGATCCTCCTTCACGCGGTTCAGCACGACCTGGGTGTTCGACCGCTCCACATGAGGGTCCTGGAGCGCGTGCTTGACGAAGCGGTCGAGGTCCCGACGGTCCCGGAACCGCCCGATGAGGAGGGCGTCGTTCTCCCCCGTGACATCGTAGATCGCGTAGGCCCGGGGGTCGCGGGCGAGCCGCTCCTCGACCTCGCGGAGGCGGCCTTTCGAGATCCGGATCCCGACAGCGGCCCAGAGGTCCCAGCCGAGCTGCTCGTCATCCAGGAGCGGGATATAGCCTCGGATCACGCCCTGGGATTCCATGCGGCCGATCCGGGCGCTCACGGTCGTCGGGGAGACTTTGAGTCGGTGAGCGATCTCGCGATGACTCCGTCGGGCGTCGATGTTCAACTCCTGCAGGATGGACCGATCGAGCTCGTCCAGGTTGGACGTTCGTCGCATGGAGCTTCAAGCGGTCGGTTGGAATTAAGAGTTCCGCAATGGGGAATGGAAGATTGTCCAGTTCTACTGAGAGAGCGTTGATGTAGCCTCTCCCGCTCGGTGTACGGGGTGGCAAGGAGTGGCAGCACGGAAGGCGGCGAAAGAACCGGGCAAGCCCGCGAACACCGGCGCGGCGATCGTCGAGAGGCTCGAGCGGGAGAACGTGCGCTGGGTCCAGCTGTTCTACACCGACGTCTTCGGAGGGTTCAATCTGGTGTCGATCCCGCGCCACGGGCTCGACGCCGAGATGTTCGAGTCCGGGGTTCCCAAGCTCGACGGTTCTTCGGTCCGGGGGTTCCGGGAGATCTACGACTCGGACATGCTGCTCGTCCCGGACGCTCGCTCGCTCGCCACGATCCCGTGGAACCCGGACTCCGGCGCCACCGTCCGGTTCATCTGCGACGTCCGGATCGGCGGGACCACCGAACCGTACGCGCACGACCCGCGGGGCGTGGCACGGAAGACCGAGAAGGTCCTTGCGGCCGCCGGCTTCGACCGCTCCTATTGGGGGCCCGAGATCGAGTTCTTCGTCTTCGATACCGTCGAGCTCCTCCCGTCCGCTGCCGGCGTCCGGGACGCCTGGAGCGGAGCCGGCTACCTGTTGAACCACGGGGAGGCCCCGTGGCAGTCGGGACCCGTGCAGGCGACGGTCCGATTCAAGGAAGGCTACCATCGCTCGCCGCCCCACGATTCGCTCCTCGCGATGCGGGACGAGATGTGCAACATCCTCGCGGACGACTTCCACCTCGTGATGGACGCCCACCACCATGAGGTCGCGACCGCAAGCCAGTCGGAGATCAACGTCCGGTTCGACGACCTCGTCCCGATGGCGGACCACGTCCAGGACATCCGCTACGTCATCCGCAACGTCGCGGCCCGCCACGGGAAGGTGGGCTGCCTGATGCCGAAGCCCGTCTACGGCGACAACGGAATCGGGATGCATACGAACCAGTCGCTCTGGAAGAAGGGGACGAACACCTTCTACGACGCGTCCGACCGGTACGCCGAGGTCAGTCAGACCTGCCGGTACTACATTGGCGGCCTGCTCGACCACGCCCGGGCGCTCTGCGCGATCACCAACCCCATCACGAACTCCTATCGTCGCCTCGTCCCCGGCTACGAGGCGCCCGTGTTCATCGCGTGGAGTAAGGCGAATCGATCGGCGAACGTCCGCATCCCCTTCTACCACCGCGGTCGACCCGCGGCGAAGCGGATCGAGTACCGCACGCCCGACTCCGCCGCGAACATCTACCTGACCGAGGCCGCGCTCGCGCTCGCCGGTCTCGACGGGATCCGACGCAAGATCGAGCCGCCGCCCCCGGTCGACGAGAACATCTACAAGCTCTCCCCGTCGAAGCGGCGGGAGCTCCAAGTGCGAGAGCTGCCCGGCTCGCTCGGGGAGTCGCTCGATTGCCTCGAGTCGGACCGCGCCTTCCTCAAGCCCGCGTTCGCCGATTCGCTGCTCGACACCTACGTCGAGCTCAAGCGGGAGGAACAGCTCGAGCTGAACCTCCGCCCCCACCCGTACGAGTTCTATCGGTACCTCGACGTCTAGTCGTCGAGCGCCGGGCCGCCGAACCCTTTCAACCCCGCCCGGCCTGGGGCCATCGCCCGGATGACGGACGCCCACCTCTGGCACAACGGACGGATCTTCACGGGACGACGCTTCGCCGAGGCGCTCTTGGTCGAGGGCGGGCGCGTCGGGTCGGTCGGCACGATCGAGGAAGTTCGGCGCGCAGCGCCCTCGGGCACGGAGATCCACGACCTTGCGGGTCAACTCGTCCTGCCCGGCCTCATTGACGCGCATCTTCACCTCCTCGAGATCGCCCGCGCTCGGGAGTCCCTCGACGTGCGAGGCATGGCCTCGTTCGCCGTACTCGCCGAGCGGATCGGAGACTGGGCCCGATCGCACCCCGACGGGGCGATCGTCGGCGGGGGGTGGGAGGTCGAGCAGTTCCGGGAGGGACGCCCTCCCGACCGCGAGGTGCTCGACCGGGGGAGCTCGGAGCGACCGATCGTCCTCTACCACACGAGTGGGCACTGCGCGGCCGTCAACGGCGTCGCCCTCTCCCGGTGCGGGATCGAGCGGTCGACCCCGGACCCTCCGAACGGGCGGATCGGCCGAGCCGCGGACGGCTCTCCGAACGGGCTCCTGTACGAGGAGGCGATGCGCCCGGTCCACGCCGTTGCCGCGGCGGCGTTCCCGCCCGATCGGGCCGCGTTGCGTCGGGCTCTGCAGGAGGCGGCCGCTTTCGGCCTTACGACGGTCGCCACGATGAACGCGAGCCGAGAGGAGACGATGGCCCTGCGGACGCTGGCGACCGACGGCGATCCTCCAGCCCGAATCCGGGTCTACGTGCGGGTTTCCCGGCTCGAGGAGTTCGCACCGTCCGACCTGGTTCCCTCGGGCGGGGACGGAATGTTCGTCGTGACGGGGGCGAAGGGATTCACGGATGGGGCGTTCGGGCCCCGGACCGCTTGGCTCTCGGAGCCGTACACGGATGCGTCCGGGGAGAGCGGGATCCCGATCGGATCGGAAGCGGAGCTTTCGTCCCAGGTCCAATCGGCGGTCGACCGTGGACTCGCCCCGGCACTCCATGCGATCGGGGACCGTGCCATCGCCCGCGCGCTACGGATCGTTCTTTCGTCTCGGCCCGGCCGCGCGAACGCGCCGGCCCGGATCGAGCATGCAGCGCTCACTCCGCCCGCGCTGTTCGACCTGCTCGACCGGACCCGACCGGCGCTCGTCATCCAGCCCGGCTTCGTCTGGAGCGACGTCTGGCTGGCCGAGCGGCTCGGATCGACGCGGGCCCGATGGACGTACCGATTCCGGACCCTCCTCGAGCGCGGACTCCTGCTCGCGGGGTCGAGCGACGCCCCGTTCGACCCGCTCGACCCGTGGCGGGGATTGCAGGCCCTCGGCTCCCGCACGGACTCCCTCGGGCGATCGGCGAACCCCGCACCGGAGGAGGCCCTCTCCGCCGAGGAGGCGATCGGCCTCTACTCGGTGAACGGCGGGAGGGTTCTCGGCGAACGCGATCTCGGGACCCTTGAGCCGGGGGCCCGGGCAGACCTCGTGATCGCGAAGGCCACCGACCCGGCGCACGCGATCCGGGAGGGATCGGCGGTCGTCCAGGAGACCTGGGTCCAGGGTCGCCGGGTCTACGAGCGGACGACGCGGGGCCGGGGATAACGGTCTAACCCTTTTCGGGGTACTCCCCGTCGTGACGCCCGTGCCGGACGTGCCCGTACAGAAGGAGTTCTCGCCCACGATGCGGATCGACGTGCTCGTTTCCGACTGGAAGGCGGGGCTCTCTTCCGAGCTCCCCGTGGAGGAACGCGAACGGGAGCTTTACGGGCAGGCCTGGGAGGCGTATCTGGCCGGAGATTACGGCTTCGGCCTCTGGTGCTGGCACGAGTGCGACCGCCTGACGAACGACCTCCGCGGCAGCATCCGCGAGGTCACCCGGGTGGTCGGACCGGGGCGCTACTTCGGGTTCTCGCACCGCAAGGCGGTGGCGCTCGCCGTGCCGATCGAGCGGATCTACCGCCCGCGCAAGGGCGATATGAGCACGCCCCGGACCGACGCGTTCGTCCTGCCGCACTACCAGGTCCTCTGCGTCTATCTGGCCCATGCCGAGGCGGGAGACCCGAAGGCGAAGGCGCTGCTCGGGATCGCGCTCGGGGAGCTCGAGGACCGGCGGCGGGCCGACCCGTTCCTTCGGCACTTCGAGACGTTCCGCGACCTGTTCGCGCGGACCGGGCCCGCGGCCGGCGGCCCGCACACCGGGAGCACGGTCCCGCTCACCGGCACGGCCCAAGGAACGGCGCCCGTTCGACGATCGTCCGCGAAGTAAGTAGTCCGCAGGCCGACCGACCGAAGCCTACTATAGGGCCGCCTCTTCGCGGCGAAACGGGAGAGGGACCCACGATGCGGGCCGTGGTGCTGGGGGGCGGGGGGCTGACGGGACGATGTACGGTGCGCGACCTCGCGAACGGAGGGGTCTTCGACCACGTCGTGGCGGCCGACCTCGACCGGACGCTGGCCGAGGCCGCCGCCGAGGCCGCCGGCCCGAAGGCCCGGGCCGCGGCGATCGATGTGCGGGACCGGGCGGCGGTCGTCGCGCTCCTCACCGGGGCCGACGTTGTGGTGAACGCCGTCCAGTACACGTTCAACCTCCACGTGATGGAGGCGGCCCTCGAGGCGCGCGTGCCCTACCTCGACTTCGGCGGCCTCTTCCACATGACCCGCCGCCAGCTCGCCCTCGATGACGCGTTTCGGACCGCGCAGCGGATCGCGATCCCCGGCCTCGGCCAGGTGCCCGGGGTCTCGAACGTCCTCGCGATGGAGGCCGCACACGACCTCGACCGGGTCGACTCGATCGTGATCCGGGACGGCTGGCGCGACCTCACGGTCGGGGCCCCCGAGGTCTCCTTCACCTGGTCGCCCAGCACGTTCCTTGACGAGATGATCCTGCCGGCGATGGTCTTCGAAGGGGGCGCCTACCGAGAGTACCCGCCGATGAGCGGGGCCGAGGAGTTCGACTTCGCGCCGCCGGTCGGCCGTACGCGCCTCTACCGCACCCTCCACTCCGAACCGGCGACCCTCCCGGACAGCCTACGGTCGAAAGGCCTCGCCCACTGTGAGTGGAAGGAGGGAGGCCCGGGGATCGAGGTGCTTCGGACCATGTCGCTCCTCGGTCTCGGTTCCGAGGAGCCGCTCGAGGTCCGCGGCGCACGGGTCGCGCCCCGCGAGTTCACGCTCGCCCTCCTGAAGCGCGAGAAGCTCCTCGGCGCCCCCGCGGGGATCGTGGTCGACGACTGGGAGGTCTGCGACATCGAGCTCCACGGTACGAAGGACGGTCGCCCCACGGTCCGCCACGCCGTCGCCCGTTTCCCGCCGCGCCCCGACTGGCACCTCACCGCGACCGAGTACGCGGTCGGCGTCGCGGGCGCGATCGGGGCGGAACTGATCGCCCGCGGAGAGATCCGGGAGCACGGGGTGCTCCCGCCCGAGCGGTGCGTGCCTCCCGGGCCGTTCCGGGCGGCCCTCGCCGCGCGGGGGATCGAGACCGCGATCACTCCGCCCGAGCCTCCGCTTCCCCCGGCCCGGAAACGCTGAACCGCGCGGTTCCGTACTGAGAATTGATGGTTTCGAGCCGATTTTTGGCTAAAGTACGGCAGTTTTTCAGTGGCGAACCGCCATTAAATGCATACTAGACCCGTCGATTCTCTACTCCTTGTTCCCTGTATGATTCATTCTCGTGGTCAGCCAATTATATATAGCCTCCTCGGGGTGGTCGGCCCGCCCGAGATGCGTTCTGTATGGCGGAGATGCCAGCCGCCCCGACGTCCGCGTTCCCGCCCCGGGAA